>JBIKTV010000586.1:0-3512 GCA_044347905.1 Myxococcota bacterium
CCGGCGGCGTGGTCGAGGTCGAGTACCTGCGCCCAGAAGGCGGCAGCGATCGCTTTGCCATGCCCGAGCGCGACGTGCGGCTGCTGCCGATCGCCAACACCTCGTCTGAGCTGCTGGCCCGGCACCTGGCCAACGAGTTTGGCATCCAGCTCAAGAGCGCCCTGCCCGGCCTGGACCTGCAGCGCATCCGCGTGACCGTTGAAGAATCGCCCGGCCAATCGGCTTGGGTTGAGCGGACCTACCCGTGATCCCCACCACGCCTCTGCGCCAAGACGGGCTCGCGTGGCTGGCTCTGGGCCTGGGCACGGTCGCCACGGCCTTCTCTGCGGCGCCGGCGGGCTCCTTTTTGGACTCCGGCGAATTGATCGCTGCGGCGCGGACTTTGGGCGGTATTCACCCGCCCGGCCATCCCGGCTGGCTGTCGCTAGCCGGGCTCGCAGAGCTGTTGCCCTTGGGCCCCCATGCGGCGCGGGTGGCTTGGCTGTCGGCGCTGTTTGCCGGCGTGTCTGCGCTGTTGACCGTGCGAATTGCCAGAGAATTGCTGATGGATCGCCTGTGCGGTTGGCACCAGGATGCCTGGGCGGCCTTGAGCACCGTGGCCCTGCTGGGCTTTGGCTCGCTGTGGCAAGTCGCGGTGCGCGCCGAGGTCTATACCTTGGCCCTGGCGACCAACCTGTGGCTATTGCTGGCTTCCTTTCGCGCAGGCCGGGCGGTGCTGGCCGGGGAGCGCGGCGAGAGCCTGCGGCAGCTGGCCACCGCGGCGCTGGCGCTGAGCTTGGGGCTCATCAACCACCACTATGTCGCGCTGTTTGCCATCCCTGCGGCGCTTGCTGCGGCCTGGCCGGCGCTGGGTCCATTGATTCGCTCGCAGAAGCGCGCGCTTGGCCTGATCATTCTGGGCAGCGCGTTTGTCGGGGTCGCTTATCTGGGCCTGTGGCTTCGCGCAGCGGCCGTGGGCGCAGACGGCGTAGCGGGCACCGAGCTGCAGTGGGGCAACCCCGCTTCCTGGCAAGGTCTTTGGGACGCAGTGACCGCCAAGCAGTTCCAGAAATCGGTCCGCGACGTACAGGTGCCGGTCTTTGACAACGCCATGATTCTGCTGGCGATGATTGTTGACGGCGGAGCCAAAGGCCTGGCGGCGCTGGGCCTGGGCGGGCTAGGGCTGGCGGTGCTGTTGCGCGACCGCACCTCTGTGGCGCTGCCCCTGGCGCTGCTGGGCGGGCTGTTGACCAAAGCGCTGATGCAAATCGACACCCACAACCCAGACGACCACGGCTATGTGCTGATGGGCGCAGCGGCTTTGGCCTTGGGCGTGGCCCAGCTGGGCGCGGTGACGGCCGGGGCTCGCCCGGAGCGATCGCTTGCGGCGCTGGCCGTTGTGGTGTCTCCTGTGATCCTTTGGTTTCAGATTGCCCATCTAAGACAGCTTCCAGAAACGCATCTAGCCGAACTTCGCGCCCCAGATACCCTGGATGCCCTGGCCCGCCGCGCTGTGGCCCCCGGCGCCGTGGTGCTGCCCAACTACTACGGCACCCAGTACAGCGAGGCGGCGGCGCGCTTGGGCGAAGGGCGGCGGCCCGATTGGGTGGTGGCCCACCTGTCTTTCCGCAGCGGCGATACCGACGGCGGTGCGGCGTTTGCCCGGTGGTTTGCCAAGCAGCACCCGGAGTTCGCCGTCTTGGCCCAGGCCGCGCGTCACTACAAGCGCCCGCCCATTGGCAATCTCATGCAGCTAGCAGAGACGCAGCCGGTGTTTGCAGAGGCCGATCCTGCGGCGCGGATACCCAGCCATGTCATCGGCTTTGACGGGTTGTACCAGCGCTTTTTGCAGGCCGATGAGCGGGTGCTGGACTACGACCTGGACCACACCCGCGCGCGGCAGAAGCGACTGTGGGACCGCCTGTATACCCGCCTGACGCCTGCGGATTTGGCCGATCACCCGACCAAGATGGTGCTGCTGTGGCAACATGCCCTGCAGACGGCCCATGCCCTGCGCCGCGGCTGGCGCGATGTGGCCCGCGATGAGCTGCTGCGCGCCCGCGCCCTGGCGCCTCAGGACCGGCTGGTGGGGCAGCTGGAAGCGCGGCTGGGCCAGCTAGACGCCGCGTGGAACCGCGCAGATACCAAGGCGTTCAACAGCCTGTGGCAGCGTTGGTTAGACAAGGACTTGGACTACTTGCTGGGCGACGAGCCCTAAGACACGCGACAGTTCAAGTGCCTGATGATACGGAGAAACGCCATGCGCTGTCTCGTCTACGCCGACCTGAACCCCGGCAAGCTGGCCGCCAAGGTGGAGAAGGTGCGCGCGGCGATAGAGCGCGGCGATTTGCGCTCCGCCGATGTCAAAAAGCTCCACCACGGCCCGTATTGCCGCGCCAAGCTAGACGACGCCTCGCGGCTGCTGCTGCAGTTTGTGCGCTGCGAGGGCGAGACGGTGTGCCTGCTGCTGGAGGTGATCGCCCACCATGCCTATGACAAGTCGCGGTTTTTGCGCGGAGCGGCGGTAGACGAGGACAAGCTAGAGCCCCTGAGCCAAGCCGAAGCCGCCGACTGCCAGCCGCTGCGCTACGTTCACCCTTCCCGCCCAGAATTCCTGATGCTGGATAAGCCGTTGTCTCTGGACGACGCCCAGTGGGCCGCGTTGGAACAGCAGCCGCCGCTGGTGGTGGTGGGATCGGCGGGCAGCGGCAAGACCGCTTTGCTGCTGCAGGCTTTGCGCCGGGCGGGCGGGCGGGTGGCCTATGTGACGGAGTCGCGCTGGCTGGCGGAGGCGTCGCAGGGGCTGTACGTGGCCTTTGACGGCTCGCCTGAGGATCAGGAGGCGGATTTCCTGAGCTATCAGCAGCTGTTAGAGACGGTTCACGTGCCTGATGGTCGGCCGGTGACGTTCAGCGACTTTCGCGGCTTCTTTGCGCGCCACCAGTCCAAGCTGCGCTTTACCAATGCCCATGCGCTGTTTGAAGAGCTGCGCGGTGTGCTGACGGCGGAGCCTGAGGGGCCCTACAGCCGCGAGGCCTATCTGGCCCTGGGGGTCAAGCAGTCGCTCTTTGACCCAGAGCAACGCGAGGCGATCTATGAGGTGTTTGAGCGCTATCGCCCGTGGCTACAAGAGAATTCCCTGTACGAGCCCAACCTGATCGCCCACGCTCAGCTCGCCCAGGTGCAGCCGACCTATGACCTGGTGGCGCTGGATGAGGTGCAGGACCTGACCAACGTGCAGCTGGCGCTGGTGCTGGCCTCGCTGAAAGCCAAGGGAAAATTCATCCTCGCCGGCGACGCCAACCAGATCGTCCACCCCAACTACTTTGCCTGGTCCAAGGTCAAGAGCCTGTTTTGGCGCGGCGCGGCGGAGGTGGGTGAACAGCGGGTGCGGCTGCTGACCGCGAGCTACCGCAACAGCCCGCAGGTGACGGACGCGGCCAACAACCTGCTGCGGCTCAAGAACCTGCGCTTTGGCTCGATCGACCGCGAGAGCAACCAGCTGATGCGCGCGGTGGGCGGTGCGAGCGGCA
>JBIKTV010000587.1:0-3508 GCA_044347905.1 Myxococcota bacterium
CGTCCGGGCTGAGCTTTTTGACAGGCCCGCACGCTGTTGCGGGGATCGCCAAGCCATACAGCGCCAGAGTCGGCTGCGAGCGCGGAGCCGGCTTTGCGTCCACCGGCGCGCTGGCAAGGCTCCAAGCCAGCAGCAGCAGCGCCACGGCTTGACAAGCCCATAGGACTGAACGCGCTTTTGGCATCTCGACCTCGCGCCCCGCGGTTCGTCGCTGCGTCTTGCGGCTGAGCCTACGCGCCTGGCTGGTTTGGGTCAACGCCAAGCCAACCACGCCAATCGCAGAAGGTTTCGCTCGCAGCCCGGTATTCAAATGGACACCCTTCGAACGCGCTGACCTTCTATCGAACAGTCGAATTCGCCCCCTGCGGAGTGCGCTCGAGGATCTGGTCGACTGGGCCTGGCTTGACCAGCGCGTTGCTCCGGCCGAACGGGCGCCCCCGCTACGAGCCGCAAACACCAGGCGCTGCGCGGCTGGGGGGCGAGCTTTTAACATTGGCACATGTGCCAAAGTTAAAAGCTCGGGCCGGCGACGCGGGGTCGCTTTGCCGAGGGGGAGAATCCCCTGCAATGTCATGGATCAGACAATCGCCATGTACCTGTCCGCCTGATGGCGGCGCGGCGACGGGGGAGCCGGCGGTGCTGCGGCACCAGGTCGGCAATCACTTGGCCTGCCTGGTCGTCAGCGCGATCGCCAAACCCACGGCGGTGTAGGCCTTCTGCGGAATTCCTGGGGTGCTGTCTGGTCGTGGGTGCCAGGCGGCTAAAGCCGCGTGGCAACACCTGGAAAGCCCCTTTTGGGGCTCCGGCCATGGCAATTCGCGACGCTGTCGCAGCCCGGAGGACTTTGTAGATGATGCGCGCGGCTTTAGCCGCCTCGCCCCCCGATGTCGCCAACCGTTGGGTTTCGCCGGCCCGTTGGCGGCACTCCGCGAGAGGCCCGTCTGTCGCGCTGCAGGTCGAGTGGCAGTCGCTGGCAGCGCGGCGACGGGGAGCCGGCGGTGCTGCGGCACCAGCTCGGGAACCACCTGGGCAGCGCGTGCCTGGAGACGACGGATTCTGGGGAGGTGCTAACTCGCGAGGAGTATTACCCGTATGGCGGGACCGCGTATGCGTTTGCCGCGAGCGGGGCGGCTGGGTTCTCGGTCAAGCGGTACCGGTATGCGGGCAAGGAGTGCGATAGCGAGAACGGGCTGTATTACTTTGGCGCGCGGTACTTTGCGGCTTGGTTGGGGCGGTGGACGGCGGGCGATCCGGTGTTTGCTGCTGGCAAAAGCCCGTTCGAGTACTGCCACAGCAACCCGACGACGAAGGTGGATCCGGATGGTCGCTGGCCACGGGAGTACCACGAAGAGCTTGCGGTTCGGCGCCCTGAGGCGTTTGCGGCCCAGGGTCGGATTGGCGCGCCTGCAGCGTTGACGGCCATTGGGATCGCCGTTTCCGCAGTGGGTGTGGGCTATGCGTTTGCCGCCTTTGGCCCAGCCGCTGGCGCGGTTGCCCTGGCGGACGAGGCCTTTGGGCAGGCAACTGGGATCCCGATAAGTCCGAGTAGCGCCGTGCGGATAGCGCGGAATCCGATCAAGGCAGTTGAGCAGACTGTCGAGGCGGCGAGGGCGGTGGCCGCCGCAGTGCGTGGCGCGGGCTCCGGGGTGCATGTTGCGGAGAAGATTGCGGTCGCGTCGGAAAGCGCGGGGACCGCGGCGCGGCGGGCCACAAGTGGCGCGGAGTTGGGATTGCGACCGGGCTTGCCCAAGGTCGGCGGCGGGATAGACTCCGGTGCTGAGGCTGCTTCGGCATTGAAGGGCGGCAGGAAGCAGCTGCCGTCAGGCAGGCCGGGCACTGTAGTTCTGAATCGGTTGTTGCCACACGAAGCAGCATTTGCGCAGGAGATTGTGGATTTTCAGGAGGGCACATTTGTCGGTGCCGTCGAGAAGAGCCTCCCCGAAATCGACGGCCACCTCAGTGGCATCCCCGTGAGCTTGAAGGAGACAGCGGGAGGACTTGGGGCAGTGCTACGACACGCATCGAAGGCTGAGACGTCGGCCCTCAGCGCCGGCGTGAGTGGGGTCGAGTTGTTCATCAAAGCACCAAATGTGCGGGCCACCCAACTTCTAGATTTCGCACGGGGTGGCCCACTGTCACAGATCCCTGGTCAAGGTACTATCTCGGGCATCTCCGTCTTCACTCAGGACGGCGTTGTCCGGCTCATCGGGGCTCAGATTGCCAGGGGAGCGCAGTAGGATGGCAGTTGAGTTCGATGTTTGCCTGCGCCGACCTGCAGTGGTGCGGAACGTGCTCGACGGTGCTACAGGCATCCTCGCCCCAGTGCGCCTCATCGAAATTGGAGCAGCGGAGCCGGTCGACACGTCGCTGAATTCGCCGCGCACATGTGTGTTCATGTCTGAGCAAGGAGCGACTGCGTCGATGACAGTCGTGCTGGTGAGCGACGTTCCTGATGAGGCTGGACTGTGGGCGAGCTTCGCCGCTGCGCGAACGGACGGATCCGCCTTCTTGGCGGCACTTCTGGCAGCCTCAGTGGCGCAATGTGTCGGCAGTGGTGTGGTTGACGAGAGCAACGTACTCGGACTGGGCCGAGAGCCAAGCACCGACGCCGTCGTACGATGCTTGCGAGCCGTTCTGGCCTCAAGTCAAACGCTCGACGACGCGGGCAGAAAGCTTGTAGGTCGGTGAGGGCTGACGCCCGCCCCCCGCCAGTCTCCCAGTCGACGATCTCGCTCGACCGCCGCCACAAAAACCAGAACGCTAGTCTTCGCGCAACCCGAGCGTCTCTAAGCACTCCGCCAGCCACACTCAACACAGCCCAAACAAGTTGCGACGTCGCACCTGCCTACCCAACCCCCGATTTCAACGCCACTCCTCGCCTCTGCTCCCAGCACCAGCCCCCACCGCCGCGTCAGCGATCCAGGCCCCGAAGGGGGGGCGGCGCGGCTGAGCGTCGCCACCGCCGGGAGCCGATAGCCGCGATTCCCGACCACGCCCCCGTCGACCGGCGGCCGGAGCGCGACGGGCCGGCGCTGACCCTCGCGTGAACCCGACCAGCCCCCGTCGCCGGCCCGGGACGCCCAAACCCAGCCGATCCGACCCTGCAGCCAGACTCCCCCGCGCCCGCAAGACCCTGACCGGCAACCGCCGTGTCCGCTACACTCGAATTAGCAAATACCATCCACAATCCATCAGTTCCCTATATCCAGGGGGTTGGACATTGGGCTGCTGGCCAGGTCTTGCGGCAAACCCGCGGTCTTCATGGCCTGACAGGCGCCGGCAAGCTGCTGGAATCCGCCTTGGAGCAGGCGCTGCCAGCCGGTCGTCCTCGGCCGCGACGCGTGCTATGGTGTCCATCGACGACGCGAGGGAGATGCCATGGCCTCCACCAGATCTACCAAGGTTCCCGCGGACTGGCAGGAGTACTTCGTCAGCGTGACCGCCCTCAGCGACGAGGTTTGCCGCAAGCACCTCAATAACGAATATGCAGAGTTGGCGCGGATTGCCC
>JBIKTV010000154.1:0-11962 GCA_044347905.1 Myxococcota bacterium
CTCCAGGTGGCGCTCCCCCGGCCGCTGGTGGCGCAAAACCGTTCTAAATTTGGCCGTGTGTAGAGATAGCTCGGCACGACCTCTCGCGGAGCGGTGCGACGAACCCGACTGGGGGCGCGCACTTGCGACCCACCCAGCAGGCGATAGGGACCGGGGGGAATCGATTCGATTTTTCGCCGGCCCTCAGCAAAGGAAAGAACATGGCTACCCTGGAAGAACAGCTGACGGAAGAGCTCAAGAACTGCATGCGCGCGGGCGACAAGATCGGTCTGGCCGCCGTGCGCATGGTCCGCACCGAAGTGATGAAGCGCCGCACGGCCAAAGCCGGCGTGGTGGTCGATGACGAGCTGGTGCTTGAGGTCTTGCGCTCGTACGCCAAGCAACTGCAGAACTCGGCCGACGAGTTTCTCACCCGCGGTGTCGACGCCAGCGACGTCAATATCAGCCAGCCTTTGGCCGAAATTGCCTATCTGCAGCGCTTCTTGCCGCAGCTCGCCAGCGAGGAAGAGACCGCAGCCATTGTCGACCAGGTGTTGGCGACCCTTGGCACGGTGGATCCCAAGATGGCCGGCAAGATCACTGGCTTGGTCATGAAAGACCACAAAGGCAAGGTCGACCCTGGCCTGGTGTCGAAGGTCATCCGCGCCAAGCTGGGTTAGCGGTCAAGACTAGACGCATTTGGCCAGCCCAACGCCCTGATGCCGCGCTTTTTTCGGTATTTGGGCGGCTCGCCTTCGGCGACCGGGCTGCGACTTTCGGCGACACCGCGGGCGGCAAATTCCCCTTGCAGGCGGCGCCTCAAGCGGCGTCGGACGCCGTCGCTCCGCGATTCGCATCCCTGCCGCACCGGGCGGGGTTGGGCGGGCGATAGGCTGCGACTTTGTCATGGCTTTGTCTTGAAGCACGGCGGCCGCGGGCCTGGGCCTGGGCTCGGGCTTTGGCCAGAAAGCAAGTCATCGCGGCGTATTAGCGCAATTTGCCTCGGCCTTTGCCCTGGCCACGGCCCAAGGGCCGGGTGAACTATTGCGCCGATTGCGGCAACCTACGCAGGTTGGCTGGGGGGCGTTGGGCAGTGGGCCCGGCGGCAGAGGGGAGGGCCGGATGGACGGTGGTCGCGGTTGCGCCTTGCGGGCGGCGGGTGGCGAATTCGCTTGGCGGCGTCTAGGTTTTCTCGGGCTTGTCGCGGCGCTGGCGGTGGGCTGCTCTTCGAGTACGCCGGAGTCTGCCGACGCCGGGGCCGTGGACACGACCCCGTCGCCGGAGCAAGAGGCGTGCGAATCGGCCAAGGAGCCGTGCCGGTCGTTCGTTTGGCAAGGCGGGAAATGCGTGTCCACGGCGCTGGTGGGGGCGGTGTGCGGGGCGAATGCGGGGTCGTGCACGGTTGGCGTTTGCGATGAGGCCGGGGAGTGCACAGGCAAGCAGCCCGCGGCGGCGGGGAAGGGGTGTTTGGTCGTAGCACCTACACCGTGCCAGAAGGGGCTTGGTTGGTGCGACTCGAACGGGGGTTGCGTCGCTCAGTTGCTTGTTGGGGCGAAATGCATGGCCGGCGAAGGGCCATGTGGCGCGGGCACGTGCAGTGCGGACGGCAATTGTTTGCTGGAGTTGACTCCCGGCGCAGCGTGCACGCTCAACGGATCCGCCTGCGGCAAGGGCGTTTGCAGCGACCAAGGCAAGTGTACGGCCGTCGCGGTGGGCAAGCCCTGCAGCACCAAGGTTGGGGTGTGTCAAGTAGGTCTGTGCGACGCAAACGGGGGCTGCAGCGTCCAGTCCCTGCCAGAAGGCGCAACCTGCGCGGTCGCTGCGCCCAAGCCGTGCGAGAGCGGCGTCGGCACCTGCGATGGCGCGGCCAAGTGCATCGCAATGCCCGCGGTGGGCGCCGCGTGCAAGGTCGGCGGCAACGTCTGCTCCCCAGGCACCTGTAACGCCCAAGCTGGCTGCGATGCCAAGGAATTCGCTGCCGCCGGCACGTCGTGCGGTCCGATGGTCGGCTGCAGCACGCCCATCTGCGACGGCAAGGGCGTCTGCGTGGCGGCCCTGGCCAGCGTCGGTACGCCGTGCAGCGGCACGTCGCCGATCACCTGCTCGAAGCACACCTGCAACGCCGCGGGGCAGTGCGTGGTCGGCCCGGCCACTGGCGAAGTGTGCAATTCCAGCAAGAAGGGCGCCCCGTACTGCTTTCTGGAGGCCACGCCAGAGTGCAAGCAGCCGGTGTGCACCGCGTCGTTCGGCCACTTCAGCCTCGAGCCCACACCGGGCAAGGCGTGCAAGGCCACCAGCGCGTGTACCGCGGGCGTCTGCGATGCCAGCGGCGAGTGTACGCAGGTGCCGGGCAACGAGGGGCTCAAGTGCCCGCTGTCCGCGTCGGCGAGTGCACAGTGCGCGTTAGGTGTGTGCAGTGCGGGCAGTTGCACTATCGTCGCCAAGCCCGGGGCCGCGTGCGGCAACGACCCCTGCAAAGTGGGGACCTGCGACGCCAAAGGAGCCTGCGTGCAGGTGGCCACGCCGGGCAAAGTCTGCGGGCCAGAGGGTCCATGCACCGCGAAGATCTGCAGCGCGGCGGGCACCTGTGACGAGGTGGCCACCCCTGGCAAGAGCTGTCCGGGCAAGTCCACCTGCTTTGCCGGGGTGTGCGACGCCGCCAAGGTCTGCACGCAGGTCCCCAAGCCGGGCGCGAGCTGCCAGACCATCGGCCTGTGCGGCAACGGAGTGTGCAACAGCACGGGCGGCTGCGTAGACCCGGCCTGGCCTGACCCGCCGGCATGCATGACCGAACAGGCCGGCGTGTTTAGCGAATGCTGGACCGGGGTCAACGACGGCAGCGGCGGGTGCAAGAAGGTCGCCAAGGTCGGCGCGAGCTGCGGCTGTTGGGTGTCGCCCTGTTCGATTGGCACTTGCCAGGCGGACGGTAGCTGCCTGCAGAAGCCCAGCAAGCCCGTTGGTTCAGCGTGTTCGAGTGCTTGCGTCGCGACGGGAACGTGCAGCGAGGCCGGGTTGTGCGTCGGCAAGGTGGCCGACGGGGCGACTTGCACGCCGTATGCGGATAGCGACACGACACCCGTGCAGTTCGACTGCGCGAGCTATGCGTGCCAAGCCGATGGACGCTGCGCGGCCTCGCCCAAGCTGGCGGGAAGCAAGTGCGAGCCGGGCTACGCCTATGTTTCCAAGCCGGGGATGGCGGCGTGCAATTACTCCAATTCCTGTGACGGCAAGGGCAGGTGTGTCGCATTGTCCGGTACGAGCGGTGGCGGTTTCTGTCCCTCCGCCGACCCGTGCGCTGCAGCTACGGAATGCGTGGCGGGGCAATGCCTGACGAAAGGCCAAGTGGCCGACGGCACGCCGTGCGCCATGGGCTGCTTCAGCGGCACCTGCACCGCCGGCGCTTGTGGCCTGCCGGGCGACCTACATTCGGAGAAGTGCATCTTGGACGAAGACTGTGCAACGTCAGACTGCTGCGGCCCTTTTGGCCTTCCGCAGCTCACGGGCAGCATTGGAATGTGCTCCACAGCTCCGACTGGAAAGTGCTGGCATTTTTCAAAATCGATTTATTGTGGCTCAAATGACAGTGAATGCATCATCGGTGTGTGTGGAGCAGACCTCAAATGCTATTTCAAGAACGCTGCACTAGGCACAGATTGTGGTATCGGTGGTCCGTGCGATGACCACTTCTGCCACAACGGCACGTGTGTAAACGGCGCAGACCCCGGCTACAACGACTGGGACTGCGATGACGGCAACCCATGCACGTGGGAGCAGGCGATCGACAAATGCAGCTGTAAATTCACTGGCGAATACACCGAAGGCTGGAGCTGCGCCCCCGGAGCCCACTGCGCCAAGGGCAACTGCGTCCCAGACTAGCCAAGCGGCGCGAAGTGAGGTTGAGATGATGACCACGGCGGATCCGAATTCACGAGCAGCGCTGGGCAGAATCCCCTGGGGCCGTCTGGGTTTTCTCGGGCTTGTTGCTGTTCTGGCGATCGCCTGTACTTCGAGCAAGTCAGAACCTGCCGACGCCGGGGCTGTGGACACGACCCCGTCGCCGGAGCAAGCGGCCTGCGAGTCGGCCAAGGAATCGTGCAGGTCGTTCGTTTGGCAAGGCGGACAATGTGTGCCCAAGGCGCTGGTCGGCGCAGTGTGTGGCGAGGTTGCGGGGGCTTGTACGGTAGGCGTGTGCGATGAGGCGGGGCAGTGTACGGGCAAGCAGCCCGCGGCGGTGGGGAAGGAGTGTTCGGTCATGGCGCCTACGGCTTGCCAGAAACAGCTCGGTCGGTGCGACGCCAACGGCGGGTGCGTCGCGGAGGTGTTCGAGGGGGCGAAGTGCACGGTTGGCGAGGGGCCATGTGCTGGCGCCGGCACGTGCGACTCAGCAGGGTTGTGCGTGGCGCAGGCCATGGAGGGGGCGGCCTGCAAGATCCACGATGGCCCCTGCGGTAGCGGCGTTTGCGACGCAGCGGGGGCATGCAAGCAGACTGCCCTTGGCCAACCTTGTGACGCGGGAACAGGGCCCTGTGCACCCGGTATTTGCAGCGCGAACGCGACATGTGTGTCCCAGCCTCTCCCTGCCGGGAGCAAGTGTTCGGCGTCGGATCCATGTCTGCAAGAGAACGGGATTTGCTCAGCTGCAGGTGAGTGCTTGCGAACGCTTCTGCCGGAAGGAAGCGACTGCAGCATTTCGTCCCCGCCGATGTGCAAAGCAAGCGCGGGCAAGTGCTCCGCGACGGGTGCTTGCCTCCCTGCGACCGCCGCCGGGGCTTCGTGCCCGCTTTCTGGCCCAAAGGCTCCCTGCACTGTCGGAATCTGCAATTCCAGTGGCGATTGCGTGGCCAAGCCGGCGCCGGCGGGAAGCGCGTGTACCTACAGTTCGTACAAGGAATGTCATGCAGGAACAGGTACTTGCTCCAGCTCCGGCGAGTGTGTGCCCACGCCGCTTTCGGGAACCAAATGCGAGATTTACAAGGGCACGTGCGGCGCAGGAACCTGTGTGGATGGCAAATGCGTATCCTCAGTGGCCGGAAAGCCATGCAATTCCGGCACTGGCCCGTGCCGACCCGGCAAGTGCTCAATTGGAGGCGTTTGCACGGCGGAGGCACCGCTGCCAACCGGCACTCCATGCACCGATCCGATGGTGGGCCAATGCTTCGCCAAAGACGGTATCTGCTCCGCTTCCGGAGAATGTGTCCACGCCGCAAAGGCTGGGGAAAAGTGTGTTCAATTATCGGGAACTTGCAGCGAAGGAACTTGCAGCACCGAGGGCAAGTGCATTTCAGATAGTCTTGGAAAGAAATGCTCCGGCTCGATCGGTTGCATTGCAGGATTCTGCGCGGCGAATGGCAACTGTGAGCAGAAGCAGTTGCCCATAGGCGCCACCTGCAACATCCCCGGCTGGCCCAAGGACTGCAAACTAGCCACCGGAAAGTGCGACAGCGCGGGCATTTGCGTTGCAGATTTCGACGTGGGGGCAGCCTGCTTTGTGGGCGGGAATAGCTGTGCACCGGGTCTGTGCGATGCAACAGGCGTGTGCGTCCAGACTAACGCTGCCCCGGCGGGCGCAGCCTGCGGCATCGATGAGGGCTGCGGCATTCCGACCTGTGATGCAGCGGGCAATTGTAGCGTAAATGTAGACAAAGTTGGTAAGGCGTGCGCGAGCTCCGTCAAGGTTAGCTGTGCCAAGAAGGCGTGCTCCAGCGCCGGCAAATGTGTGTTCGTGGCTGATCCTGGGGCCTCCTGTTTCGCGCTCAATGACGAAACCCAGAGTAGCTGCAGTGTGCACAACGAGTGCTATTCTGGTGTGTGTGGCGAGGCTGTAGGGGAGTGCGTGCCCAAGCCCGTCAGCGGGAAGTCCTGCACCGCGACTTCAGTATGCACGTCAGGTGTTTGTAACTCAAATGGATTGTGTGAGCAGGTGCCGCTCGCCGACGGCGTTACGTGTGTCCTCGCTGGTGATGTGGACCCGCAATGTGCCAGCGCAGTCTGCGTTGCCGGCAAGTGCGCAGTGGCAGGAAATGTCGGCAAGTCCTGTGGTAATAATCCATGCACCATCGGCATTTGCCTCACGAACGGTGTTTGTGACTCAACGCCAACTCCCGGAAAGACTTGTGGGCAGGACACTCCCTGTGCAAGCCAGATCTGCGATGCTTCTGGAGCGTGCAAGGCTGTGCCCAAGACCGGAAAGAGCTGTCCAGCGGCGGGTCCGTGCTTCACGGCGCAGTGCTCCGCAAGTGGACAGTGCGTCCAAACCGCCAACGTCGGGGCCGCCTGCGAAACGGCGGGGCTGTGCTCAAACGGAGTGTGCAACGCTCAAGGGGCGTGCGTCGATCCCGCATTCCCAAATCCACCCGCTTGCCTAGCCGAGCAAAGCAGCATCTTGAGTGAATGCTGGACCGGCGTGCCGGACAGTGCCGGGAAATGCCAGAAGGTCGCCAAGGTCGGCGCGAGCTGTGGGTGCTCGGTGTCGCCATGCTCAATAGGGACCTGCCAAACGGACGGGTCCTGCCTGATGAAGCCCAGCAAGCCCGCCGGCACACCGTGCTCAAGCAAATGTGTGAAGAATGGCATCTGTACGAGCTCGGGTCATTGTAGTGGTCCCGTCGCTCCTGATGCGCTCTGCGACCCGGATGATCTTGGGGCGGTTGACGCCCACAAATACTGCATGAAGCACCAGTGTCAGCCGACCGGGGATTGCGTAGCTGTGCCACAGCCGGCTGGCACGTCGTGTAGTAAGGCAAACGAAACCGCCTATAAGGCAGGACAAAATTCCTGCGGCGTCTATAGCGTTTGCGACGGCCAGGGGCGATGCACCACGACGAGTAAGGTACAGGAGGGGAAGAATTGTGATTATAATCAGCCATGCTCCCAGTCGCGCGTATGTCAAGGCGGTTACTGCATTTCCATTGGGCCCAAACCCGATGGCACCGCGTGCAAGGACGGCTGCGCATCCGGCATTTGCGTTGGCGGCGTGTGCAGCGGGCATCAGCCTGATGAAGCCAGTTGCGATGACGGCAATTCGTGCACAGAAGACGGGTGTTGCGGCGCTACGGGAAAGTGGGCTCTGAGCCTGACATGCCCCTATCAGAGTATAGGTTCGTGCAGCAACCCTGTCATTCTTTACAAAGAATGCACTGTGAACTACGGTGAGTGCCTCAAGGGCGTTTGCGAGCTTGGTTGGAGTGGCGTTTGCGTGGGCAAGAAGCAGGCGGCCGGGACAGTTTGCGCCGTCGACAAGTGCGGGGGGGAATTCGTCTGCAATAGCTATGGACAATGCTGGTTCGGCGCATACAGCAGCCCGGCGGCAGGCAAGAATCCATGCGACGATGGAAATCCGTGTACGGCGGACTCTTGTCAGGACTGTGGCTGTTCGCATATGCCATTCGTTGATCAAGAGGGATTTGGCAAGATATCCTGCCCCCAAGGCGGCCATTGCCTCAAAGGCAACTGCGTCCCAGACTAGCCCAGCAGCGCGAACGGAGGTTGAGATGAAGACCGCGGCAGATCCGAATTCACGAGCAGAGCAGGGCAAAATCCCCTGGGGTCGCCTAGGTTTTCTCTGGCTCACCGCGACCATCCTCACCGTCGCCGCCTGCAGCAGCAAGCCCAACCAACCGGCAGCCCCGGCCGATGCATTTGCCGACGCCTTGACCGACGCCCAAACCGCCGCCCCAGGCCCACAAGATGCCGACGCGGCCGCCACCCCAGACGCGGAGGCCGACACCGCCATCGACGGCCAGTCCGCCACCGACAGCGCCTCAGAAACCGACGCCGCATCCGACATCGACACCGACACCGCCCCTGACACCCCCCAAGCCCAGTGCTCCGCCGCGGGCTCGGACGGACAGCCCTGTGCGGTCAATAGCTTCTCTTGCGGGGCGGGTATTTGCGCGGCGGGGGGCTGCAAGCCCGCACCAGCCGGGCAGTTCTGCGGCTCGGCGGTCAAGCCGTGCGACGCCCAGGTCTGCGACGGCAAGGGGCTTTGCCTCACCGTGCAGCTGCCGGTGGATTCGACCTGCACCTCGACCGCGCCAGGGGCATGTCACAAAAACGTTGGAAAATGCAGTGTATCGGGGGTGTGCGCGCTTGAGGTCGTCGTCGGCTCGGCGTGCCCCCTCACGGACGCCGGGCCCTGCCTCAAGCCCGGCGTCGGCGTGTGCTTGGCGAGCGGCAGCTGCGAGCCGGTGGTCGACGTCGGGGCGGCCTGCGGCCTGGACAAGGGCGCGTGCGGCAAAGGGGTCTGCTCGGCGAGCGGCGCGTGCCAATTGCCGGCGCTGGGCACGCCATGTGTCGAGGGCATCGGCAGCTGCCAGGTCGGTCAGTGTGACGGCCAGGGCGGCTGCGTCGCTCAGAAGGCGCCTGCGGGCGCGGCTTGCAAGCCCTTGGTCAGCGACGCGTGCCACGCCGCCTCGGGGACCTGCAGCGCCTCGGGCACCTGTGTGGCCGCCGTTCTAGTCGGCGAGGCCTGTGCCGCGGCCCCCGGCATTTGCGGCGGCGGCAGCTGCGACGCAGCCGGCGTCTGCGTGCTCTCGGCGATGGGCAAGGTCTGCGGCAGCCAGACCTGCCAGGTCGGGATCTGCAACGCCGCGGCAGAGTGCGGGTTCACCCCCATCGCCGCAGGCAGTCCTTGCGAAGTGGCAAACCCGCCGGAGTGCTACAGCGCCAAGGGGAGCTGCTCGGCCAGCGGCAGCTGCCAGCTCAGCGTCACCGCGGGGGTGGCTTGCGAGCTCGCATGGGGGCCGTGCGGCGCGGGAATCTGCCAGGCCGATGGCAGCTGCAAGGCCACAGCCGTCGGCCAAGCCTGCATGGCTCCGGCGGGTCCGTGTCAGGAGGCCGTGTGCGCTAGCAATGGGTTCTGCAAGGCCGTGGCCATGCCCGCCGGTTCGAGCTGTCCCTTCGCGGACCCCGGCCCCTGCCAAGCGTCTACGGGGTCCTGCAGCGCCGCGGGCCAGTGCCAACCGCTGCCCAAGCCCGCCGGTTCGAGCTGCAGTGTCGCCAAGCCCGGGCCCTGTCAGAAGAACACCGGCACCTGCAGCGCCGCGGGCCAATGTTTGGCCGACGCCGACACGGGCGCGGCCTGTTCCCTCGGCGGCCAGGGCTGCTCGAGTGGCACCTGTGGCAGCGACGGCACCTGCATGGTTAGCGCCATGAGCAGCGCTGGGGCACCGTGCGGCCCCGATGTCGGCTGCGGCGTGCCGACCTGCGACGGAAAGGGCGCCTGCGTCGCCAGTCCGGCGCTTTCTGGCAAGGCGTGCGGCGGAACCTCGCCGTTTGCCTGCAGCAAGCGCGTCTGCACCGCCGCCGGGCAGTGTGTGCTGGGGCCGAATCCGGGTGCGGAGTGCTTTGCCCAGGGCGAGCCCGCCCAGCTGGCTTGCAGCCCCGCCAACCAATGCACAGGCGGCGTGTGCGGCAGCGAAATTGGCCAATGCCAGCTCAAGCTGCTGCCGGGCAAGGCATGCAAGGCGACCAGTGAGTGTTCGACGGGCGTGTGCGGTGCTGCAGGCGTCTGCACGCAGGTGCCGATCGCCGAGGGCAAGCCATGCGCCCTTGGGCCTGGACAAGACCCCGCCTGCACCACCGGCGTGTGCGTTGCCGGTACATGCGCCATGGTTGCCAAGACCGGTGCGGCCTGCGGCAGTCATCCCTGCAAGGTGGGGAGTTGCAGCGCTCAAGGGATCTGCGAGTTCACCCCCCTACCGGGAAAGATCTGTGGGCCCGGCAGCTTCTGTACCAACCAGGTGTGCGACGCCGCCGGGGTATGCCAGGTGGTGGCAAAGCTCAGCGCCGACTGCCCATCGGCATCGTGCTATGCGCAGGAATGCTCGGCGGAGGGTATCTGCACCCAGAAGCTCAAGGTCGGGGCGGCCTGCAGCGGACCTGGGCTCTGCGGCGCCGGCGTGTGCACGGCCCAGGGCCAATGCGTGGACCCGCTGTACCCGAAACCGCCCGCCTGCTCCCTACCGCTGCCGACCGGGCCTTCCGAATGCTGGACGAGTGCCGTCGACGCGCAGGGCAAGTGCACCAAGGTCGCCAAGGTCGGAGCAGCGTGTGGCTGCTCGATATCGCCCTGCTCCCAGGGCACTTGCCAAGCAGACGGCAGTTGCCAACTCAAGCCGAGCAAACCGCCAGGTGCTCCGTGCTCAAGCAGTTGCGTCAAGGACGGCGTGTGCACGAGCTCCGGCCACTGCAGCGGCGCAACCGAGGTCGGCAAGTCCTGCGAAGTCAGCAATCTCTCCCCCTTGGCGGCGAGCTGTACGCAGGGCAAGTGCCAGGAAAGTGGCGACTGCACTGCAGAATTCGCGCCAGCTGGCATTTCTTGCGCTGCGGCCGCCGTCAGTGCCTTTGGCCCTGGGCAGATGACCTGCGGGAAGGTCGCGACGTGTGACGGCAAGGGTACTTGCGTCGTCGCCAATCCTGCCCCCGCCGGCACGCCTTGCGGTGGCGCGGGCCCATGCTCGCCGCCGGGTACCTGCAAAGACGGCTACTGCCTGTCGCAGACCCCAACCCTTGATGGCAAGCCGTGCACGGAGGGCTGCGCGGCGGGCCACTGCGCTGGGGGAGTGTGCACGCCGAAACAGTCAAGCGGTCAGCTCTGCGACGACGGCAACGCGTGCACCGAGGACGTGTGCTGCAGTGCGAATTCTTGCGGATCTCCAGTATGCTGCGGCGTAGCCGCCGGCACGTGTACGCACATTATCGACGCCGGAAAGATCTGCTTCGACGACGGCTGTACCACGGGCATGTGCGACACCACCACCGGACAATGCGCGGTCAAGTCCTTTGTGACGGGAAAGCCATGTGGAACGAACAGTTGTGGAGATAAGCTCGTCTGCATCATGTTCGACTGCCTCCCTGCCTCTGGGGCGATCTCGTGCCAAGACGACAATCCGTGCACCGTCGACTACTGCGGCAGCTGCGGCTGCACCCACGCCCCTGATGCCTACCTCGAAGGCCAGCCCTGCGCCCAAGGCGGCCATTGCCTCAAAGGCAACTGCGTCCCAGACTAACCCGCCTGCCCGAAGTGAGGACCAGATGAAGACCACGGCAGATCCGAGTCCGCAAGCAGCGCAGGGCAAAATCCCCTGGGACCGTCTAGGTTTTCTCTGGCTCACCGCGACCATCCTCACCGTCGCCGCCTGCAGCAGCAAGCCCAACCAACCGGCAGCCCCGGCCGATGCATTTGCCGACGCCCCAACCGACGCCCCAACCGACGCCCCAGGCCCACAAGACGCCGACGCGGCCGCCACCCCAGACGCGGAGACCGACAGCGCCACCGACAGCGCATCCGAAACCGACGCCGCCTCCGACGCCGCCATCGACACCGCCCCAGACATCGCCCAGGCCAAATGCTCCGCCGCGGGCTCCGACGGTCAACCCTGCGAAGTCAACAACACCTCCTGCGGGGCAGGCGTTTGCGCCGCCGGCCAGTGCAAACCCGCGCCTGCGGGGCAGTCCTGCGGCTCTGCCGTCAAACCCTGCGACGCCAACGTCTGCGACGGAAAGGGCCAGTGTGTCGCCGTCCAACTCCCAGCCGACACGACATGCGCGTCCACAGCCCCAGGGGCATGTCACAAAAGCGCTGGAAAATGCAGTGCCTCGGGCGAGTGCATTCTAGCGATTGCCCCTGGCGCGGCTTGTCCGCTCAATTCCACTGCCGCTTGCACCAAGCCCAAGGTCGGCGCGTGTTCCGCCACGGGCACCTGCGAGCCGGTCGTCGACGTCGGTGCGGCCTGCAAAGCCGGCTGGTCAGACGCCTGCCGCGGACCGGACGGGACCTGCACGGCCCAAGGCGATTGCGCGCCAACGGTGCATGTCGCAGCCAAATGTGTCGCCGCCCCGGGGATCTGCGGCAGCGGCACCTGCACCGCGACCGGCGCCTGTGAGCTGGCCTCCTTGGGCAAGCCGTGCGCCGACAGCCTCGGGCCCTGCAAAATCGCCACCTGCAACGCCGCGGCAGGTTGCGCAGAGGGCCCGGCCCCGC
>JBIKTV010000588.1:0-3492 GCA_044347905.1 Myxococcota bacterium
TCGGAGGGGCGTGCGAAGCAGGCGTTTGCCCCACGGAACCAAGTAGGGTCGCGCAGTTCCAGTGCACGGCCAAAGCGCGACTCCGGCTGGACGACATCGGCAACGACCGTATCCGGCGGCGCTGTACGGCCTCCGTAGGCAACCCGCAAAAAGTCAAACCCCACGCGAATGACTACACCTGGACGCCAGTTGCCCAAACCGTCAACATCGATTCGCACAACGTCGCGGAGGTTCATGCCAGACCAGCGACCAAGTGTGCCACCCGGCGCTCGGCCAGCAGGTGGAGGCTGGCGATCTGCGTCAAGTCCAGCGGCTCTGCCACGACGCTGATCGGCACCTTTGCGCCGGGGAACGCAGCCAGGAGCCGCAGGTGGGCCTTTGCGCCGTCGACCAATTGCGTGACCAGAGCCATTCCGATGTCTTCCCGCAAGCGGCGCTCCTCGTCGGCAGCCAGGGCCAGCCCCAGCAGGCACGCGGATGCCCGCATCGTTGCCGCCATCACCTGCGCAACTTCGACGGGCACACGAGGATCGGTCAGCAGCCAGGGCCCGGGCATATCGTGCGCCGCCAAAGGCGCGTCCAATTCCTTGACCAGCCGAAGTTGAGTCTGAAGCCAGATTCCCAACAACCCGGCGTGGTTCCGCAGCAAGGTCTTGGCGGGGGCAGACAGTACGGCCTGGAACGCCCGGTCGATGGTCGCGCCCGGCGTCGCGGCAGGATCGATCGCCCGCACACGCAGGTCCTGCAAGGCGAGTGCGTTCACGTGATACAGCTTTGAGCCGAGGACTACCGCATCGAGCCGGTCTTCTAGGTCGTCTACGGTCTGAGCGGCAAGGAGCGTGCCGCCAATCTCACTGATCGCAAAGCGCAGCAGGCCTTCGAGCGGATCATCCTTGGCCGCATGGGCCTTTTTGCCGATGCCTAGATGCAGCAGCAAGGACTCCAGTAGCGAACTGGCTTCCAGAATGCCTTCTTGCGCCGGGCCAAACTTCAAGGCCATCGTCACGGGCTGCACCACTTTGGCCACCTCGGGCCGTGGGAGCAGAATAGCGAGCGGGCTGGAGTTGGGCAAGGTTGACCGCTGATGCGCAATCCGCGCGTCGGATTCACCTATAAGGGCGCGACACATTTGCGAGTTTCACCGCGTTGTCGCGCATTCTGACGCCCAAGACACCAACCCCCTCGACAAGCCCAGGATTATCTGGCATCCCTTCGCGCATGAGCTTCGCCTGCCCTTCCTGCCATCAACTCTGCACCCCCGGCGACCAATTCTGCGGTTCCTGTGGCGCGCGGACGACACCAGCGCCGGGCGGCAAACTTGCAGCCGGCAGCCTCATTCTAGAAGGCCGCTTCCGAATCGAGCGCTTGCTGGGCGAAGGCGGCATGGGCGCAGTCTACAAAGCCACTGACGTGCGCCTTAACCGCTTGTGTGCGCTAAAGATGCTGCTTCCGGAACTCACGGCGCACCCCTCCGCTCGTCGGCGCATGGAGCAAGAGGCCAGGGCACTGGCGCGGATCGAGCACGCCAACGTAGTACAAGTGCGCAACGTCTTTGACCACGCTGGGCAATTGGCCATCGAGCTCGAATACATGTCCGGCGGCGAGCTAACGCAGCTCATCGGCACGGCGGGTCTCAGCGAGGCCAAGGCGCTGTGGCTCATGTCGCGGATCCTCGCCGGCCTGCAGGCGATTCACGACGCCGGCCTTGTCCACCGCGACTTGAAGGCAGAGAACGTGTTGCTGACCGCGGACGGTGTGCCCAAGTTGACCGACCTAGGTGTGGCGCGCGATGCGACGGCGGGCGAGCACACCCGGGTCGGCGCCGTGCTGGGGACGCGTGAGACCATGGCACCAGAGCAAATTCAAGGGCTTGGTGTCGACTCGCGAGCCGACCTCTATTCCGCCGGCATCCTGCTCTTCCAACTGCTTACCGGCACGCTGCCGCTGCGCGGTTCTACGCCGATGGAATGGGCGCACGCCCATGTGCATGGCAAGCCAGAGTTGGAGTGCCTGCGAGGCAAGGCGAGCCCGGCGGTTCAGCAGATCATTGCGCGCGCATTGGCCAAGGCGCCCCACAACCGCCCGCAGTCAGCCCAGGCCATGAAGGCGGAACTCGACAGGATCCATGAACAGTTGGCCCATCGGCCACCGCCGGTGCCGGCGCAAGCCAGCCCACGGCCAGCTCCAGTCGAGGCCACCCGTGCGGTCCAAATTGCGGCGTGGCAGGGCCCGACCGCCAAAGGCCAAGCGCTTCCGCACCGGCGCGAGAAGGCCAAGATGATCGGCGTCGACGAAAAGAACTTCGGCCAGGTGTTCGATTTGCAGCCTGGCGAGCAGGTCATAGGCCGCGGCGCGGATGCGGCCTTGCAGGTCCACGGCGATGGCGTTTCGCGCAACCACGCGGTGTTGACCAGCCAAGCCGACGGGGTGTGGCTGCGCGATTTGGGCTCGGTCAATGGCACCTTGCTGAACGGTTGTCGGGTGCAGGGGGCGGTGCGCCTCAACCCTGGCGATGTGGTGCAGGTTGGCACGGTTAGCTTGAAGTTTCTTTAGCCGCGATCCTGGCTCCCCCCGTCTTTACGCCGGCAATTTGGCCCCACCAGACCATTCGCCGGCTCCCCGGCACTCCTTGGTCAGCAACTGACAAGTAGTGACGTCCCAACTTGTGCCGGCGTGCGGCCTGAGGACCTGTCCGAGAGTAGCTCGAACAGGTCTGTTCTGCTGAGTGGGCGGCCAAGCTCGCGGGCCGAGCCTGACTCGCGGCGGCGGACGAAGCGATCGACCAAATTTTGCCGGGATCCGTATTTCACGACACTTCCCAACGAGCGGCTTCACACCACCGGCGGGACTCGATTCGTGTACCCGCCCCTACTTTGCAGCCCCAGCCTTGGGGGCAAAGGCAATCCCCAGCGCCAAGCCAATCTGCTGGGCCACCAGGGTCATATCGGGATTGACCGAGGTGGGCAGCGCGGTCTTGAACGCCGGCCCTTGGCGCACCATCACGGCAGAAAGTTCTGGCACTGTGGGTAGATAGCCGTGCCCTCCTTTGGACTGGCTGCGCGACAAGGGGCTGACAAACAGCGTATCGGGCTTGGCGACCACAATTAGGTCGGGCACCCGGCTGTCGGGGCTGAGGCTCGGCTGGGCAAAGCCGTAGCTCGCGTAGTTGCGCGGTTCGATAACCTGATCAAAGCCCTTGACTTTCTTGGAGGCCCAAGCTGCGTAGGCCGCGCGGTCATTGGGGGCGAGCCCATACACATAGGCGCAATGGCCGTTGTGCAGCACCCTAAGCCGGCTCCTGTTGGCCGCAGTGACCGGCGCGCCGTCGACCAAAGCGTTGGTCTTGATCCAGTTGTTGATAGCCAAGAAGCCGTGGTCCGAAACAACTATCACGTTCAGCTGCTTGCCCTTGGCTGAGCGCTGCGCCGCGGTCAAGACGTCGCCGAGCATGCGGTCGACGTATTCGGCTGCTATCCCCACCGCGGGATGCTC
>JBIKTV010000155.1:0-11906 GCA_044347905.1 Myxococcota bacterium
TGATGCACACGGGGCGGGCCTCGCATGTCGCCAACCTGCCGGCAGGGGCCAAGGTTGTGGCGCCATCGGCGGTCGCTCTGCCCGACGCCATCTGGGTGGACGGCCAGGGTCAAGTCCCCGCGTCGCTCCCGGAAGCCATGTCTGCCGAACAAGTGCACGCGACGCTTGATGAATACGCTCGCGCTGGCGAGTTGGCGATCGAGGCGGGCTTTGACGGTGTCGAATTGCACGGCGCCAATGGCTACCTGATCGACCAGTTCCTCAACAGCGCCTCCAACAAGCGCAGCGATGAGTGGGGCGGAAGCGTTGAGAATCGCATTCGTTTTGCCGTCGAAGCCGCCCGGCGCACCGCAGCGCGCATCGGCGCCGACCGCGTGGCCATGCGCATTTCGCCCTACGGCGTGTTCAACGGCATGGCCCCGGACGCAGAGATGGACCTGCTCTACGGCGCGCTGGCGGGCGAGCTGAGTGCGCTGGGTCTGGTCTACATCCACGTGGTCGACCACAGCTCGATGGGCGCACCGGCCCTGCCGTCTGAGGTCAAAGACCTGATCCGCAACGGTTTTGAAGGGACGTACATCCTCTCCGGCGGCTACGACGCTGCCCGAGCGGAGGCCGATCTGCAAGCGGGGCTGGGCGAGCTGGTGGCCTTTGGCCGGCCGTTCATCTCCAACCCCAGCTTGGTCCAGAAGCTCAAGAGCGGTGCCGCGCTGACCCCGCCGGACTTCAACACGTTCTACACGCCCGCCGCCGAAGGCTATACGGACTATCCGGCCTAAATCGTCGATCCCGCGCGCAGTTGCCCTGCCCGAACAAGGTGAGTCGTCTGAGTGCGGGTGGCCAGCCCGCTTTGTCGATCCTGTCGCGGCCCTATCCGCCCTTGGGCCTAGAGGTGGAGGCGATTGCCAAAGATGAGCTGGCACCCGAAGCGGCAGCAGGTGGCGATCACCGCACCGATGGCCGTTGACGTTGGGCGCCGGAGTCAGGCCCGCGGAGTTTGCCGCGGCAAAGGCGGAATAGCTCGCGCGGTGACGTGCTTTGATCCTCATGCAATTGCAGAGCGCTCCGTTGCCCACTCGCCGCGGAATTGCTCTGTTGACTTTGGAGGTGCGCATGAACCCGTGGGCCAAGATCGTCGCGTTGTGGATCGGTTGGGCGATCGCTGGTTGCCACGGCCGCCCGGACCTGGTGGCGAGCGCGCCGCTAGAGCAACCTCAGACCGCCGCACTGGAGCAAAGACCCATGGCCCAAAACGCCGCCTACAACAAGCCCGCGGATGCGGAACTCCGCAAGAGCCTAAGTCCTTTGCAGTACCGCGTCACCCAGCAGGATGCGACAGAGCCGCCGTTCTCTGGGGCGTATTGGGATGAACACGGCGCAGGTCTGTACGTCGACGTCGCCACGGGCGAGCCGCTGTTCAGCTCGGCGGACAAGTTTGACTCCGGCACCGGTTGGCCCAGCTTTACCCGGCCCATCGACGCCACAGCCGTGGTGGACAAGGTCGACAGCACTCACGGCATGCGCCGCGTTGAAGTGCGCTCGGCGATTGGTGATTCGCATCTCGGCCACGTTTTTGATGACGGCCCCGCGCCAACCGGCACCCGCTACTGCATCAATTCGGCGTCGCTGCGCTTTGTCCCCGCGGCCGAGCTTGCGGCCCAAGGCTATGGCAAATTCGCTGCGGCGTTTGGCCAGGGGCAAGGCCAGCCCAGCGCCGACCTGCAGGGCGCCAAGGACAACAGCTGCGTTGCGCCCAAGCCAGGTGAGGCCCCGGGCTGCGAAGCGACCCTGGAAGTCGCCTACTTGGCCGGCGGCTGCTTCTGGGGCATGGAGGATCTCCTGCGCGCTATCCCAGGCGTCGTCGACACAGATGTGGGCTACATGGGCGGATCAACTGATCAACCGCGCTATGAAGCGGTCAAGACCGGCCGCACCGGCCACGCGGAGTCCGTCAAGGTCGTCTTTGATCCCAAGCAGCTCAAGTACGAAGACCTGCTAGAGAACTGGTACTTCCGCATGCACGACCCGACGACGCCCAACCGCCAGGGCAATGACGTCGGCAGCCAGTACCGCTCGGCCATCTTCTTTGCCAGCGAGGCCCAGCGCCAAACGGCGGAGCAGGTCAAAGCGCGCGTCGACCAGTCCGGCAAATGGTCCCGGCCAGTGGTCACGGAGATTGTCGCGGCGGGGCCGTTTACCGCGGCGGAGGGCTACCACCAGGACTATCTGTCCAAGAATCCCGGCGGTTATACTTGCCATTGGCTGCGGCCGTAGCACCTGTCCAAGCATGCCTCGAACAGGTTCCGGCTACTGGGTGGACCGCAAGTGCGGGCCCCATCTGCCCGATCTCACTGATTTATGCCTGGCCCCTCATGGAGCGACCCACTGCCGCGTCCAGGTCAGCAGCTCCGCGAGCGAGCTCATCGTGTGGACCTCGGCCACGCCGTTGGGCGCCCCGGAACCGCCGACCAGCAGGGCCAGCCCGTCGGGCAGAAGACTGCGCAGCTGCGACAGCTGATCGCGGGCATGCTGCTGCTCCACGGAGCGAGAGATGCTGACGATGACCCCACGCAAACGCCCATTGCGCAAAGAGAATTCCGCAGCGCGGGCGAGCTCAATCAGCGGCACATCGGCGCCCAGGTAGATCACCCGCATGCCGCCCACCTGCGCCGCCACGGAGGCCATCTGCAGGCCCAGCGCGTGCATTTCACCGGGCAAAGTCGCGCACACAAGCGCTGGCGCCCCGGGACTGGTGGCCCCGACCATCGCGTTCATCTGGCTGCGCAGCTGCTCGGTGGCAAAGTGTTCGTGGGCCACGCCCAAGCGGCCATCCGCCCAGCGCCGCCCTACCTCAGCCATAAACGGAGCGGCCATGCGCTCCAAAAAGGCCACTGCACCCATATGGTTCCAGGAGCGGGCCATCTCACTGGCCAGGCCCGTGCCGTCGTAGTGCAAGGTGAGCTCAAGCCAGCGCTCCAGCTGTACTGCAAGAGAATTCTCTGCCGTTCCGCTAGCTTCTGCGGCGGCTGGATTGGCCTGTCCGCTGGGCGCAGGCGCGGCAGGTGCTCCGGCCGTTGCAGGTGTTTCGCGCAGCAGCCTCTCCAGCTCGCCCAGGGGCAGCGGTACGACCCGCGCCGCGCGCAGGCCCAGCTCTAGCGCTTGGCGAATCAGCTGCAGCCGCGGTCGCGCCGCCAAATCATAGGTGCGCTGGCCGGAAACATCGCGTTCAGAATGGGGAAAGCCATAGCGCCTCTCCCAGGTCCGCAGCGTCTCTACGGGGATCCCCGTGGCTTTGGACAGGGCGCCAATCCCCAGCGCTGCCGTCGTTGCGGCGTGGGCAGAGAGGTCGGCCGGGCCAGCAGCTTCGGTGTGGAACACCGGTTCAGTGTAGCTCATGCGTCCCCTTGCCCAAGCGCCTTCGGTCGCCCAGCAATCATGGTGGCTGCCTTTCAGCAGATGTGCAATACCTGTTCAGGCTGCCTGGAGCATGGCCATCCCAGAACCCTGCAGCCCCGTCAGCTCACCCGCGGTCTGGCGAAGGGCCGTGCGAATGCGAAAGAGCCGCGCCTTGACCGCCAGGACAGACAGGCCCATGCGATCGCCAACTTCCTGAGCCGCCTCGCCTTCCACCGCCGCCGACCAGAAGATCGCCTGGTTGATTTCGTCCATCTGGCCGACCTGGCGCTGCAATTGCTCCACCGTCTGGCGTTGGGCCAAGGCGTCGTGCAGGTCCGGCAGGCCGGCGCGTTCGTGGGCCAGGGCGGGCTCCAGATCCTCGCTCTCCATGGGCACGGGCACGCGCTTGCGCTTGCGAAGCAGCATCTTAGCGCAGTTGTGGGTCACGCGGTACAGCCAGGAGCTGAACTCCGACTCGCCGCGAAAGCCCTCCACCTTGCGAAACACCACCCACACCACGTCCTGCAGCACTTCTTCTGCATCCCACTCATTGCCCACGACGCGCAGGGCCACGGCCAGAATGCGCCGGCGGTACAAGCGGTAGAACTCGTTGATCGCCCGGGGATCGCGTTCAGCGATGCGCGTGATGAGCGCGGCGGTAGCGCTGTCGCCGGATCGGGGCGAGGCCGCGGCCACAGTCAGGGGGGCGTCGGTTGAGGCGTTCAGCGACATGGTGCACTCGTTCAACCCAGTTCATTGGGTGTTCACAAGCTATTCAATCTGCGCGGCGGCGTCAAGCGATTTGTGAATAGGGTGAGACGAATTGTCGGCCAGGCCGCTGTCGCAACGGCGGTTTATGTAGGTAAGTCTATATTGATCAATTGGTTGTGTGCGAGAAAAAACTTCGCCGCGGCGGCAGCATTCTGCGCTTCCGTCACGCCTGAGCGGCGATCGTTGGTGTTCATAGGGTGTTCGTGCGGCGTTCAAATGGTCGGTCGCCGGCCGTTCACCGCGGCGCAGTCTGCCCGCTGAATCGGGAATGGGCCGCGTCCGCTCGACCTTGCGCTCGGCACCCCCGCCTCCAGCCATGTTTGGCAATTTCAGGCAGTTAGTTCCGAGAGGACCTCATGCCGCGGCAATGCAAATAATCCCCGCGTCTCGCCGCACTGTGGTATGCTGCGGTTCCGCATCCAGCGGCCCCCTTTGCCCAGCCCCGGAGCATTCATGCCCAAATCTGCCGTCGTCGACACTTTCATGGCCTCTTTGGATCACCCGTTCAAGGCCGAAATTGCCGCCGTGCGCTCTGTCGTGCTGGCCGCCCACCCGCAGATCCGCGAGCGCATCAAGTGGCGCGCCCCGAGCTTCTATTACCGCAGCGATATCGGCGCGTTCAACCTGCACGCCGCCGACTATGCCCACCTGATTCTGGTATTTCCCCACGGCCAGCTCGCCGCCGATCCCACCGGTCTGCTGCAAGGCGCGCAGAAGGATCGCCGCGAAATCCGCTTTGCCAGCGTGGACGATGTGACGGCCAAGGCCCCGGCGCTCACGGCGTTGCTCCGCGAGTGGATCGCCCAGGCCGACAAGGCCGCCCTAGAGGCTCCCCCCGTCCAGATCGCCGCCGTCTAGACCGGTCTTGCTCGGCACTGTAGAGTTGTTCCGGGAGCTAGCGGCCTAAGGACTTGGTTTGGCTGCAGGAAGTCCCGGTCCGTCCCACGCGCGCCACAATACGCCGCTGTAGTCGGACAGCCCTGGGGCCAGCAGGTCGACGACGTCACCGGTGGCCTGGCGCCAGAAAAAGCTCGTCGAAACAAGGTTTTTGAGCTCAAGGCGCCCCTCCATCCTCTCCGGGACATGGGTCGCCAGCCAGTAGAGGCCGGGTTTGGTCACGACGCCATCGCGGTCCCATAGGTCGATCAGTAGGTCGGCAATGTCGCTTTCTTCTTGCGGGGTAGGATGGTCCGGCACGTGATCGGCCAGCCAATCGGCGGTGCGTTCAAGGCACGGCAAATGCGCCGGCGCTCGCCAAGTCCTGCACACAGCGGTCGCTGCCTTGGCGACTCGGCTTGCGGGCACACTAGGCAGGGCGGGCAACAGCGCCAGGAGCCAGAGCAGTGCGACGACGGGCATGGGTTCCTCCGGCCGGCTCAGACGCTCGGCGCGTCGCTGCGATTCAAGCCGTTGGGCGGGGTTGCGGAGCCGCCTTAGCCCTGCGTCACAGGCATGTCTCGGAGGGCCCAGAAAGGCTGCTGTGGCCCCTTGGGTCGCTTGACGCGTCGCGTCAGAACACTATGATCTCGGCGTTGAGTCCCGTGGGAGGAGATACCGATGACCACCCTGCCGACCGCCCAGAACGCCCAGACCGCCAACCCGCCGCCCGTGGTGCGCGGCAGCTTGGTGGATCTCTACCCTGACATCTTGACCCCCGCAGCGCTCGCGGCCTTGCACGCCCTGGCCCCGCTCAATGCCCAGCGCCAGCAGCTGATGCGCGAGCGAATTGCCAGGCGCATCAAGCGTTTTGCCCAGCGCCAGCCGCTTGGTTTTCTGGACCCCGCGGCGACGATCGGCGGCACGCAGCTGACGGTGCAGCAGGCCCGCGACGGCCAGTTTGAGGGCTCGGTCATCCCCCACGACCTGCAGCGCCAGTGGATTCAGGGCACCGGGCCGGCGACCAAGCCGCGCGCCGATGTGGCCTCTGGCATCCGCAACGTGGCGTATGCGCTGCTGTCTGGCGCGGACGGCTGGATGTTTGACGGCGAGGACGCGCTCGGCCAGGTCGAGACGATGTCGCTGGACAATCAGCGCAACCTCAAGCTCGCCCTCGCCCTGGACCCGCAGTTTCTGGCGATCGCTCAAAGCGTCGCGCAGGAAATGAACGCCTGGGCCAAGAGTTTTCACGGCCGCGAAATTATTGATGATTGGCGCAAGCAGCTCGATTTTACCACGCGGATCTTCCGCGCCCGCGGCATGCACCTGGACGACCGCCACTTCCGCGACGGCAACGGCTCGGGCTTTTCGGCGTCGATCGTCGATGCGGTGCTGTACGTCGTCAACAATCACCTGACGCTGCTGCGCCAAGGCCGCACGATCGTGCTGTATCTGCCCAAGATCCAGACCGCTGAAGAGGCGGCGTGGTGGTACCGCATGCTTGCGGCGCTGGAGGCCCATCTGGGCTTGGCCGAGGCGTCGATCAAGGCATACGTGCTGGTCGAACAGCTGGAGGCCTGTTTCCAACTGATTGAAATTCGTGCGGCTCTGGGCAAGCGCTTTGTCGGCTTCAACACTGGGCGCTGGGACTACATCAACAGCGTGGCCGACGCCCTGGCCTGGGACACCGCGTTCGTCAATCCCAACATTGACGCGATCACCATGACCTACGGCTACATGCGTCACTACGAGGATCGCGTGCGCCGCTGTGTCAACACCCCAGACATCAACGGCAATTTCGCGCTCTGGCAGGGCGGCATGGAGCCGAACATCCCGGTGGGCTCTGAGGCTGGCGTGGCCGCGGGCATGAAGCGCGCCGTGGCTGGCGGCACCCGCGAACAGCAAGCCGGGGCGAGCGGCAAGTGGGTGGCCCACTGGAAGATGGTGCACATTGTCCGGCCGATCTGGGAAAATGTCGGCCAAGCTAATCAGATGGGCCGTGAATTCCAGCGCTTGGGCTACAGTCCAGAGGACGCGGCGGGTCTGATGCTGCTGGAGCCGGCACCGCGCACGGTCGCTGGAGCGCGCGATCTGCTGTCCGTGGCGCTGCAATACGGCAACGCTTTTGAGCGCGGCTTTCAGGCTGCGGCGCTCAAGCCTGCGGACTTCTTTGGCAATGACGACGTGCTCTACCTGATGGAAGACATGGCGACCGGCGAAATCCGCCTGAGCATCCTGTGGGAGTGGCTGCACAAGCAGGGCCGCTTTACCCACGCCGATGAAGAGACGGGGGTGCAGGCCGGCGATCCGCTGACCGAGCCGCTGTTTATGCGCCTGGTGCAAGAGGAATTTGCCAAGCTGCAGGCGGCGCGCAACAAGGACGTCCACGACGACTCCAAGCAGACGACCCTGCCGATTGCCCGCGAGATCGTGGTGCAGTACGTGCTGAGCCCGGTCAAAGTGCCGTGGTACGTCGACCTGCTCAACCTCAACCTGAACAACGCCGATCTGCAGGTGGCTCGCGAGCGGGTCTCTGCCTATCTGCAGGGGTTTGCCCGCGATGGTTCGCGCCTGACGGACAACCCCGATTCGCGGCCGAATTAGGCGCTGCGGCCTAGGCTTTTTGTCCGCGACTTCCGACCCCTGACTCACATGACCCCTGAACCCTGACCCCCTGACCGGTACCTGGAGGCCTTTCTATGGAACTCGAAAAGCAAGTCCAAGAGATCAATGAGTGGTTTTCCAGCCCGCGCTTTGCCGGCATTCGCCGCGTGTATTCGGCCCGAGAAGTGGCTGAACAGCGCGGCACCATCGCCGGCGATTACGGCGTGGCTCGCTCGGCGGCGGATGGATTCTTTAAGCGACTCAAGGAAATGCAGGCGGAGGGCAAGAGCATCACCACCTTTGGCCCCTACTCTCCGGGCCAGGCCGTGGCGATGAAGAAGATGGGCATTGAAGGCATCTACCTGGGTGGCTGGGCGACCAGCGCCAAGGGCTCCGTGCAAGAGGATCCGGGGCCGGACCTCGCGGCGTACCCGCTGAGCCAAGTCCCCGATGAAGCGGCGCCGATCGTCCGCGCGCTGCTGACGGCGGACAAGAACCAGTTCCACGCCCGCGCGCGCATGACCGAAGAGCAGCGCAATTCCACGCCGGAAATCGATTTTCGCCCGTTCATTATCGCCGATGCCGACACCGGTCACGGCGGTGATGCCCATGTGCGCAACTTGGTGCGCCGCTTTGTCGAAGTGGGCGTGCCGGGATACCACATTGAAGACCAGAAGCCCGGCGTCAAGAAGTGCGGCCACCAGGGCGGCAAGGTGCTGGTGAGCGAGGATGAGCAGGTCAAGCGCCTGTCCGCCGCGCGGTTCCAGTTGGACATCATGGGTGTGCCGGGCCTGATCGTCGCGCGTACGGACGCGGAGTCGGCGACCTTGCTCGACGGCCGCAGCGATGACCGCGACCAGCCGTTCATCCTGGGCGCCACCAACCTGGATCTGCCGACCTTTAAGGCGTCGTTCCTGGCGATTTTGCGGCAGTTCAAGAGCGCCGGTGTCGACGAGCTGAGCGGTCACGAGCTCTACGCCATGAGCGATGACGAGTACGCCAATGCCGACAAGTGGATCGCCAAGAACCAGCTGACGGCGGCGATTGTCGAGGCGGCGCAGGCGTTTAAGCAGGGCAAGGTGATGAACGTCGACCTCGCCCTGGACCGGGTGTTCGACAAGTTTGTCGACGTCTGGCAGGCCGAGGCCGGCATCTGCACGTTGGCGGAAGCCGTCGCCGATCGCATCGCCTTTACCCTGGCTGAGGGCGAGAGCGTGGCGATGACCCGCGAAGAGTGGCTGAAGTGGGCCGATCGGGCCTCATTCTTCCAAATCCGCGCCAAGGCTGAAGAATTGGGCCTGCCCGTGGTGTGGGACTGCGAGCACCCCAAGACCCCGGACGGCTACTACCAGGTGCGCGGCGGCATCCCGTACGCCATCGCCAAGTCCCTGGCCGCGGCGCCGTTTGCCGACATTCTCTGGATGGAGACCAAGACCGCCGATCTGCACGACGCCAAGATCTTTGCCGACGCCATCCACGCGGTCTATCCCGGCAAGATGCTGGCCTACAACCTCTCGCCGTCGTTCAACTGGGACACCACCGGCATGAATGACGAGCAGATGCGCCAGTTCCCCCTCGAGCTGGGCAAAATGGGCTTTGTGTTCAACTTCATCACCTACGGCGGCCACCAGATCGACGGTCTGGCGGGCGAGGAATTCGCCGCGTCGCTCAAGCAAGAGGGCATGCTGGCCCTGGCGCGGCTGCAGCGCAAATTCCGTTTGCTGGAATCGGGTTACCGCACGCCGCAAACGCTGGTGGGCGGGCCGCGCTCGGACGCGACGCTCATGTCGATCTCCGGCCGCTCGGCGACCACCAAGGCGATGGGCCAGGGATCGACCCAGCACCAGCACCTGGTGCAGACCGAAGTGCCGACCAAGGTTCTGGAAGAATGGCTGGATCTGTGGCGCGGCCACTACGGCATCACCGGCAAGCTCAAGGTGCAGCTGCGGCCGTTGACCGCGGGCTCGGACCTGCTCGAGCTGGCGGTGGTGACCCTGGACGGCGTGAAGAAGGCCAACGTGGTCTTTGCCAGCATCCACGACCGCCGCGGCCGCAGCATCCTCTCGGTGCGCGACCAGAACAACTTTGACCAGAACTTCTGGCGCAAGCGCCTCATGACGCTGGTGCACCTGTACTTGATCTACCGCTACAAGGTGAACTCGGTGCACTTTGTCACGCCGAATGAGGACAACCTGCACCAGACCAACGGCATGAAGGCCCAGGGGATTTTCAGCAGCGCCAGCCAAGAGATCGGCGAGATCATCGTCGCTGACGTGGCCATCGAGCAGGTCAAGCAATTTGTGGGTGCCGATCGCAGCGAGCTTGTCGCGCTGATCGCCAAGAAGTCCTAGCCATGGGCCGCGCCGCCGGTTGGGCGTTCGCAGTGGCTGCCATGGCGCTGGGTGGCTGCTCGGATGGGGCTCAACCGGCCGCGGCTTCGGCCGATGGCCTGGCGATTGAAGTCGCTGATGTTCCTGAAATTCCATTGGAAATTGACGCTTCCGTGCCCAAGGATGCGGCGGCAGACGCGGTTCAGCCAGACGCGGCTGCGGGCGACACGGCCGTTGTCGATGCCGACACTGCGCTTGGGCCTGACGGCGATACCTCGGCAGATGCAGGCGTAAGCGCGGATACTGCCAGCGATATCGTTGCCGTTGCGGACTCAAGCGCTGACAGTGGCGGCGATGCGGCGGTGGCCTGCGCCATCCCGACCGCGGCGGGCCACCACAGCGTCAAGTGTCAGGGCCTGGTTTTTGACCTGCACATCCCCAAGAGCTGTGAGAAGTCCGCCTGCGGCCTAGTGATTGACGTGCACGGCGCCACGATGGACGCCGCCATGCAGGATCTAAACACCGGCATGCGCGCCCTGGGCGACCAGCACGGCTATGTGGTGATCCAGCCCAATGCCATGCCGCCGCCGCCGACTTCTGCGTGGATCACTGCGGATGATCAGGTGGTTCTGGGCTTTGCCCAGGCCGCCATCGCCGCCTTGGCCATCGACCCCAAGCGCGTGCACTTCACCGGCTTTTCGCAGGGCGGCTGGATGGGCTGGCGCTTCATCTGCAAGCAACCTGGGTTGTTTGCTTCGGTGGCCATCGGTGCGGCCTGCTCGAGCTACGGCGGCGAGGGCTGCAGCTTTGAGGGCGAGCAGCTACCCCCGGCGCAACTACCGATTCTGTATATGCACGGCACGCTGGACGTGCTGCAGCCGTGGTACTGCGCGCAGAGCCAGCGCTCGGCGATGATCAAGGCCTGGAGCCTGCTAGAAACAGCGGTGGTGTCTAAGGATTCACAGCACCATTGGCAACGCTACGCCACGGCGAAGGCCATCGCGGTGGAGTTTATCCAGCACGACTATTCGGCGCTCTCGCTGTCTCTGGGCGGCCACTGCTACCCGGGCAGTCCGGACCTGTTGCCGTCAAAGCTGGGGCAAATCATGGGTTTTGGCTGCAACGGCAAGACGGCGTTTCACTGGGGCGAGTCGGCGATGGGCTTCTTTTTGGCTCACCCCAAGCCGTAACGCCGGGAAGCCCGCAGGCCCCAGAGGCCTTGGCCGTCCCAGCGCATCCCCCTCCTTTTGAATGCGCTTGCCAATTCCCAGTAGTTTCATGGATCAGACAGTTGCCTGGCACCTGTCCGACGCCTGTCCGACGCCTGTCTGACCATCCCGCGGGGCCCCACAAACCCGTGGCAGTGGCGCCGTCGCGCAGGGCCTTTGCGCATTGACCCCGCGGCGTTCCGGGGCGTAGCCTGACCCGCGGTGGCCAACGTGACCGCCGAGCCCTGGCCCCCAGCCCGCCCGTGAGCGGAGGGGCAAGGGCACGGAAAAGCCCGTGAATCCAGAGCGCCGCGTCCATCGCCGCTGGCAGTCGAGCCTTTACGCCCGCGCGGGCCTGTTTGTCGCGCTGGGGGCGGCGAGTTTTGTGGGCGCGGTGGCGGTGCTGTCGCGGGCGATGGTTGACGAGTCCGTGGACCGCCTGCTGAGCGAGCGCTTGGAGCTGGCCCGCACCATCGGCGCGTTTATTGAGACGCGGATGATCAACAACCTGGGGCGCTTGGGCTCCATGGCCGGTGAGAAGCTGGACCAGCGCCGCCCGGTGCAAGAGCTGGGTCAGGCCCTAGACAGCGAGCGCCGCACCGGCATTTACCGCGAGGCGGCGTTTGTCCTGGACGCCCGGGGCCAGCTGATGGCCGCGGTGCCGACCGAAGCGGCGCAGTGGCTGGGCCAGCTGCCGCTGGCGGAGATGGTCACGCGCAGT
>JBIKTV010000589.1:0-3475 GCA_044347905.1 Myxococcota bacterium
GCCGTCGATCTGGGGGCAGCGCGGGCCCTGGCTTCGCGGCCTTGGCAGACGGTCCTGGCCCCCGAGTTTGAAGACGAAGCCCTTGGTTTTCTGAAGTCCCTTCCGGAGCTGCGGCTGATTTCAATGGGCCGTGCAGCGGACGGCGGTGGCCATGTGCTGCGACACCTCCAAGTGAGCAGCCTGGGCGTGCTGGTGCGGCAAGCAGAGCCCCCAAGCGACGGTGCGGCTGCCCTGGCGCCCCTCGCCTCGGCGACGCGGATTGCGGTTCAGGAAAGCCACCGCGCGGCCATGGCCCTGGCTTGGCAGCTCGTGCGCCACAGCAAATCAGCTGCCGTGGTGTTGACCGACGACCAGGGCACCGTGGGCATCGGCGCCGGGCAAGTGAGCCAGGCCGACGCGGCGCAGATCGCTGCAGGCAAAAGTCGCAAGGGATACAAGGCAATTGCCGCGGCCTTTGGCGCACCTCTGGTCTCCGCTGAGGCGCTGACGGCCCTGGTGCGCGCAGGTGTCAAAGTCGTAGTGCAACCCGGTGGCGCGCCGACCGACGGCGAAATCATCGCCGCCGCCAATGCCGCCGGTCTGGCGATGGTGCTGACGGGCCAGCAGCGTTAGGGCCAGCAGCCGCACGACCAACCGAATTTGGGTCCGCCGTGTGGGGAAGCAACGCCCCGGAGGACCCGGGCTTTACCCGCATCGTCCCTGGGGAATTTTGAGTCAACCGCGGTTCTGACCGTCCTTGGAGATCATGGTGCACCTTCCCCGCGCCGCCGTCCTGGGCCAGGGCGCCCGCGAACACGCCCTGGCCTGGTTCCTCCACCGCGCGGGCTGGCGCGTTTGGGCCTCTGCGGACCACCCTGGGCTCCGCGCCCTGTGCCAGCCCCTGCCAGCTGTCGCCGGCGACTTTGAGGCGCTGGCGGAGTCCCTGGCGAACCTCCGCATAGAGCTTGTGGTTTTTGGCCCGGAGGCCCCTTTGGTTGCGGGCGCGGCCGACGTACTGCGCCGGCGCGGCCTGACCGTGCTGGGCCCGGGGGCCTCTGCGGCGCGGCTAGAGGGCTCAAAGATCTTTGCCAAGCAGTGGATGCAGCGCCACGGCCTGCCCACAGCGGCTTACGGCGCCTTTGACGATCCGCACGCGGCCTGGGATTGGGCCCGCGCCCAGCCTGAGCCGCCGGTCGTCAAGGCCGATGGGCTGGCCGCCGGCAAAGGCGTGGTCGTGCCAGAAGATTGGCAAGCATGCCGCGCAGCCCTCGACCAACTCATGGTGCAGCGCCGCTGTGGCGCCGCCGGGGCCGCGGTGGTGGTCGAGCAGCGCCTGCGCGGTCCAGAGCTCAGCGCGATGGCCCTGGTCGGCGGGGGGCATTTTGTGCTCTTGCCGCCCGTGCGCGATCACAAACGCGCAGGCGACGGCGATCGCGGTCCGCAGACCGGCGGCATGGGCGCGGTGGCACCGGTCCCTTTGGTTTCGCGCGACGCATGGGAGCAGGTCGCCGAGCGGATCGTCGCCCCGGCGGTGCGCGGCTTGGTTGCCGATCAGCTCGACTTCCGCGGCGTGTTGTACAGCGGGCTGATCTGGAGCGAGGCCGGCCCGCAGATCCTCGAGTTCAATGTTCGCTTTGGCGACCCAGAAGCCCAGGTGCTGCTGCCCCTCCTGGGTCCGGAATTCGCCGAGCGCCTAGCAAACACAGCCCGCGGCACCCTGCAAAGGGACGAAATCTGGCCGATCCCAAGCCGCTGCGCCGCGGCCGTAGTGGTCGCCGCACCGGGCTATCCCGCTGAAGTGTCCAAGGGCGGGTTGATCGAAGGCACCGAACCCATGGAACAGGCCTCAACCCTAGGCGAATCCGTGCTATTTCAGGGCAGCGTCTCCTGCCATGCCCACGGCGGCAGCGCCGTCTCCGGCGGGCGGATCGCCACGGCGGTCGGCATCGCCGATCAGGCCGAGAGCGCCCGGGCCCTGGCCTATCGACGCGCAGGCCAAATCACTTTGCCCGGCAGCTGGTTCCGCAGCGACATCGGCGCGACGGCACTGCCCGAGCCCTCGCCAAGGGACTCGGCAGGGTTGGGACCGTGAGCCTCGCCAAGACATCGAGCCGGCGAACAGAGTGGATCCGCCGTGGGATCGGGAGGAACAACGCAGAGATGGCCCCAGGGCGGCGAATCCGCGCTCAAGCGCCCCCTTGACCGGACGCCCATTCGGGCGGACCCTACGCGAGTTTGATCAGCCGCCCAGGCGGCGCGGGAGTCGGGATGCGGGTCCAGTGCGACCAATGCGGTTCGTCGTACACTCTGCCGGAGACCAGGGTCGCCCCAGGTCGCCGCCTGCAGTTTCAGTGCCGTCACTGCGATCACCGCATCCTCGTTCAGGTTCCCCTCGCCGCGGCTGCCGTACCTGTGCCAGCCCTGGCTCCCGCTCAGCCCGCCAGTTCGCAACAATACGGTGCTCCGGGGCACGCTAGCGCAGCGGCTGCGGCGGGCAGTGCAGCTGCGCCGTCGTCGCGGGTCCTGTGGTTTGTCAGCTCGCCCTCTGGCCAGCAGCAGCGCATGGACAGTGACGGCGTGCGGGCCGCGGTGCGCGACGGCACGGTCTCGCGCGACACCTACTTGTGGCGCAAAGGCCTCGCTGAGTGGCAGCGCGCCGGAGAAGTGCCTGATTTTGTCGATGCTTTTCCCAGCGCGGCGCCCGCGGCGCCACTGGCCGATGAGCCCTTGCCCACGACTGCCAACAATGTTGTGGAGTTTGCCAGCATTCCAGTCGTGGCGGGCGCCCATGTCGCCGGCACCGCCTCTGTGCACCGCGGCGCTGGCTTCCAGACCGACCAGCGCGCCATCCCCATGCCGATCATCCGCCCCAGCGGTCCGGTCAGCGAAGACCTTGAGCGCAAAGACGAACGCCGCTCCGCCGCCGGCACTGGGCTGCGGCAAGTTCAGCGACCTGGCAGCCCAAGCCCGGCGCGCCAAGCCGAACCGGTGCCGCGGCGGCCGACTCGCAATGAAGCCGAGTTGAAGACCGCCGCCTTTGACGTCATTGACCAGGATGGCGACATCGACCCCAAGACCAGCGGCCGGGCCAGCCAGGATCGGGGCAGCGGCGACAAAGCAGGAGCCGAGAGCGGCGGTGTCGACAAGGGCGGTCGCTGGTCGCCGGCCACCGACACCTACACCGGTCAGCGCGCCCGCATGACTCGCCGCGTCGATGAAGGCGATCGCGACACCGCGGTCAAATGGGCCGACGAACACCGCCGACTGCAGGACGAGGCCCGCCGCTTAGAAGGCGACCTCGGCGAAATGTCCAGGCAGCTCAAGGGTTGGCAGCGGGTGGCCGTCGCCGCTCTGGGTTCGCTGGCCGTGGTGCTGTTGCTGACCCTGGTGGTCGCCTATCAGTATCGGCAGGCGCAAAATGCCGCGGATGCCTGTGCCGCCAAGTCCACCGCACCGGAAAAGACCGCACGCTAAACCCGTGGGCAAATACTCGCTT
>JBIKTV010000156.1:0-11847 GCA_044347905.1 Myxococcota bacterium
ATATTGGCCTTTTCGCTCCACAGCGCCGTGCCGCCCTGGGCGTCTTTGTAGAGCGCCAGCGTCACGCTGTACGGGCCGTCCGCCGCCGGACCGCCGCCCGTGCCCAGGGTGCCTTCGATCAGGGCGCTGGCCGGCACCGCCGCTTGGGCGGGCATCGCCACCGACGCAAGCAAGATCGGCAGCAGTCTGCCCAGCGTTTTGACCATGGAAATTGAAAATTTCTTCACGGTGCCTTCCTCCAGAATTCTCTTGCTCCAGGGCCCCTGTCTTGGCCGCCGCCTGCCCAGCTGGCGCGCCCGCGTCGTATCCTGCCGCTTCCGCGGCGCGCGATGGGCCAGCTAGATATCGAGCAGGGCCTTGATCCATGCGACAAAGCCAAAGCCGACCTTCCACGGCGAACCGTCGATCCAACCGCCAAAGCTCGAGCTGCCCACGATGACCCCCAGCGACTGGCCATTGGCCGACTTGCCGCGCACGTCGGCGTTGGCGTAGCGCACGGTGAAGTCCTTGGGGGTGCAACCGGGGTCACCGGTGCCGTTGCAGTCGTTGTCCTTGCCGTCGCACGGGTCCGACTTCTCCGGAACGATTTCGCCAACACATGCGCCAAGTTGACCATTGGCATCGCAGGCTTGGGTGCCGGAAATGCAGATTCCGACGCCTGAGGTGCCCGGCGCCCCGGAGTAGCACGTCACTTTGACCGTCGCGTCCTTGGTGTTCTTGCATCCGGCAGCGATGTCGCATGTATCGACGGTGCAAGGATTATTGTCGTCGCAGTTGGGCCCCTTGCCGGGCAGGCAAGTGTACTTATTGGTCTTGGCATCGGTGCCACACGCGTCGCCGACGGTGCATTCGCTGTTGTCGGAGCACGGCTGCGTCAGCGGCTTGAACTCGCAGGCGCCCGTCGTCTTGTTGCAGGAGTCCGCAGTGCAGCCTTCGCTATCGTCGCAGACCTTCTTGGCGCCCGCCTCGCACTTGCCGGACTTGCAGGCGTCATTCTCTGTGCACGCGTCGCCGTCGGCATCGCAGCTTCCGGCCGCCGGGGTGAACTGGCAGCCCGTCTTCGCGTCGCATGTGTCCAATGTGCAAGGATTCTTGTCGTCGCAGGGCAGCGCTTTGCCCGGGGCGCACGCGCCTTCTTTGCAGCCGTCGTCGGTCGTGCACACACTGCCATCGGCGTCGCACGGCAGGCCAGTGGGCAACAGCTGCGCCACGCACTTGCCGCTCGCCGGCTCACAGACGGTCTTCTTGCAGGTGTTGTCGCCGCTGGTGTTGCACGTCACGGCCGAGTTGGGCATGTACTTGCACGCCGTGAGCGGCGAAGACTTGTCGCAGAAGGGCGTGCCGTTGCACAGGTTGTCGCCCAGCTTCTGCAGGCACTGCTGATCATTGTCGCAGGCGCACGTGTTCGTGCCGGGGACACACTGGGCCTTATCGTCGCATTTGTCGTTGATACTGCAGGCGTTGCCGTCCTCGCACTGGACGCCGGTCAGGACCTTGTTGACACAGCCCAGCGCCGGGTTGCAGACGTCATTGGTGCAGGTGTTCTTGTCGTCGCAGTAGCTGGCGGCCTCGACGGTCTTGCCTTCGCATTTGCTGTTGGCGCAGATGTCGTTGATGGTGCACTTGTCTCCGTCATCGCAGACACCCGGCGCCGGGGCGTGCGTGCAACCGGTGCCCTTAGTGCAGGCGTCGGCCGTGCAAGAGTTGCTGTCGTCGCAGTTGATCATCTTGCCAACGCACGCCGCCTCGCCGCTGCAAGCGTCGCCAGAAGTGCAGACGTCGCCGTCGTCACAGGGGCCGACCTTGGTCGTGTAGGTGCACACGCCGTCCTTGAGGATGCTGCACTTGCCCTCCACGCACTGGTCGCCGCTGGAGCAGGCCTTGGCCGGACCCGCTTCGCACTTGCCCAGCTTGCACTGGTCGCCAACGGTGCAGGGGTTGTCGTCAAAATTGCACCCCAGGCCTTCGGCATTCTCATTCTTGCAGCCGGTCTTGGAGTCGCAGCTGTCGTTGGTGCAGGGGTTGTTGTCGTCGCACTTGATGGGCTGGCCGCTCAAGCACTTGCCGTTGGCGCAGGCGTCATCTTTGGTACAAACGCTGCCGTCTGCGTCGCAGAAATTGCTGTTGTTGGTTTGGGTGCAGCCGGTCTTGGGGTCGCAGCTGTCGTCCGTGCACGGATTGCCGTCGTCGCAGGCGAGCTCATCGGTTAGACCGTCGCAGTCGTTGTCTTTGCCGTCGCATTTCTCGGCCTCGGGATCGTCGGCTAGGCAGGCCGACAATCCGCCGCCCACAGGGGCGCCCGGCTTGCCGTCTGCAAGGCAAATGCGCTTGCCTGCACACTTGGCCGAGCCGGTGTCCTTGTAGCAGACGGTGTAGGCTTCGTTGCTGGTCGCTGCTTTGCTGCACGTGCACGACCCGTTGGTGGCGACGCACTGCTTGGTCGAGTTACCCGCGATGTCCTTGGTATCCTTGCACTCATATCCGCCGGGGCAGTCTGCCGGGGCGTTGCACTGGACGCCGCAGAAGGCGCCGCCGTTGCCGGTGTCGACGCAGCGGGCGCCGCCGTTGCCCGGGCCCTGGCACTGGCTGTTGGCCGTGCACGGGTCGCAGAGCTTGCCAAGCGCGGGCACGCAGATGTTGGCGGAGTCGCCGCCCGCCAAGGGCACGGTGCTGCACTTGAAATCGGTGGGGCACTTGCCGTCAGGGCACTGTTGGGCGCACTTCTGGCCGGTCGGCGTGTCCAGGCAGAATCCGCTCGAGCAGTCGTTGGTGGTGCTACACGGGCAGCCGGCGGCGCCTGGGCATTCCGGGCCCGTGTCGCTGGACGCGTCGGCATCGGCGTCGGCTTCTACCGTGTCGCTCGCAATATCGAGCGTGAGCGAATCCGCCCCGGTATCGGCAGTGTCGACGTCGACGTTGAATTGGGTGTCCGGCGTCTCATTGACATCGCTCTCGCTGCTGTCCTGCGCGGAGTCGGCCGTCGTTGAGGGGGTCGAACTGGTCTTTTCTTCGCCACAGCCAAGCTGTAGGGCGATCGCCGCTGTGATCAACACTCGACCGAGCCAGATCGCCTTGGAGGCCTCCGAGCCGTGTCCGAGCTGTGACGCCATTGCGCGCAATGCTCCCATCGCTTCCTCCCGCCGTACTGCTTAGGTGCGCCGCGGCAAAACCGCCGGGCACTGCCGGGAAGGAATCTCGCCCTTTGGCCTTCCGGGCCCAAGTAGCCTACCGGGTTCCAATGCGAAAGCAAGGGGCGGCAAGGCGAATACCGTCCGTTGAATTCTCGCCGCATCTGAGACGGTTGGAGCGAAACATCGACTCAGCGCCCGGGCGCGAACGTCTTGATCGGCATGGTTCTGCGTTGCGATTGTGAGACGGCGCTTAAGAAGCCGCCGGATCCCTCAGATCACGGCTCGGGTTCAAAGCTTAAATACGCCTTGGCCAGGGCCGGTGCGACTTTCTTGTAGCGGTCAAACGGGCCCGCCGCCTCAAGAAGGGCAAGGTTGTCACCAAGGACGAAGACCGTCTCGGCGAGCACCCAGTCTTCACCGGCGTGCGGCAAGATGAATTCGGCAGTGCAGCCGTCTAACCCGCGGGTTGTCTTGAAGCACTGCTTGTGGTGCAGCAAATAGCCGCGGGCGACGAGATGGCGCTCCATGGCGTCGGCCCAGAACGCCAACTCGGCCTTGGGGTAGTTGCGCTCCGTGCGGGCTCGCAGGCGCACCCCGTCTGGGGTGATGAAGGCCGGCGCCTTTTTCTTTTCGTAGCGCACAAAGCCTTGCGGTGCATCGAGGCGATATTTGGGCCCGCCGCACGCCGTAGAGGCCAGAGCCGCGGCGGCCAGGACCAGCCCCCAAGCGATCGACCGAGAGCGCCAGAGCACGGAGGATTTCAAGTGGAAGTGCGCCATGGTGCCTCAGAAGTCCGCGAGAAAGCGGTCAATATCCAGCTGGTTGAGCCACTGGAAGGGCGAACGCACATACGTAATGCGCTGGCGCTGATGGTACTGGAACGAGACGACCACTCGCGCCATGCGGACGCTGGCCTCGGCGACATTGAGGTCGCCCTGCAGTTGCTCGACCTCGGACAGGAGTTGATTCATCGTGCCTTCGACCCGCAGCGTCGATCCGGTGTCCGCGTCGTCCAGCAGGCCGCGCAGCCGCGCAAGGATCTCGCGTTTGCTCTTGAGCTTGGCCTGTAGCTGCACAATTTCCTCAGTTCGGTCAACACGTTGCAGAGATTTCTGCAAAACGATGCCCGCTGCGGAGAGCTGGTCGATCACGGTGGCGACAGCGGGCAGCGGCACGGCGAGGTGCAGCTCCTGGTCCGTCACCAGCAGCGGCCAGCCGCCACCGGCCTTGAGGCTCTCTATGGCTGTCCTGCGAACCTCAGCCGGATGCACCACTTTGACGACGATCGAGGCGACCACCTGCACGGCGCGATCGCCAACGCGGGCAGGGCCTTTGCGCAGAGCCTCGGCACGGGCTTTGGGATCGCCGTCCACCGCACCTTGGTCAGCTGTTGGCCGATCAGCCGGCGCTTTTGCCGCGGCGGGCGGCGCTACAGGCGGAGGCGCAGGAGTTGGAGCCTTGGCGGGGAATTGCCCGGGGCCAGGAGCCGCGGCCTGGGCCGGATGAACCCCAAGCGCGGCACTGAGCGCAAGGGCCAGAGCCGCCGCAGCGACCGCGCGGGCCGATGAAGCCAAACGATGCGGGGTCATGGGTGAGCCTCAAAGGTGGCCAACGACTGCCACAGCGCGTCGCGGTGAGCGACCCAGGCCTGGTCGTTGGGCAAGAAAGCTTCTACGACGTAAACGAATTTGCCGACCACGGCCACGCCGACAGCGTAGTAGCGCGGCCGCAGGTCCTTGTTGCGGTAGATGCGGACTTGCAGCGGACCAGCGCTGCGCTGATCGACCAGTTCCTCGTCGCGGCCTTCCATCTCGTGGTGGATGGCTGCGGACCAGAAGACCGCATCGCCCGCGGGTTCATTGTCCTCTCGGCCAATGCGGAGGAGCGAGGTGTCGGAGGCCTGGGCGCGGAACACGTCGTCCTCTTCAAACAGCACAAAGCCCTTGGGCATGGCCATTTTCACGTCGCTCTTGCCCTTGGTCAGGGTCACCAGGTGCGGCAGCAGCGAGCGCACCCAGGCGAACGGCGACCGGTGTTCCACCTTGCCCTGATCGGCGACGATCGCCTCGACATCAATGGTAATCGTAAAGAAACTGGCGAAATTGCGCAGGGTGGCCAGGCTCGATTCCGCGGTCTCAATGTGTTCGGTCAGGCGCTTGATTTGCTCCAGGATCTGCAGGCGCTCTTCTGTGTCCTTGACCCGCTCGAGCAGCAGCAACAGCCGCTGGCGGGCCTCTTTGGCGACTTGCAGGCGCGATTCAATGTCGCTGAACTGGCGGGTCACGTCGACGGCCTTGACCCGGCGGTCCAGGACCTCACCGGCCGAGGCAAACCGCGCCATGGCGTCGTCAAAATCGGTGGCGGGCACGCGGACGACCACGGTGTTGCCGGACAGCGACTGCACGTAGCCGCCAGCGGCTTGGGCGAGCTTGGTGATCTGGTCAAAGGCCTCAATCTGCCGACGCACTTTGAGCTTGAGGTAGCCAAAGTACACCACCATGGGCGATTGAACTTGCTTTTCGCCTTTCACGGTCCGGTCGGGTGCAGAAGAGCCGCTGCTGGGCGACGCCTTGTCTTGAGGCCTTTGGGGAGGCGCGTACGACTTCTTGGCGTACTCAACGGAGGCTCGCTGTGGCGCGGGAGCAGCAGAGGCGGGCCTGGAAGCCATCTGCGGCCGATCATCGGCGGAGTCGCTCACGGCCTGCTCGCGCGCCGCCTGTTCTTCGCCCCAGCCAGCCGTGGGCGCGGCTTGCCGGCTCTCTGCCTCGTATTCACTGGGTTCTTCTAGGTAGGCGTTGCCTGCACCACAGCTCGCCGCCAACAGCCCAGCGGCGCCTGCGACGGCCAGAGAGCCGCAGACGGCCACCCAGCGGCGAATTTGCGGTGACCGCAAGCCTGATTGCGCTGCCAGCATCGGATACCTCCAAGGGCGCCACGGTAGCGCGAGTCACGCCAACCTTCAACAGTCCGCCGCCAGCGGTGCAGGCCTGACCCGGCGGTCATTCATCGGGCCCCAGGCTTGGAGGCGGTTCCTTGTGCGGAGGCAGCGCCGTAGGTGCGCGCAGTGCATCAGTCGCGGCCACAGGAGGCAGCCAGGACGCCGGCACTTGGGTAGGCCGCAGGTTGGTGCGCGAGCGGCGGCGGCGCACTTCAGCCAAGTCTTCTTCGCTCAGCCGGCCGCGACGAGCCACCGTGCCCGTAAGCGCGGCCAATTGCTCTGATGCGATGCGCACTTGATGCGCCCCCGTGAGAGCCATTTGCCGCTGAAAGCGCAGTGCCGCCGGAGCGTGCGACTCGAGCAGCCGCGTGAAGATATCGCGAGAGAGAATAAGCACTTCTGCGTCGGTCGCGGCCTCAACGGTGCCCGAGCGCGGGGCGCCATCTAGCAGGGCCACCTGCCCTACCCATTCGCCGGCGCCAAAGCGCGCTACAGTGACTTGACGGCCTCCCACGCGGCGCAGCACTTCCAGAGCGCCGTCTAGGATGAGCCAGCACACGGCTCCTGACTTGCCCTCTTCGCAAAGGCGCACGCCCTGGCGCAGCGAGCGGAGCTGACAGGCCTCCGCGAATACCGCGACCTCCGAGACCGGCCAGTCGCGAAAAGCCGCGTTCAGTCTCAGCTTTTGCAGAATACTGGCGCTCACAGCTGGCCTCCGGCGACAGCGCTCTTCAGCGCCGCGAGATCCGCGCCCACAATCGACCGATCACCGTGACATCGCCGGCCCCGGGCTTGGGCAGTTCAAGCAGACCGGGCGCTGCGTGCTTGCGGATCAGCTCTTCCGTTTGCTCGTTTAGCCGGCGCAATCGCCGCGACTGCACTTGGCATAGGGCAGAAATCAGTTTGGAGGCCAAGGCGGGATCGCGGCGCTCAACGACGGCCAAATCGTCAGCGGTTAGCTCGGCAACTGCGCTGCTGGTAGAGGCGATGCAGGTCAGGGAGCGCGGCACCCGCTCAAAAAGTGCGTCGTCGCCGACGGGCTCGCCGGGGCGGACGTTGCCCACGGGCTGCATGTCGCCGCGCCGATCGCGCTGTTCAAGGCGAAGCATGCCTCTGATGAGGAGGTGCATGCTGCTGGCTGGCTCGCCTTGGTGAAAGAGGAATTGCTCTGTTTCCAGGGTCCGCAAGGACATCCACCGCGATAATTCGCGCGTCTGCTCGACCGACAGGCCCTGCATCCCGGGGAGTCGCTGAAGAGCGCTGCTGAGGTCGAGTTCCAAGAAATCGTGCTCCTGCCGATGGGCCGGGGTCGAGTCTGGGCGGCGAACCGGCCCCTGCAGCGTTTGCGCCGCGTGGAAGTGTAGAGCGGTGGGCCACGCCGTCGCAACCTGGCGACTCTGCACGCAGGGCTGGGCTCCCCTGAGGTGGGGTGTAGAGCCCGCGGCGGGGCGATCGTCCGTAGACGAATTCGGCAACCTAACTGTACTCAGCCAAAGCCTTCAGAATTCTGCGCGCACCCCAATCGACGGGATGATGGGCAAGCCCGTGGCGTACTGCTTGGCGCTGGCGTCGTAGTTGTACTGAATGCTCTCTGGATTCCCGCGGTTGTAGGCGTTCTGCACGTCGAGGTAGAGGTTGAGCAGCCAGCTGTCAAAGACGAATTTCTTGTCCACGCGCACGTCGAGCTGGTGGAAGGTCGGCAGCCGATCGCTGTTGGGATTGCCCGACTGCACGCGGGTGTAGGTGTCGAGCTTCTCGTTATACACCGCGGAAACCACTGGCGTAATCGGATTGCCGGTGACGACGCGGAAGCGCAAGCCGAGCTCCCAGTTGTCGGGCAGTTTGTAGGAGCCCAGCGCGGTGAGAATGTGCGTTTGGTCCCAGCCAAACAACCGCTCGGGTTCGCCTGGAGCATCCACGCGGGTGGCCCGCTGAACCGTATACGCAAGCCAGCCAAAGAAGCGACCGACGGGCTTGTGGCGCAACAGCACCTCGCCGCCGACGATGCGTCCGGTACCCGAGTTGATGGGCGGCGTTGGCGTCACGCTCTTGGGGAAGGCCACAAGATCGCGGAGTTCTTTGTTGAACACCTGGATGTCGACATCGACCGCGTCGCTGGCTTTCCACTCAAATCCCAGGGCCGTCTCGTAGCTGCGGAACGGCAAAAGCGAGGGATTGCCGACGCCATTGGCGACCTCTTGCGGCTGAGGGCGCTGAACCGTCATGCCGGAAGAACCCTTCAACAGCAGGCGATCCGCGGCGTTGTAGCGCACGTTCATGCGCGGGGTGAGCGCCTCGCCCGCAGACGCGCCCTCAAACAAGTCCAAGCGCAAGCCGGGCACCACTTCCAAGTCCGGGCGAAGCTTGAACACCGCGTCAAAGTGGGCTGCGGGGGCGACAAAGAAGCCACCCTGCTTGGCCAGCACGCTCCGCAAACCTGCAGGCGGACCGCCGGCGCCCGTGCCGCGCTCCCCGGTGCCCGCGATCGGCGGCGCATAGACCTCGATATCAAAGGGATTGCAGAAGATATCCAGGCCGGGGCGAAGCACGACGGGGCCATCGCCAATCGAGAAATCCTGCCGCAGCGTGTATTCGCGGTTCAGAAGGTCAAAGCGGAACAGGTCGCCAAAACCGGCATTGAGCGTCGCCAAAGTCGCGCCCAGCGTGGTCGTCGAGCTCCAACCGTCGCCGCGGTGGCGGAGGATGCCGACCAGGGTACCAAAAGCGGTGGTGCTCTCAATCTCGCCGCGGGCTGCGGGAAAGGCCGGCGGCGGGTCCTTGAGCAGCGCCGTGAGGCGGTCATTGCTGCCAAAGAAGAACGCCGTGAAGTTGGTGCGCGGGCTAATCCGGTGGTCCAATTTCAGCTGGTAATCGTAGTACGCAGGGGCCAAGGTGAACGGCAAGAGCTCGGCAACCGCGTCGAGGCTGAGGATGGCGTCGATGTAGGAGCGCCGGGCTGCAACGGCGATGTTGGTGTCCTTGCTCAGTGGCCCTTTGAGGAAGAAGCCGGTGTGAAACAAGTTGCTTTCCACGTAGCCGGACCACTTCTCTTCATCGCGGGGGGCGGCGAGGCGGGCGTTGATGAGACCGCCGGTCTGGCGGCCATAGCGCACCGGGTAGCCGCCCGGGTAGAAGTCGATGGACTCCAGCATGTCCGTGTTGAGCACCGAGTAAACGCCGCCAAAGTGATACAGAATCGGGATCTTGACGCCTTCTACGTTAATGCTGGTGTCCTGGGGCGCTGAGCCGCGCACCACCAAGATGCCGGAGCCAGCCGTGCCGCGAGCCACACCGGGCAGGTTCTGCACGACCTTGAAGGCGTCGCCCTGCACGCCCGGAATGCGCTGAATTTCTTCTACCCCCAGGCTGCGGCGGGCCATTTGACCGGCCTCCGGAGGCGCCTCAGCCGTCGCGCGGTAGACGGTGTAGGAGAGCCGCTCCGCGCGAAGCTTGACTGCAGAACTGCGGCCATTGGCGATGGTCACGCGCTGGCGCAGCGGCTTGTGATCGGTGCCGGGGGCGACCAGCTCAAACTCACCGGCGCGCAAAAGCCCAAAGCGGAAACGCCCTTCTCCGTCTGTCACCACCTCGGCGCCAAGCTCAGGGATAGAAACCGACGCGCCAATCACCGGCTTGCCCGTGCCGCGCTCCACGATCTGCCCTTGGAGACTAGAGAAGCCCGAGGGGGCCTGCTCGATGTCGCGGCGGTCAAAGCGCCCCTGCGAACCGACGGCGCCGCGGCGCTCAGCTGCAAAGCGCGGGGCAAACTGAAAACGAAAGCGAATGCGCACTGGCACGGGCTTGCCGGCCTGCGTGGCCGGGGAAAACTCAAGCTTTTGGGCCGCAGCGAGCGCGGAGGCGTCAAAATCCGGGCCTGCGGATTCCACCACGGCGGCTTTCTTGACCTTGCCGTCGGCGCCCAGATCGAGCTCGACCACGACAGCGCCGCGCACGCCTTTGCCATCCATGGCCGCGGGATACTCCGGCTCCACGGGCTTGAGAAGCGCCGGTTCAGTCACCGCGGCCGGCGCTGCTGGGGCATCTGCGGCCCAAACCTGGCCGGGGTGCGAGGCGATAAAGGCGCTTGCCCCCAAGAGAATCGACCACAGCAGGGCCGCAGATCGCCGGCGCCGCGTGCTGTTGTGTCGTGCGATGAGCTTGCCCACTTGCCACCTGAGGTTGCCGGATCAGCCCGGCGGTTTGTCTTTTCGAGTCGCCGGGGGGCACTCCGCAGAGCACCGGGACGGCTTGAGGTCCCCAGCCGGAACAAATCGATCGATCTGCCGCCGGGGTGTCGCTGCGAATTCGCGCCGGCTAGCTTTAGGGCCCACCTGGCCGCGCAAGGGCAAGCGACGAATTATCCAACCGGGCGCCTTGACCGCGCCATCATGCGCCACCCGTAGAGCCGAATCCACCCGCACCCCGGCTGGTCGACGCAAGCTCCTCTATCTCGACGAATTCGGCCTGCGGAGCCGGGGCCACCACCCACTGAGCGATGCGATCCCCGCGTCGCAGCGTTATGGGTTCGACGCCAAGATTGACCAGAAGGATGCGCACCTCGCCGCGATAATCGCTGTCGATCGTCCCAGGCGCGTTGAGCACGGTGACGCCGTCGCGCAGCGCTAGGCCAGACCGGGGCCGCACCTGAATTTCCCAACCTTGAGGAATTTCAACGGCGAGTCCCGTCGGCACGGCGGCGCGCTGGTGGGGTTGGAGCTCCAGGGGCTGCTCCAAGGCCGCGAATACATCGGCACCGGCGGCGCCTGGGGTCATGTAGCGCGGCAGGGGTAGATCGCGATCGCGCAGCGGATAAAGGCGTTGAAGGCGGATCTGCGGTGCGGTCATAGCGCCTATCTCTCGCAGCCGGCGAGTCCGAGCGGTGTACCCGATCTCGGCGGTACGCGCCACCTCTGCAGGGCTGGGTGGGCGCGGTTCCAATTCAAGGGGTCAAGAAAGGGACCCCTGAAAACCTGGCCCCGCGCCCCTGCTAGGTAGACCGCAAGCGCTCCGGCCCCGCACGAAGTCCCCCTATTGGCCGAGTCCATTTGGGCAGAGTCACCGCTTCCATGGCCGGCAGCGCCGCGGCGAGCCCTGGACCCCCTTTTTGGATCCTCACCCGCGCTGGGTCCCTTGATTTCGCACTTGCGGCGAAGGGGCTTGCAGCGTAGCTTGTCAAGGTGTCGGGTTGCGCGCGTGGTTTGCCGCGGCGCTGCTGGGCCCCACAGGGAGGCGGGCGATGTTGCTGCGACGAAAGAAGATCACGGCGGAATTGACCAGGATCGGCCAACTCGCTCTGGCGCTCGCGCTGTTCTTGGCCGTGGGTGCGTGCAGCAAATCCGCCGATACTGGCACGCAATCCGCTGGAACATCTGGCTTTACCCTGCCCGGCACCAAGGACGGCTTTGGCGGCGGCCTGGGCTCGGACGTGCAAGCCCCCAAGCCGGATACGACGGCTGCAGCGGATGATGAGCAGGCCCAAGAGGACAGCACGACTGAAGGAGTCGCCGGAACCGATCAGGACGCCGCTGCGGACCCAGATGCGCAGGGCGAGGACGCTGGCGCTGCGGACGCTGAGGGAACTGACACCGAAGGCGCCGATGTCGAGGGTTCGGATGCCGAGGGATCGGACGCAGAACAGCCCGACACAGCAGGCGATCCAGACAGCGGCGAGCCGGCTTGTCAGGTCGACGACGACAACGACGACTACGGCCTCGGCTGCCCCAACGGCGACGACTGCGACGACATGAACCCCAACTTTACCGTGAGTTGCCCGGATTG
>JBIKTV010000157.1:0-11829 GCA_044347905.1 Myxococcota bacterium
CCAGTCTCGCAGCCGCATACGAAGCTTCCCGGCTGGTTGCTGCAAGTCGACTTGGCCCCGCACACTGCCGCAGCGCCGCCCGCGCACTCGTCGATGTCGGAGCAAGATTTGCCGTCGCCAGCATAGCCGCTCTTGCACTGGCACTGGAACGCCCCTGCGCTGTTGAGGCAGTCGGCCTGGGTCGAACAACCTGCGCTGCCGTCTTTGCATTCGTCGATGTCAGCGCAGGTCTTGCCGTCGCCGACGTAGCCCGCGTTGCAGGTACAGCTAAAGCTGCCGACCTTATTGAGGCAGGCCGCGTCAGCGCTGCACCCGGCGAGCGGCTTCTTGGAGTTCACCACGGCAGTCTCAAGATTGCTCTGGGCGTCCACGCGAGCCTTGGTCGCCACCGCCGCAGCCTGGGTGGCTGAATTGGCTAAGTCGACAGCGGCCTTGTGCACTCCCGTCAGCTTGACGACGTCCTGGTCGCACTGCGGCGTTGGGTTGGCCTGGCACGCGTCGGCGGCGGCAATGAGCGTGGCGTCGCTGGAAAGCGCTGCCGCTTGAGCGGCTAGCCAAGCGCCAGCGGCCTGCTGTTCCTTGGTGAGGGCGAGCTTGACGGCGTCTTGGGCGGCCGCGACTTGACCCGCGGTCGCGACTGTTGTCGTGCACTCGTCCACGTCTTTGCAGGTGCCGTCGCTCAACGCATAACCCTGTGGGCAGCCGCAGATGCCTTGCAAGCACTGGCCGACGGAGCAGTCGCTGTCGGCCTTGCAGCCGCCGCCAAACGCACACTTGGCGCTGCAGACCCCGCCGCAGTCGATGTCGGTCTCTTGAGCAGACAGCGCTTGGTCATCGCAGGCCGTCGCTACGCAGACCTTGCTAATGGCGCCGCAGTGGCCGGTCGCACAGTCGGTGCCCTTTCCGCACTGCTTGCCGGTCAGGCACTTCTGGGAGCAGCTGCCGCCGCAGTCCACGTCGCCTTCGCTGCCATTGGCAATGCCGTCGTCGCAGGCGGAAGCGACGCACAGCCCCTTGAGGCTGCAGACTTCTGAAGCACAGTCCGCACCCTTGCCGCACTTCTGGGCCAGCTCGCACTTGGTCGTGCAGGTTCCGCCGCAGTCGATGTCGCTTTCCGTTGCGCCCTTGAGGCCATCGTTGCAGGGGCCCGCCACGCAAAGGCCTGACGCGCCACAGGTATCGCTCGCGCAGTCGCTGCCGACTTTGCAGGCCTTGCCCTGGGCACAGCCGGTCGAGCAGGTGCCGCCGCAGTCGACGTCGGTCTCGTCGCCGTTCTTGAATTCGTCGCTGCAAGGGGTCAGCACGCACTGGCCAGACTTGCTGCAGACCTTGCTGATGCAGTCATCGGCCGCTTTGCACTTTTTGCCGGTCAGGCACAGCGCTTTGCAGGGGCCGGCGCAATCGATATCGCTCTCACCGTTGGTCAGCTGCTTGTCAAAACAGGTGGTTGTCACGCAGACCTTGCCGTTGCAGACCCCAGAGGCGCAGTCCAGTCCCACCTTGCAGGTTTGGCCCGTCAAGCAGCCGCTGGCACAAGAGCCGCCGCAGTCGACATCGGTTTCCGCCCCATCTTTATTCAGGTTTTCGCACGAAGTGGCAACACAGATGACGCCATTGCACTGGCCGCTGACGCAATCTCCGGGCGCCGCGCAGCCTTTGCCGACCGCGCACTTGTCGCAAGCGCTGCCGCCGCAGTCGCTGTCGGTCTCGGTGCCGCTCACCACCTTGTCGGCGCAGTGGGTGGCGACGCAAGCCTTGCCGTCACAATAGGTTGTGGCGCAGTCGCTGGCTTCGCTGCATACTTGGCCCAGGGCGCACTTCTGCTGGCACGGTCCGCCACAGTCGATGTCGCTCTCGCCCGCGGTCCACTTGCCGTCAAAGCAGGTGCTGGTCGTACACAGGCCGGCAAAGCCGTCACAGCGTTTGGTCAAGCAATCCAAGCCCTTTTTGCACTTCTTGCCGACGGGGCAGTTGCCGCCACAGACGGCGCCACAGTCCGAGTCGCTCTCTTCCAAGTCCAGGGCGTCGTTGCCACAGCTCGGCGCGGCGCACAGGCCGGGAGGCGCACAGTAGTTGGTCGCGCAGTCGCCATGGACCGAACACTTCTTGCCGAGCAAGCACTTCTGGACGCAAACGCCGCCGCAGTCGATGCCGCCTTCGCCGGGGTTCTGGGTGCCGTTGGCGCAGAGCGGCGAGACGCAGGTCTCTGCAAGGCACAGCTTGCTCTGGCAGTCGCTGGAGTCGCCGCAGCCCTTGCCACCGGCGCACGGTGCACAGGAGCCGCCGCAGTCGGCGTCGCTCTCGTCACCGTCTTCGACGCCGGTCTTGCAAGAGCCAATGCTGCACTTACCGGCGGTGCAGAAGCCGCTCTTGCAGTCGCTGCCCACGCCGCAGCCCTGGCCGATGCTACAAGCCTTTACCAGGCACGCCTTGCCGCCGCAGTCGACGTCCGCCTCGCCAAAATCGAGCTTGCCATTGGCGCAGCCGGGCACGCCGCAAGTGCCGCCAATGCACTGATTGGAGGTGCAGTCCTTGCCCACCTTGCACGTCTTGCCGTTGACACAGCGGTTGGGGCAGCTGCCGCCGCAGTCGACGTCCGCCTCGCTGCCGCTCGTCAAGGCGCCGTCTAGGCAAGTGGACGCCACGCAGACGCTGCCGTTGCACGCGCCACTTTGGCAGTCGCCGGCCGCTTTGCAATTCTGACCGGTCTTGCAGTGTTTGGCGCACTGTCCGCCACAGTCGAGGTCGGTCTCGCTGCCGTCCACGACCGCGTTCTTGCAAGTGGCGGCGCTGCAGATGCCGGCAGTGCAGGTGTTGCTGGCGCAGTCCGGGTCGCCTTTGCAGTTCTTGCCTGGACCGCACTTGACGGCGCAGGCCTGGCCGCAGTCCACGTCGCCCTCTGCCTGGCTCCACTTGCCGTCGGTGCAGTCTGGACCTGCGCAATTGCCCGCGGTGCAGATGCCGCTCTGACAGTCCGCGCCCACCTTGCACAATTCCAGCAGCGCGCACTTGTTGGCGCACGTGCCACCGCAGTCCAGGTCGGCTTCGCCAAAGGTCAGCTTGCCGTCAAAGCACGTGGAGGCGGCGCAGTAGCCGGTGACCTTGTTGCAGGCCAGCGAGGCGCAGTCGACGTTGGCCTTGCACTTCTGACCGGTCTGACACGGGCCGCACACCGCGCCGCAGTCCACATCGCTCTCGCCTTTGTCTAGGGTCTGCGCCTTGTTGTCGCAGAAGCCGGCGACGCAGAAGCTGCCGTCGCACCAGCCAGAGGTGCACTCTTCGTCGACCTTGCAGGGCGAGCCGAGGGGGCAGCTCTTGTTGCACTTGGGGCCGCAGTCGATCCCCACTTCGCCCGCACTCAACCAACCATCGGTGCAGGGGTCGCCCGCGCAGGTGCCGTTGGTGCAGGTGCCGGACTTGCAGTCCTTGTGCTTCTTGCAGGCCATGCCTGACCCGCAGCCGATGCAGGCGCCGCCACCGCAGTCGGCGTCGGTTTCCAGGAAATTCTTGGTGCCGTCCCAGCAGCCGGGCTCGGCACAGATGCCCTTGGCGTTGCAGAACGTGGTGTCGCCGGCGCAGTCGCCAGTGGTCTTGCAACCAGAGCCGGGCTCGCAGGTCTTGCCGCAGACGCCGCCGCAGTCCACGTCCGTCTCGACATCGTCTTTGACATCGTTGGTGCAGCGCGGCTGGCAGGTGGCGAGCGCGGCGTTGCACTGCAGCTCTGGGGCGCAGTCGCTGTCGCCGTTGCAGTGCTTGTCGACCTGGCAGCCGATGGGGCAGGTGCCGCCGCAGTCTAGGTCGGTCTCGTCGCCGTCTTGGACTGCATTGGCGCACACGTGCTTGGTGCAGATTTTGTCCATGCACAAGCTCTGACCGCAGTCGCTGTGGCCAAAACAGGCCTGGCCGACGCTGCACTTGCTGCAGGTGCTGCCGCAGTCGGTCGACGGCTCGTCGGCGTCCATCTTGCCGTTGTCGCACTTACCGGAGCAGGCGCCGGACTTACAAGCGCCCCAGGCGCAATCAGAAGCGGTCTTACAGGCTACCCCCGCGGCGCACTGAAAAGTCGGCTCCTTTGGCTTTTGCGGCAGAAACGACTGAGACGGTGTCAGCGGCAGCCCCCACTTGGTGCTGAGCTTGGCGCAGGCGCCGCCGCAGTCTGGACCGGTCTCGTCGCCGTTGACCTTGCCGTCAAAAACCGTGGCGTAGCAAGCGTTTGCTGGGGCGCAGACCAAGACGCCGTCGACACACACCCCTGACGCACAGTCGCCGCCGGTCTTGCACAGCTGGGCGAGCTGACACTTGGCTGGGCAAGCGCCGCCGCAGTCGACATCGGTCTCTTTGGGGCCCTTGACGCCGTCGTCACAGGTGGGCTCTTTGCACGTCAACGTCTTAGGATCACAGTATTCTGACTGGCAGTCCGCGCCGGTGCCACACTTCTTGCCGGCGACGCACTTGTTGTCACAGTCCCCGCCGCAGTCCACGTCGCTCTCGTAGACCGGATAGAATTCAGACCATTGCTTGTCATGGCAGTAGTCGGGAGCGCACTTGCCGTTGATGCAGAACTTGTACTTGCAGTCCCCGCCGCTGTTGCAGGGCTTCTCGGCATCACAGCGCTCTTCGCACACCGCGCCGCCGCAGTCGGGTGCCGTCTCGTAGCCATTGGCGTCGCCGTCAAAGCACAGGCTCTTGCACTTGCCGATTCCGCCGCCGGGGAACACCCAGGATTTCTCCCATAAGTCCCACTTCTTATCCACAAGGGTCTTGAGCGTCGTCTCAAACATGCCCAGAAAGCCGAAGTCAGCGGCGAGGCCTACCTTCACCGACAAGCCGGCTTCCACCTTTGCCGCCAAGCGACCGTCGCCTTGCTTTTCCTTGGGCACGTCTTTGGGATCTTCGCACTCCAGGTCGTATTGCAGGCCCGCCCCTGCCGAACCGCGCACGCCAAGCCAGGGGCCGGCAACGTCGGCCGCCATCCACTCCAGCCGCGGCTCAAGCCCGCACTCCACGGCGATACCGCCGCCGATAGCGATCTCGTTGTTGGTGTAAGTGTTGAAGTTTCCTTTCAATATCGGCTTGAAGCCGCCGTCATATTCCACGCCAAGCATCGCGCCGGCCGCAATCTCGCCCTCCGTGTGCCCTTTGGCGCTCCCAGTCAAGCTAGCTTGGCATTCCGCCACTAAGCGAATCTGAAACGTTGTGGGCACTGGCCCAAGGAAGGGACCGACGAAGGGACCGATTTTGGCCAAGCTGAACTTGCTTTTCTTCTTGCTGGGACCTGCCTTGACCGCCGCTGCTGCCTTCTCCTCTACCGTCTTCTTCTCGTTGTCTACCTTGAAGATCACCGATGCCTTGCTGTCAAAATCGAGACCGGCGCCCATGACGAGGTCGACGCCGAGCGCCAGTTTCATGTAGTCCAGAGAGAAGAGGCCAAAGATGAACTTGACGACAACGGTCGGCTTGAACTCCAGCTTGAGGGTCGCGTCGATGTCGGCCTCGATTTCAATCACGGCGCCTGAGATTTCCTTCTCCAGCTTGACGTGAAAGGCTGGGATCTTGAACTTTCCGCCGAAAGTCTTGCTGAATTCACCACCGATCTCGAAGGCGCCGACTTTGACCTCGTAGGAAGTGTCTAGGTCGACCGGATCGGGCACCTCTGGGAAGTAGCGCAGCACGTCCACGCCAGACGTGTCGATCATCTGAAGATTCTCTGGCTTTTGAGTGATCTGGGCAGCACCGATCAGCACCTCGCCCAGGTTGGCCCGGTCGGTGAGCAGCACAATGGTCTGCCCGACCTTCTTGGCAGACTTCACCTTGCGGATGAAGCCAAAAGCATTGGTGCCGCCTAGCGCTTTGCGCGCCACTGGATCAGCGCGGTCGCCAAAAATCTTGGCACCCACCGGCAGGGCGAGCAGCGAGGCGTTGCCAGCCGCGGGAAAAGTCACGCGGTCAGCGCCGACCACCGCGGCGTCGGCCTGGGCTTTGGTCAGAACCACCACGTCGTCGCGCAACTTGACGTCTTGGAAGTCCTTCTCTTCCTCAAAGCGCTTGCGCCACCCGTCGTACTGGGCTTGGGTATAGGGCTTGACCGCGGTGTCTGCCTCACCCGTCACGGTGTCGGTCTTGCCAGTCGCATCGCTCACAGGGTCGACCACGCCTTCTGCGCAGCCGCTCAGCAAGAGAAGGCCCAGCAGAACGGCGTGAATCAGCCCGCTGCCGCCAGTGCGCGCTGTCGCTAAGCGCGGTAGAGGCGGCGGGGCCGCTTGATGGTCGGTGCGCTGCCGATGGCCGCTGAAAAAAGCGCAAGAAGGACTGCTGACCATCATGGATGTCCTTGGCAAGAGGGCATTGATTTTGTGTGGTTCTTTGTGGCGCCATCCCCCCCAGGACGGCGGCGCACTACCTTGCAACCTGCGCTAGTAACGCGGGTGCCAAGCCGCCTACCCTAGCATGCGCAAGCACGCTGTCAATCGGGCCGGTTCGCCCGGATTCGCCGCCTTGGGCGCAACTCTTCGTTGTCGCTCCGGTCCGGTCCTCAACGTACTTCCATGTACGCCTCCGGTCCGGTCCTCGCTCCGCCTTGATTTGCATCCCAATTCGACGAACCGGCCAAATCCACGTGGTGGATTTGGGTTCGAAGCTCCAAGGCGATCGCAAGAACGAAAACCTGAACAAAATAGTTGACCGATCATACAAAATGCGATCTGTTACTTGCTGCCGGGCCTTGATCCGACGATGCAGGCAGGCGGGTCATGTGCGGATATCAGCGATTTTACGAGCTTCTATCCACCGTGCCGGATCCGCGCGGTCGGCGAGGCCGCGAGCACATTCTGGCCGAGGTATTTTTCGTCACCCTGGTTGCCGTGCTCGCCGGAAGCAACAACGCCGAAGACGTGTCCGAGTTTTTTGAGGAAAACGAGGCGTGGTTCCGCAAAATCCTGGTCCTTCCAGGCGGCATCCCGCCGCACGACATGGTGCTGCGGGCGGTGGCAATCGTGGATCCCGATGAACTAGAACGCGTTCTGCGTACCTGGGTCGATGCAGTTCTCTCGGCGGGCGTGCTGACTTCCGAAGGCGGCCACGTCGCATTCGATGGCAATTTCCTGCGAGGTAGCTTAGATAAATCATCGGGTTTGGGGGCTATCCACATGGTCGACGCCTACCTGTCGACAGCGGGCTAACGCTCGGCACCATCAAGGTCGACGATAAGTCTAATGCGGATGGCAGCGCCAGTTCACGCCCAAGTCCGAGCCGAGCCAATGAAAGGCCCGATCCGCTCCCTCACGGTCGCGGCTCGCTGGCTCGCGCCGGTAGCGCGAGCGCAGGGTCGAGTAGGGCCATCACGACCGCGCCTGTTGGGGCGCCGCCAGACTTGGGCGCCGCGGCGGCCAAACGCGACCGTCTGATGCCGGCGGTCTAGGCTTGCGAGCCCCCTAAGGGCTTGTAAATTAACAACTCGATCGAGTTGTATTTCGAGCGGAGCGGCGAGTCGTCTGTAAAGACGCGAGTTTGCGACCCACATAGCAGGTGAGGGGCCGTTCTAGAAAACCGAGTTGATTTTTACAGGGCCTAAGATTCAACAGCTCATTGCCGCCTGCGGGCGAGGGCGGCAAAGACCCCCAGCAGCCCAAGGGGCAGCCAGCCAGACTCGGGAGCCAGCGCAGCGCCGCAGCCGCTGGACTCGCTGAGAGCCTGATCAGTGGCAGGCGCGCACACTGCCGTGGCGTCGGTGGCCGGATACGCCGCGCAGGCGCCGGCCCTGTCGTCTGCGGCCAGCTTTCCCATGTGGTCGATCACTTCGGGCGGCTGGGCAAACATCGCGGCACCCGGATCGGCGCTATGGTCCAGCCCCAAAAAATGGCCCGTCTCATGCAGGATCACCGCGCCGTAGTGCACCTGGCCGGGCAGGCAGGAGTCCAGGCAGAAAGAGAAGCCGGCGTCATGGACCGCGATGTCAGCGTCCGCTATCCAGCCCGTGCTCTTGGACGCCGAGACGACCGTCATCGCAATGACACCTTTGCCGTACGGCCAGTTGTTGGCGGCGTGGACAAAGGTGATCTGGTTACCGTTGGGGCCCAAGGACACACAGGGCGGCACCTCAGGGGGCTTGCAGCCGAGACCTATCGGCTGAGCAGCAAGCCACCCCGGCGTTCCAAACGCTACACCCAGAGGCCGGATGGCTACAGACCCGCTGCCGCACGGCGCTAGCCCGTCGCCTGCCGCGGTCACCGGGCAGGTCAGCTGTTGCCACTGCTGTTGGGCGACCTGGGTAGCGTGGAGCAGCGCTTCTTTACTCAGGTTGTCGCTGGCGAGCCCGCTGTCGTCCAGGCTGACCACCAGCGGCTGTTGCAGGGATTCGCCCGCCCAGCGCATCGGCTTCCCGGTAGACGTGTAGTACTGCTGCCAGGCATCACAGCGCCTCGCCGGCAGCACACCGCAAAGCGCTGCGACGGCAGCGAGCCAAGCGAGGTGCGTCCTTTGGAATCCGCGAGGGGCCATGTACGCCTTGGGCAAGGGCTGCGGTCTACTTCCCGCTGCCCGCGAGCCCTGGCAAGCATGGTACGCGATTGGCCGCCGCGACCATAGTCGCGCCTCCCGCCGCCAGCAGATTTGGTCGGTCGTCGGCTCGAGTAGACCTGCCCACTTAACTCGCGGACGCCGGATTGGCGCCGCCCCATCACGTCGGCGCCGGTGATGAAGGTGCAGGCGCCGGCGCGGGTGGCAGCGATCCTCAAGGACCAGCTAGCCGAGCCGCTGGCGGCCCTGGAGAAGGAGTACAGCGTCAAGCTCGAGCAAGAGCGCCGCGGCTGTCTGGCGATGTGCGGGTGCTGGCGGGCGGCTAAGGGCCTGTGGAAGGATAACTTGACAAGACCTCTCGCGGAGCGGTGCGACGAACCCGATAGGGGGCGCGCACTTGCGACCCACCCAGCAGGCAAATGGGACCAGGGAAAAATCGACTAGATTTTTCACGGGCCCTAAGTCCACACCCAGGACTTCTTTAGATCATTGATTTTTTGCTTACCTATCGCGACGGCGCAAGCCGAACCCCCGCATCCGCGGCAATGCGCTCCGCAGCGCGCTGGCCCGAGGTCAAGGCGCCGAGGATGCCGTGGCCCGCGCGGGTGGAGGCGCCGGCGAGGTACAGGCCGGGCAAGGGGCCGCGGTAACCCGGGCGGTGCTTCTGGAATTGCCCGGGGGTGGCGGCCAGGCCGTAGCCGGTGCCGTCGCTGGCGCGGGTGTAGCGGCTGTGGCTGGCGGGCGAGGCGGATTCGCGAAACACCACCCGCTGGGCCACGCCGGGAAACAGCGCGTCCAGGCGGGCGATCATGTCGTCTTCCAGCACCTGCTTGCGCTGCAGATACGCGGGGTTTTTGCGGTAGCTTCCGCCTGCCAGCTCCGCGGGGCTCAGGCCCCAGCTCTGGGCGCTGCCGGGGACCAGGGCCATGACCTCGACGGCGCTGTGGCCGGGCGGCGCGTGGCCGGGGGTCTGCGGATCCTTGACGGAAGCGCTGGTGATGTAGCAGCCGCCGGGGCGCCACGACGTCGGCTCGCCGGGCCGGGCGGGGTCAAAGCGGTAGAAGGACTCCATGTCAAAGCTGTCGAATTGCCAGAAGTTGGTGCGCTTGTCTCCGTCGCCGCCCAGGCTGCCTTCAATGCCCAGGTAGGTCATCCACAGCGCGCCGCCCATCTGCCAGCCCTGGGCTTTTTCGACATACCCGGCGGGCAAGTGCTCTGGGCCCACCAACTCGAGAAAAGTCTTCTTGATGTCGGCGTTGGACAGCACCACCTTGGCGCGCACGGTGTGGGCGGGGCGCTTGCCGTCGGCCTCCACCACCACGCCCACCGCGCGGCCGTGCTCGACCACCACCCGCTCGATGCCGCAGCGCAGGTGCAAGGTGCCGCCGTGGCGCTCGATCTCTTCGGCCAACCGGTCGGCCAGCACCTGACCGCCGCCCACCGGGTACCAGGCGCCGCGCAGGTAGTGCAGCATCAGCCCCGCGTGCAGCAGCGCCGAGGCCCGCGAGGGCGCCACGGCATAATCCCCTGATTCACCCAGCAGAACTGCCTGAAGCCGCCGGTCGCGGGTGCAGTCGTCGAGCACGGTCTGCACAGTGGCGTGCTGGTAGCGCAACACGCTGCGGCCGCGCAACAGCACGTGCAGGGCTAGGCCCAGGGGCGGCTTTTTCTGCGGGCCGTCGAGCACTTGGATGGCGCCGTCGACCTCAGCCAGAAAGCGGATGTAGCGGTCAATGCCGCGGCGCTCTTCGGGAAAGGTCTCGACCAGCCGCTCGCGGTAGCGCTGCAGGCCCTGGGGCACGGCAAAGCGCAGGCCGGGAAAGACCAGGGTGTCAAAACCCTCAGGGTCCATCGGCACATACTCCACATCGGCCACACCGGCGTTGGCCAAGAGCCGCGGAATCGCCCCGCCCGGCTGACAGTCGCCCAGGTAATGCAGGCCGACGTCAAAGCGAAAGCGCTGATCGCTGCGGCCTCGCTCAAACATCGTGGCGCAACCACCTGCGACGTAATGCGAATCAAAGCAGGCCACCTTCATCCCCGCCCGGGCCAGCAGCGCCGCCGCCTGCAAGCCGCCCAGGCCGCAGCCGATGACCGCGACGTCGACCTGCTCTGGCAAAGGGGTGCGCACGCGGCGAGAGGTGTGGAGAATCGGGCTGTTCATGGCGGACCTCTTGGGCTGGACCCGCTGATGATGGCACGATCGCCGCAGGCCGCAATGGCGGCGGTCAAACAGCGCCAGCGGTGGCAAAGATCGCCGCGGCAAGCTATGTTGTGCGGCCCGGAGGTTCGCCGATGCCCCAGCGCCATGCCCTCGATCCCAAGGTCCACAGCGAGCTGTCGCCGCGCACGGTGTACGGCCCGGTGCCGTCGCGGCGCTATGGGGTGACCCTGGGGCTAAACCTAAGTCCCCAAGGGGAAAAACGCTGCGGACTGCGCTGCACCTACTGCCAGATCGGCCCGGAGCGCGGGCCCAATCGCCCGGTGGTGTACGCCGATCTCGACCGCTTGCGCGCCGAAGTGACCCAGGCGCAGAGAGAAGCGCAGCTGCCGATCAACGCTTGGGTGCTGTCTGGCAACGGCGAGGCGACGCTGCACCCGCAATTTCCGCAGGCGGTGGCGCTCTTGCGCGAGCTGCGCGACCAGTTGGCTCCGCAGATGCCGATCGTGCTGCTGACCTCTGGCACGGAGCTGGGCGACCCGGAGATTCTGCACGCGTGCCAGCTGCTGGATGAAGTGGCCGTCAAGCTCGACGCCGGCACCCAGGCGATGTACCAGCGGCTCGACATGCCCTGGGAGCCCCTGGCGGTGGACGCCGTGCCGCGCTGGGCGAGCCAGCTGCCCCAGGCCATCGCCCAGACCATGCTGGTGCACGGCAGCGTCGACAATACCGTGGACGAGGAGATCGCCGCTTACCTGGACCTGCTCGACCTGTTGCAGCCCAAGCGCGTGGATCTCTACACTTTGGCCCGGCCGCCGGTGGAGAAGGGCCTGCGCCCAGCCAGCCCCGAGGCGCTGCAGCGGGTGGCCGATCAGGTGGCGGCGCGCGGCTTTGCGGTGCGGGTGTTTGGCGAGGGGCTGGACGACTAGAGCCAAGAGACCGAATTCTGCAGCGGCGGTGCGTGGTCTGGGGACTACGATGGCGCTGGGACCGACTCAGCCCCGCGACGGCGGAAGATCACCACAAGCAACGCATAGAAGAACAGGAATCCCAAGGGAAGTCCGATCGCCTTGTGGAGCTCATGGGCCCCTCGCAGCTCTTCCTCTGAGGCAAACACTTCGACAAAGCGCTCGGTGGCGCCTTCTGCGACAGCG
>JBIKTV010000158.1:0-11800 GCA_044347905.1 Myxococcota bacterium
GCCGACTCCGCCGCCGAAGAGTGGAGCCTGCAGAAGTACGACATCAAAGCCCAGCCGATTGACGCCGCCGGAGCGACGATCGAGCATGGCACATCCTACGATTTCTACGTGCGTTTCTATCCAGTGCTTGGGGCAGAGCGCAAGGCCAGCCTCAAGATTGAGACAGATGCCGGGACCTTTGACGTTGCCTTGAGCGGCCGCGGCGCCCCGGACTCGAGCTGGCCCGCCGGCGCCACCGTCGACCCCGACCTTGCGTTTGGCATGCCCGACAAAGACGAGCTCGTGGGCACCCTGGTCGCCGATGCCGCGGGCAATCGCTATGTCAGCGCCAACGTGGACTTCTCAACCAACGAAGGCGTACTGATCAGCAAGGTCGGGGCCGACGGCAAGCTGGCGTGGAGCAAATTCTGGAACGGCCAGCACAAAGACCGCGCCCGCGACCCCGGGCAGAACGCCGAGTCGGGCGGCAGTGCCGGCTCCTTGAGCATGGACTCCGCGGGCAACTTGTACGCCGTCGCCTCCGTGTCGCTGAGCTCGGCCAACAGCGCCTTCAACGCCGGCCTGACCAAGATCAGCGCCGACGGCACCCAGGTCTGGAGCAAGCTCTTTGGCTACGGCAACATCGACAAGGCTTCCAAAAGCGCGGAGTTCTACGCGGTCGACGCCAGCGGCCCCGTGGTCTATGCCGCCGGCACTTGCGGCGACCCGACCAACGCGATAGGCGGCGAGGGCCTCGCGCTGTTCGTCGCCCTGGACCCCAAGGACGGTTCGGTCAAGGCCAAGAAAGGCTTTGACTTCACCCCCACTTACAACGACCGCATCTACGCGGTGCGCGGCGACGGCAAGGGCTCTGCGTGGATCGGCGGCGTGGGCGGCTCCGGCGCGTATATCGCCAAGATCATCAATGCAGACAGCGCCCCAGAAATCGCATGGGTCAAGACTGTGGGCCTGGGCAAGGGCGGCAACATCAACTCTCTGGACATCGACGAAGCGGGCAACCTCTACGCCGGCCTGGACATTCGCGGCTCGTTCACCGCGCTGGCCTTTGGCAAGTTTGGCCCCGACGGCGCGCCGCTGTGGACCAAGCAGGTCGTCTCAGGCTCGGGCGACAAGAACAATGTCCACGTGGTCCGCTACATCGGCGGCAAGCTGTGGGTCGGCGGGCGCATCTTCATCGATGGCTTTGACGGCCAGATGGGCGACGGCTGGCTGGGCCGCGTCAGTGCCGACGGAGCGCTCGAGTGGTCTTCGTATCACTTTAGCGGCAAGGGTCCAGACGAGCTGGCCGAACACCGCGTCAAAGGCATCGCCATCGCCGGCGGCAAAGTCCTCGCTCTGTCGCAGGTTTACACCGGCAGCATGAACGGCGTGCGCTACGCCGGCTACTGGTACAACGGCTCGGCGAGCGTGGATAAGGTCACCGCCGCGGTCGAGGACCTCAAGGACGGCGCGGCCAAGAGCTACCCCCTGGCGGGCGGCGAGGTCAGCGACGCGGGCACCAAGATCAGCTGGAGCGACCCGCCCATGGCCGTGCCCCTGCAGCTTTCGGCCGACAAGCACGACGGCAGCGCCCCCGACTCGGACCTGATGCTATCGTCGATGGTCCTGCAATAGACTTGAGCAGTTGGGTGCGGTAATGAAGCCGCGTTCAGAGCCCCTGCCAAGCCGCCGCAAGCCAGCCCGCGACGTGCAGCGCGCCGATCAGCCAGAAGACGAATTGGTAGCGCACCTTCGCGGTCTTGTGGCGCAATAGCCGCTGGGCGATCAAAGCCCCGGGCCAGCCGCCCAAGAGCTCGAGGCTGTGGAGCGTGGCCTCAGGCGTTCTGCGCCGACCGAGGCGGGCCGCCCGCTTGTCGATGAAATATGCGGCGAAGGTGATGGCGCTGACGGCGGCGTAGATGCCAGCGATCGCCAAGAGGACGCTCAACCTTGACCCCTTTGGACAGAGCGACGGCCGACGCCGCTCCAACGCCAGCGAAGACCGAAGCCGCCGCAGTCGAGAATTCCCGCCCGGTCAAGCCGATCCGCCCGCCGCGCAAAGGGGCGTCACCCGCTAGGGCGGTGGCGCGGGCGGGGCGAGATCGCCGGGTGTTGGCCCAATCGCCGCGAGGCCCCGCCCGCGCCGCCGGGCGCAGAGGCCGGCAGGCCGGCGCGCCTAGCACCTGGTCCCGCGCAGCGGGATGCGCCCAAAGCCGGGTCGCGATTCGTCACTTTTTTGGCCAATTGTCCAAGCTGGGCGCGGATCTAACGTAAGGGGGGGTCATAATTTGAACTCACCCCGCCCTAAAACACCGCCTTGCCAAAAACATCGTACATGCCCCGGGCGATCTCAATGATCTGCTGGGCTTCATCGACCATCCACGGGTAGACGTCTTTGTCTCCGCTGGCCAAGCGGTCGGCGAGCTGTTGGGCGTCCTGCAAGAGCACAAAGGCCGGGCTGTACTGGCTGGGATCGCTCAACTGCGCGGCTTTGTAGACCTTGGTGTTGGTCGGGCTGGTAAAGGTGGCGATTTGCGCGCCCGGCTTGGGCTTGAAGGCCGCGCCGCTGCCCTCCAGGAAGACCTCCATCGAGTCGACAAAAGTCTGGTCCCAATTGGCGGGTAGCCAGGCCATCCCAAAGTAGATGGCGTAGTTGCGCAAGATGAACATGCCGGGCACGTCGATGGCCTGCCAGCTGGCCTCCTGAGCCTGGGCCTTGGGGTCAAACCACGAGCGCGAGACCACTTTGCCCTGGGGGTTGCGCATCCAGCCGACCACGTCGTTGCGCCCCGCGGCCATGCCGCCAAACAGCCGACCCAGCTCTTTGTTAAAGAAAATCCCCATCGACAGGATGTAGTTGTTGATCGGCTGGCTGGAATCGACGCCGATAAAGTAGGTGCTGGGGTCGGTCAGGGCGATGATCGCGTTGATTTTGTCATAGAAACTGCCCACATGGCGCAGGCGTTCGTAGAAGTAGTAGCCGGTGTCCCGGTCGTATTCGCTTTCATACAGGCGGCCTTGGCCAATGGGGATGATGAGGTCCACGCAGTTGCCGGTGCCGTCGCAGCCTTGCGGGGTGGCGCACTGCGGCAGGGGCAGGCCGCTCCCCGTCTGGGTGACATAGCTGTACTGGCGGAATTGCTTGGTGGATTTGTCCAAGCAGTACTGGCCCGGCTCGGGCTGGCCGATGACGTTGGCCAAGGCCTCAATGCCCTCCTTGACCGCCGCCGACATCGACAGGCCGCCGCTCAGCGCCTCTGCCCAGGGCTTGCTCTCTAGGCTGTACTGTTTGACGAGGCTGGGGTCCCAGGTCAGCCAGTCCCACAAAACGCCAGGGTTCAAGGCGACTTCTGGATCGTACTGCTGGAATACCCAGTTCTGATACTGCAGAGCGATGGGCAGAAAGTAGCGGCCCCAGAGGCGGCCCTCGTAGTCGCCGATCGAGAAGCCCACGCGGTCGCGGCGGAAAGCCTGCAACAGATAGTGGTCGCGGTACTGCTGAAGGCCGGTGCGGAGCAGCTCTGCAGAGTCGGCGCCGGCGTCAAAGCGGTTACAACTAGGCGTACCTTCAGCATATTCGTCCGAGCAGAAGCGGTACGGCACCTCCCACAGCGTGCGCTTCTTGGGCAGGTCTGGGGTGGACCCCTGGCCGACCATCTCTGCCACGACCTGGCTGTACGGCACAAATTTGCGCGCGCGCATCTTCTGCACGCCGCCCATCACCTTGGGCATCTCTGTGTAGTGGCGCAGGCCGTTCTGGACCACCGCTCGCAACGGATCGCGGTACAGCGGGGCAAACACGTGGTAGCCGTCGACCTGTTCGGCCTTGTAGGGATTGTACTGCGGCGGATTGATGGCGATGGGGTCGGCGGGCGCGGCGTCAAACACCTCAACCAGCTGGCCGTAGCCAAAGGCGATCGCCGCCACATCGTACTTGCCCAAACCCTGGAGATCGCTGTGAACCCGCTGAGCATAGTCCATAATAGACGAGTACTTATAGTCGTCCATCCCGGCCTTCTTCTGCTCCAGCGTCGGGTCTTCTAGGGGCTTGCCGTTCTCTCCGCGCAGGTCCCAGTAGTGGTCGTGGTAGTTCAGCGCGTCAAAGCTGCCCTCAAAATTGTGCCGCAAGCCCAAGGTGTGGCCGACTTCGTGCTCAGCGGTCGAGCCAAAAATCCGCGCAAACAGCAGCGGCCACAGCTCATCGGTGGATTTGTCCTTGTACTGCTCGGCCAGGCCCATCACCGCGTCGTCGACAAAGCTCGCCAAGGTGATCGAGTGGCTGCCCAACAGCTTATCGCGCTGCAACAGCCGCGCCCGCGCCGAAAGAGGCGCCCAGCGCGCGGGAGACAGGCTCGCCATCTGCTGATTGGACAGCAGCGGCAGCGGCGCCCCCGGCGGCGACGAGGCCAGGGCCTGCTTGAGCTGCGGATCGCCGTGGGCCAAGGCGATGTCGCGGTTGACCAGGGTCGACAGCAGCGGCGAGTCGTCCAGCAGGCCCAAGCGCTTCTCCGCCCAGCCGCTGCGCTCGGCCAGGGCCGATTTCTTCATGGCGTGGACGGCCTTCTGCTTGTCTCGGTTGGTCGACCGCGCGGCGAATTCCTGGGCGTCCTGCACGGCCTTCTGATGCGCCTCGCTGCCCGGAGTGCGCAATTCCTGCTCATTGCTTGGCGAATTGGCCCCTAAGCCCTTCTTGGCCGCCGCAGTGCCGCTGTACTGCGCCAGGGCCTTCTTGACCTCCTGCTCCGTGACATGGCCCAGGCCGTATTCTTCCGGGGAAATTTCGCCGCGCACCAGCCGCACCAGGTCGCGGGCGCTCGTCGCGAGCACCTTGTGGCCGCCGCCGTAGACGTGCGCGCCAGCGTGGATGATTTGGCCGGTCAGCGGATCCGTCGAGCTTGGACCGTAGCCCAGCAGCCCGGCCCGCGTCGGCTTGGCGACGTAGGACAACAGCGAGTAGCGCAAATCGCCCACGCGCTGGCCGCGGTCGATGACTTTGCCGGCGGCGTCGACCTGGAAGGTGTTGTCGCGCAGCTCAAAAACCGCGCCCACCGCCTTGGCTTCCTTGCCCTGCAGCGCGGCGACCGTCTGGGCAAACGCGGTGTCCCACTGCAGGCGCATTTTCTCGGCCGTATCCTTCAATTCACTAGGGAATCCAATGCTCTTGTAGTACACCACCGGCCGCACCTTGCGCTGCGCATACGGGATCGGCTTGCCGGCGGGATCCAGGCTCTTGTCCCACAGATTCCACCGCGAGATCATGAGCCTTCTGGCGCTCTCGACCTCGCCGTGCAGTTCGTCATAACCCGGACGCTCCGCGCGAAAGTAGCCAAACTTGTCAAACACCGGGATGCGCACCGGCTCGCCGTCGGGATCCTGGGCGACCGAGCCGTCGGCAAACACCCGCGTGCGCACCAAGCTGCCATCGGCGTTGCGCGCCAGGTAGTTGTCCGGGTACTCCAGCGGCTCATAGTCGTCTTTGGGATCGACGCGGCGCAGCGACGTGCGGATGGTCACCTCCGCCGGCTGGCAGTCTTCATTGCCGTAGAACCAGCACACGGGCACGGACCACGGCCCCCAATCGTCCCACCCTGCGTACTCCTCGGGCGTCGCGTAAAGCTTGGACACCACGTCAAAATACTCGGCGTCCTTGGCATCGCGGTGCAGCGCCGGGTCGCGGGTCTCGCGCCATCCGGATTTCTTGGCGTTGTCGCGCCACGCCATAGTGAACGCGTCCGGGTCCGCGGGATTGGTGATCGAGAACGCCACCGGCTCGGTCCGCACGCTATCGACCGTAAAGTCAAAGCCTTTGCCGGGCGCCAAGTTGCGACTCCAGTCGACCCGCACGTAGCCGCGCTGGTACCACGGCCGGTCCAGGGCATTCTCTTGCAGCACGTTGTCCTGTTCGCCCGTAGCCGCGCTGTAGCCGCGCACAATGTCAAAGTGCCGGGTAATCGCATAGATCGCTACGGGTTGGCCCGACTCGCCAGCGCTGCCCGTCGCCCCGGGCTTGCCGCTGCGGCTATGGGCGCGGTCGGTACCGGCGACAAAGTCATAGGCGCGGTACGCGACCAGGTGATCTTCCTGAATCTGCCAGCGGATTCGCTGCAAGGCGTCCGCTTCGCCGATAAAGGTGAACCCTGCGGTGTACGGCGCGTCGATGACAGTCCGCTGCAGGTACCAATCGCCGCTGAACAGCGCCTTGGGCAGGGCGCCCGGCTGGACCCGGTCGATGAGGCCGACGTCCTGCGCGCAGCCGCTGAGAGCGAGCGTGCCGATCGCAGCGAGCGCGAAAACTGCAACAGTGGCCCAGCGGCCGAGCATGGCGAACATGGTTTCCTCAATTGGGCAGGGGACTAGAGCGCGAGCTTCCGCAAGTGTCGCTGGCGGCGCGGCTATGCGCAATGGGCAGGGCTTGATCGTCGGCTGGCTGTCGCCGCAAACGCGAACCGCGGGGCTTAGGTCGCCTGCGCAGTTCGGGAGGACCTCTGGGCTGTCGACGCGGAGGTTGAAACCCGTTGACAATGGTTACTTTTAGCCTGGGCCCCCGCCTCCGCGGGGGTGACAGTGTGTGCGGTCCCGCGCTTCGTCCGATCACCGCGCTTCGCTGGCGGCTGGGTTTGGGGTTGTCTATGCCGAGGTCTCGACCGTTTTCGCCGCCACCGCGCTTCGCTGGCGGCTGGGTTTGGGGTCGTCTATGCCGAGGTCTCGACCGTTTTCGCCGCCACCGCGCTTCGCTGGCGGCTGGTTTTCGGCTTGGACACGCCAGGGTGTCGTCAATTCACACCGCCGCACCGCTTCGCTGGCGGCGGGCAGACACCCCTAACTACTGGATTGATCAGGGGGATGGAGGGTAAAGGAGGGGGAGTGCAGAGGGGGAAACATTAGGGAGGTCGGGGGCGGAACGCCCCCACGTTCCCTATGGTTCACCCTTTGCAAAACGCAAGTAATGTATAGTGAATTCCCCCCTCGCCCGGAGGGCGGATTCGCCTCTGCCAAGAAAAGCCCCGCTGCAAGCGCCAACCCTCCGGCTACGCCGAGGCCACCCAGCGGCGGGACGCCAACCGCCCCAGCCGCTCGCGCTGAAAATCGCCAAACCCATCTGCGAGAATCGCTGCCCGCGCATCGCGAGCTAATTGCAGATAGAAAGCGAGATTGTGAATTGTAAGCAATGTAGCGCAATTCGCTTCGCCAGCGACAAAAAGGTGCCGGAGGTAAGACCTTGAAAACGTCTTGCACGTCATGCAGGAACAATGCGGGTCGAGCGGACCGTCATCGGCAAAAAACTGCCTGTTCTTGATGACGAGCTTGCCGTCATGCGTAAAAACCACGCCGTGGCGGGCATTTCTGCTGGGCATGACGCAATCGAATTGGTCGATCCCATAGCCGATGCAGTGAAGCAGATCCTCCGGTGTACCCACGCCCATGAGATAGCGCGCCTTGTCCTTCGGCATTTGCCGCGCCGTGTGCTGACACGCCGCGTACATCTCCTCGGTAGGCTCGCCGACCGACAAGCCGCCGATGGCAAAGCCCTCGCACGGGCGGGCACAGATCTGCTCGACGTGCGCCGATCGCGCCTCTAAGTCGACTCCGCCCTGGATGATGCCGTAGAGGGCGCACTCGTCCTGGCGCTTGCGCGCGGCAAGGCAGCGATCCAGCCACGCTGTGGTCCGGCGCATGGCCTTGGCGATGACCTTCTGCTCGGCTTTGGCGGGCGGGCACTCGTCAAAGGCCATCATGATGTCAGAGCCAAAATCCTCCTGGAGTTTCATGGCAATCTCAGCATTCAGCTGGTGGCGACTGCCGTCGATATGGCTCTGAAACACCGCGCCTTCATCGGTGATCTTGCGGATTTTGGAGAGGGAGTAGACCTGGAACCCCCCAGAATCGGTGAGGATGGGCCGATCCCAGCCCATAAAGCGGTGCAGGCCGCCGGCCTGGGCGATGCGCTCGCTGCCGGGGCGGAGCATGAGGTGGTAGGTGTTGGACAGCATGATCTGCGCGCCCAGCTCGCGGACATCGCGCGGCAGCACCGCCTTGACCGCGGCTTGGGTGCCCACCGGCATAAAGATCGGCGTCTCGACCACGCCGTGGCTCAGGTGCAGCCGACCGGCGCGCGCCCCGCTTTGGGCGCACACGTGCTGAAGCTCAAAATTGTACATGGGTTCCTTGGCTTAGCAGAGGCCTACAGCCAGTCGGTCAGGTCTTGGGGTTTCTTGTGGCGCAGCGCGGGCATGGCCACCGCCGCCTCGCCCAGCACGATCGCGCCGATGAGCAGCTCGCCCGCGCCCACCCTCCAGAACTCCGCCATGGCGTCGCCGATGATCGCCGGGCTGGTGGTCCAGTAGGAGCCGTAGCCGCGCTCCCAGGCGCCCAACTGGATGTTTTGCATAGCGCAACAGCAGGCGGCGTAGTCTTCGCGGTCTCGCTCCGGATCCCCGGGGCTGCGCAGCTGGCGCACGCCGATCGCCGCCGCCGCACCGGACAGAATGCCGCGGATCTTTTCGGCTTGTTTGCGCGCTGCGGGCTCGTCGCCCAGGCCCAGGGCAATGGCGTCGGCCAGGGCTGCGAGCTTGGCGCCGCTGACGACGCTAAAGCGCCACGGCTCCGTGTAGCGGTGGTTGGGTGCCCAAGTGGCCAGCTCGATCAGCTCTTGCAGCAACGCCGGCTCGGCCTGCTTGCCGGTGAACAGCTTGTGCGAGCGCCGCGTGCGGATGGCGGAAGAAACGTCCATGGATGTCCTGGGGTTCGTCGATGGGGGCTGGAGAGGCTAGACGTTGCGCCGCCGCACCTGCACCGAATAGACGCTGCGGCCCTGCTTGCTTGGCGCGCGATGCAGAGTCAAAACGCCCAGGTGGAGCTGAGCGACTTTGCCCGTCTCCATCTGAATCGACACGCGGTCTTGGTCAAAAACCTGGGTGACAATGCAGAATCCCAAGGCCGGATGCTCTAGGGCATCGCCGACTTTGAGGTTGGGCATCTCTTCGGGCTCCAGCAAGCGCGACGGCATCGCCTCCATCGCCACCCGGCCCGACCGCGACGGCCCAGCGCTAGCGCTGACCACGTTGATCCCCACGTCCATCCAGCGCCACAGACCGCTGCTGTAGTCTTCGTGGCGCCGCAGGGTGATGTCGTCAAAGGTCCACGCCATCAATTCGACCGAAGCCGACACCGCTTCCTGCAACAACCCCGCCGCGGTGTCGCCCGCCGCAGTCACCAGCAGCACCCGCGCCGAAATATCGCGATCGGCACCGCGCATGGAGATCGACACTTTGCACGAGACGAGCTGAGAAAATCCCGCCACCACGCGGGGTTGACCGGGCATCCCGTCAGAATCCAAGCCAATCAGCACGGCGTCGCGGATGACCCCCGTGCCTTCCATCCACCCGGAATCGATGCGGTAACTGTCAGCCAACTGGCGGAGGGTCGCCACCAGGGGTTGCCCCGGGGGTACCTCGCCGACGAAGCGCCGGCCATCGCGGGTCTCGGTGAAGATCATCGGCAGTCCTCGCGGGCAGCCGCAGCGGCCGCCTCTCGCGACTTTCGGACGCTAGTCAAGGGCGGCCCTGGTGTCAACCTTTGGCGACCAGACCGGGCTATTTGGCGGCGGTGATCCAGTACGGCCAGTACGGTGACGAGCCCTTGGACGACTCGACGCCGATGGCGAACTTGTACTCGCCGTAGCGCGTCGGCAACACGCTATTGCCGCCAAAGCAGACCTGTCCGCCGGCCGTCGTCGTGGCGGTCCACAACAAACCGTCGGGCTTGCCGTCTGCCGGCGCCAGCTTGCTGACGTTGTTCCACTTGTCGGCGTAGCTGAACACTTTGAGCGTGTACTCGCGGCCCTTGGGAGCCTGCAGGCAGATCTGGCCACCCCAGCTGGCGTCGATCTTGTAGTAGTCCTTGTCGGTGGGGCTCGACAGGTAGCTGTAGAAATTGCCCTTGCGGGTCAAGGCAGAGGCGACTTGAATCAGCTTGTCAGGCAGGCCGTCGGCGTTGGTGTCGGTGCCGGGGTTGGGCTCAAAATTGTCCCACTGGTTGGTGCGCTGATAGATGGACAAGTGCGGGGGCAGGCTCGACTTCTTGGTGAAGGTGGCCGCGCCCAGCTGCTGGCAGTAGACCTTGCCGGCGCCATCGGCCACCGTGACATCGAGGCGACCGTCGCCGTTCATGTCCCAGATGCCGCGCAGGCCAGTGGCCGAACTCGACACCACCTTGCGCGACGGCACGTGCTCGACAAAGGTCTTGCTGGCGGGCACCCACAGCGCCACCCGCAGCTCATTGCCAGTGGTGTAGACCTGATCCGGGTAGCCGTCGCCGTTGACGTCCCACAGGCCGTAGTCGGCCATATAGCCATTGCTCTCGCTCTTGCCGTCGTCGTCAATGTCGGTCGGGAAGCTCAGCGCTGTCGCGGTGGTCGGCGAGCCCGGCAGCGCCACACCGGCCGTGTTGAAGCGGTGGTGCCAGGTCTGCACGACGTTCTGCTGATTGGCCACGTTGGTCGCGGAGTACTGCGCCGAAGCTTCAATGTCATCGCCAAACCGATACAGCGACACGATCTGAATGCCGAAGAGCTTGTCCAGCGCCGTCTTGAACGAGCAGGTGCCGGCCGGCGTGCAAACTGGCGCAAAGGTCGCGGTGGCCGGGTTGGTCAGCTTGTACGGGTAGATCTTGCCCGCCCAGTATTGAGGCGAAATCGCGCCACCGTCGCCACTGTAGCCGTTGCCAAACAGCAACTCACTCCATCCGTCGCCGTCCAAGTCGGTCAGCAAGTTGTTGTAGTACGCGCAGCCGCCGTCCAGGTCGGGGATCGCCGTCAACAGCTTGATACTGGCGGACGCGGGATCGTAGCGGAACACCTTGCGGATCCCAGCCTTGTTGCACCAGTTGCCGTAGATGATCTCGGTGGTGCCGTCGCCGTCCAGGTCGCCCAAGACCGTCCTGGAGCTGGAATAGACCTGCTCCGCCAGCTTGACGATCTTGAAGGTGCCGTCGCTCTGCAAGAAATACACTTGCGGCGTGCTGGCGTTGCCCGTGATCAGCTCCAGGCTCTGGGTCGCCGCGCCAAAGGAGTTGAAGTTGTCCACATCTGCGGTGACCAGCGAGCCGGCAAAGTTTTGCACCGGCGCCGAATAGTTGTGCAGGACCTGGCCAGTCGTGCTCAATACGGCAAAGCCAAAGCCATCTTGCACGACCACTTCAAAGTTGCCGTCGCCGTCGATGTCCACGGGCTTGGCGCCGGCATTGCCGCTGCTGTACTGCAGCTGGAACGGCCAAGCGCCGTCGCAGCTGGTGTAGCACAGCTTGTCAGCGCTGCCGTCGCAGTCGTTGTCCTTGCCGTCGCCACAGGTGTCCGCCGCGCCGGGATAGGTCGTAATGTCCGTGTCGTCGCAGTCCCAGTCCGACTTGGCGTCGCCGTTGATATCCTTAGCGATCGTCCAGCCCACCGGCACGTTGCACTTCTGCATGGAGCTCGCGCCGAGGCTGGCAAACTTGTCGCCGTCGTTGTCCTTGTAAATCGCCTGGGTGGTCAGACCTTCGTCGATGAGGCTGTCGCAGTCGTCGTCCAGGTCGTTGCAAGCCTCCAGCGCGGTTGGGTAAATCGCCTTGTTAAAGTCGTTGCAGTCGCCGCTGGCCGCCGCAAAGCCTACCGGTGCCGCACACGCCTGCGCGGTGGTGACGCCGCCAAACTTGTCTCCGTCTTGATCCTTGTAGTAGGTCACCAGCACACCTTCGTCGATGTTGCTGTTGCAGTTGTTGTCCTTGCCGTCGCAGACCTCGACCTTGCCGGGGTTCACCGCCGCGTCGCCGTCATTGCAGTCGC
>JBIKTV010000159.1:0-11768 GCA_044347905.1 Myxococcota bacterium
CCTTGACGAGCTGGCGGCGATGCTCGCGCGGGCCCTCCACGTCGAACTGCGCGTAGAGCAACATCCTGAGGCTCCCGGGGACGTACCGCGGACGTGCGCCGACCTGACGCTGGCGCGGGCCGAGCTTGGCTATGCGCCCGAGACGCCGATCGAAGAGGGCATTCGCCGCTTTGCCGGCTGGTTTGTCGAGCGCGGGGTTCAGTAGGTCGCCGGGCAATAAGCTGAGGAGCTGCGCAGTGTGCGGCGCGGCCGGGCGAGCGTCAGAATTGCCGCAGCCCCTTGCGCCGCAGCCTCAGCAGGGCCAAGGCCGCGCCCAGAGCCCACGCGCCGCTGAGCCCGCCGCCTCGGCCGCCCTGGCAGCCTGAGGGCGCAACCGCGCTCGCCGTTGGCAGTGGGATTGGAGTGGTTTCAGCGGGTTCTGTGTCAACGCCCCCAGAGGCGTCGACTTCGCTGTCTGCGGGGCCTCCGCAAGCGCCGCTGCCACAGGGCTGGCTCTCTGGGCACTCGATGAGCTTGGGACCTGCGCCGCACACGTCGTACACTTCGACGATGGTCGGGCCGGCGCACTTGCGCGACTCCGCCTGAACTTGGCCTGCGTGCTGACATTTGCCGTCCGCACAGCTGTCCACCGTGCAGTCCAGGCCGTCGTCACACGCCGCGGGGGCCCCGGCGATGCACTTGCCCAGGGCGCAATAATCGCCCTCTGTGCACCCATTGCCGTCGTCGCACTGGGCGCTCACGGGTTTGTAGGTACACGCGCCGGCGACACACGCGTCCAAGGTGCAGGGATTCTCGTCCTCGCACTGCTTGGCGGCGCCGACACACTGACCGGCGCTGCAGCTGTCGGCGATCGTGCAGGCGCTGCCGTCGTCGCACGCCCCGCTCTTGGGCGCATGGGTGCAGGTGGCGGCAACGCAACTATCTGTGGTGCAGGGATTATCGTCGCTGCAGTCGTCCTTTTGGTGCTTGCAGCCGCTGGCGTCGCAGGTGTCGGCGGTACAGGGATCGCCGTCGTCGCAGGTGCCGGCCTTGGGGGCGTGCTTGCAGACGCCTCCCGCACAGCTGTCGTCGGTGCACGCCACGCCATCGCTGCAGGATTTTTGCGCTCCGGGCTGGCATTTGCCCTGGCCGCAGCTGTCGCCCGCGCTGCACGGGTCGCCGTCGTCGCAGGGCTGGCTGTGGGCAGCGAACACGCAGTTCCCGCCGCTGCAGCTGTCCGCGGTGCAGAGGTTGCCGTCGTCGCAAGGTTTGGCGAGGCCGGGTTGGCAGAGGCCGCCGCTGCAGCTGTCCTGCAGGGTGCACGCGTTGCCGTCGTCGCAATTGCCGCTGCTGGGCGCGTGGTTGCAGTTGCCGCCGCTGCAGGTGTCGGCGGTGCAGACTTTGCCGTCATCGCAATTCTTGCCGGCGCAGGGATCGGTGGGGCTGACCAAGGCCTTGTAGCCCTCCACCAGCGAGTTATACGGCGAGACGAACACCGTACCCACGCCGGCGACGTACTGCTCGACGTCAAAGTGCAGGTGCATCGACGTAGGCGTGCCGCCAAAGGCATTGCTCACCAAGCCCAGCTTCTGGCCCTTGGAGACCTTTTGCCCCACTTTGACCGCCAATGTCCCTGGATCCATGTGCAAATAGCGGAAGAGGGTGCCGCTGCCGCCCTTGAGGTAGACGGAGTAGGTGCCGATGCTGGTGATCGTGCCGGCCTCGGTCGCCACGGTCCACCAGGTTTTGTTGGCGCAAGTGGACGCGCGAATGTCCTGGCCCTGGTGGCCCTTGCCGGAGGGGCAGAGCGGCATCGACCAAGTGCGCGTTTCGCAATAATTGTCCCACCACGGGTAGCTGAAGTTCTTGGCGTCGCACTGGCCGCCCTTAGGGCCCTGCGAGCCGCCTACGCCCCACACCTGGGAGTTGAGAAAAGACGGCGCTTTCTCAATGGGGTAGCGGATGCCCGGCGCGTAGATCTTGGCGGACTTGAGGCCGGTGCCCGAGCCTGCAGTCAACACCCCGGCGGGATTAAAGGTGAATGCGAGCGCGGTGCTGGCGACAAGCAGGCCCAAGAGGGCGCTCGCCAAACCGATGCGGCTGGCGGCGATCCAGTGGCGGATCATGGCGCCCTCCGCTCGGGGCGATTCCAGCGGCGCAACTGCCCCACAATTTCAAGCACTGCGCCATCTTGGGTGCATCGCTCATCACCCATGGGATCGGCGCATTCAATGGACACCGCGTAGCTGGCACCCCAGGCCAGAAAGGTCGCCTCGACGATGCCTTCATTGCGACCCACCAGCGGCGAATTCCAGGTCGGCGCCACCCAGCCGGCGGGGATCATCTCTGGGTCTACGGTGGCGAGCCGGTCCCCTTGGACAACCACGGTTGCGCCGGCATACGTGGATGAAAGGCTGAACCAATCGTCGCCGGCAGTGGCCAGGGCTTTGTTCAGAAACGCGGGGAGATCTGGCCAGAGCACGGGCACCGTCGTCTGCGAGAGGAGGGCCAATTGCCCTTCTGTTAGCGGATGGCGCGCGGCCGGGTGAGCCTGGGCCAGGGTGTCGTCTACGGACTTGCGCACGCGCTTGGGCACCACCGCGAGGGCTTCAGGTGCCGGGGTAGGGCTGGCCACTGGCGCGGAGACGGTCTGGAGACTCAGAGGGAAATGGCTGTGCGCTTGGGGTGTTGTCGCAGCCAACTCGCCAGTGGGCCGCGTCTGGGGCAGCCGGGCGGCCGGGCTCGGCGCCTCACAGGCGATCGCCAGGCCCACCAGGGCAGGGAGCGGAAGCCAACTTCGCAAAAAGACCATCGCGGTCTCCCTTTTTCAGGCGCGCACGGCCCTAATGCAGCGGCCGAGATCGCAGTGGTCGTGGCGGATTGGGAGCCTAGAGGGCCCGACAACTCGAGAATTGGCAGCGATTCTACTTGGGCCGCGGTGACAACGCAAAGTGACGCCCGCCGAGGTGCTTCCCGCGGCGCAAAGTCCTTGCAGAGTCGTGCGCAATGCCTATAATACCGGCCCCCGCGGCGACTTTGCCGCCCTACCGCCGGCGCGCCTTTAGGGCCTGCCCAACCGGAGCTTCCGATGAAGAAAGAAGGCCACCCCAAGTACAAGAGCTCTGCCGTCAAGTGCGGCTGCGGCAACACTTTTGAGACCCGCTCGACCGCCGGCGACATGCACATCGACATCTGCTCGAACTGCCACCCGTTCTACACGGGCAAGCAGCGCACCTTGGACGTCGGTGGCCGCGTCGATCGCTTCAACCGCCGTTTCGCCATGGCGGCTCCGGGCGGCAAGTAGCTCGCAGCAAGTACGCAATGCGGCGGGGATCCGCTCGGGGGTGACCCCAGCAGCCTCCGACGCCTGAGTGAGTCAGCGCGTCCGTCACCCCAAAGGCCCGCCCCTCAAGGCAGCCTGCAAGGTTACGGGCGCGTTGGCGTTTTTTGCCCGTCGATCGCCCGCTGCCAACCCTCGGCAAAGCGCAGCAGCGGGGCCAATTCGCCTCTGCGGCGGATGGCGGGATCTGCGGCCCAGCGCAGGGCCTCCTGCGGCTTACCGCGCTCCAAAGCGCCGCGCAACCACGCCGCCGCTTCAGCTTCGTCGCATTGGCTGGCCACCGGTGGCAGCGGTACGGGCTGGCCCCAGCGTTCGGTCATGCGTTCGGTCACCGCCGCGCCAATCAGTGCCAGCGGCTCCAGGCTCATAACCGCCGCGGAACGGCTAAAGCGATCTTGGGCTTTGACCATCAGCTCGCGGCGCTCTTCCGGGGCGGCGTGATCCAGCGCGGCCAGGGTCTGCCAAGCGCTGTTGAGCGAGCGATCGCGCACCTTAGCGCCACCCCACCACTGCGCCGCCACCACCAGGGCCGCCAGCACCAACAGGGTCGCCGCGCCGATCGCCCGGCGCCGCTGCTGCTGAAGATGGGGCGGCTCTAGGGTGATCAACGTCAGCTATTTGCGGCGGAAAGCCGGGCGGTCGATGTCCGTGGTCGCCGAGGCAAAGGGGTTGTGCACCACCGGCTCGCGCTTGGAGCCCATGCCCGCCGGGACCTGCGGCACGCCGTAACCGGGGGTCAGCTTGCGCAGATAGGCGGGCTCGTCCAGCTCGTGCTCGTGGTGAGGCAGCGGCGGCGGCTGCGGCGGACCCATGGGAGCCTGCATCGCCGCGGACTGCGCGTGGGAACCCGGCACGGCCTGCATCTGCCGGGTCGGGGCACTGTGCATGGACTGGTTGGTGTGCATGGACTGGTTGGTGTGCATGGACGGGTTGGTGTGCATGGACGGGTTGGCGTGCATCGCCTGGTTGGCCATCAGCGTCCGCTCATGGGCGGCAGCGGCCACAGCGTAGACCGGCACTTCTTCGTCGAGCTGGGCGCGGCCCGGCGGCGGCGGCGGCGGAACCATGTGCAGGCCCGGGCGCTCCTGACCGGCCCCCATCGCGGCCCCCACGCGGCTGGCGTTGTACAGGCGGGTGTGCTGCGTCTCTTGGCTGCGCACCACGGCGGCGCGGTCAAAGCCGGTGGCGACCACGGTGACCTTGATTTCGTCGCCCATCGATTCGTCAAAGATCGCGCCAAAGATGGTGTTGGTGTCGGCGGCGGCGGCGTCCTGGATCAGGTTCATCGCGTCGTTCATGTCGGCGAGGCTCAAATCCAAGCCGCCCGTGATGGTGACGAGCAGGCCGGTGGCGCCTTCAATGCGCGCGTCTTCCAGCAGCGGGCTGGAGATGGCGGCGCGGGCGGCCATGGCAGCGCGATCGTCGCCGGTGCCGCGGCCCGTGCCCATGAGCGCCATGCCCTTGCCCTTCATAATCGAGCGCACATCGGCGAAGTCGACGTTGATGAGGCCGGGGCAGGCGATCATGTCGCTGATGCCGCGCACGGCCTCGACCACCACCGAGTCCACCAGGCGAAACGCCTCCTTGATCGGGATGCGCGGGCTGGCGATCTGGAAGATCCGGTCGTTGGGGATGACGATCAGCGTGTCCACGGCCTGGGCGAGCTCGCGCAGCCCCTCTTCAGCCTGGCGGGCGCGCTGGCGACCCTCAAAGGTAAAGGGCCGGGTCACCACTGCGACCGTCAGCGCGCCGGCATCGCGGGCCGCCTGGGCCACCACTGGAGCCGCGCCCGTGCCCGTGCCGCCGCCCATGCCTGCGCAAATAAACACCATGTCTGCATCGGCCAAGTGGGCGCGAAGTTGGTCGATGTCTTCCAGCGCGGCGCGGTGGCCGATCTCGGGATCGCCGCCGGCGCCCAGGCCGCTGGTCAGCACGCCGCCGATCTGCAGCTTGTGGTCGGCCAGGCTCACGCCCAGGGCCTGAATGTCCGTGTTGGCGGCCAGGAATTCGATGTGCGCCAGGTTCGAGTCGGCCAGGTTGTTGACCGCGTTGCCACCGCAGCCACCGACGCCGACGACCTTGATGCGGGCGCCGCGGGCCTGCGGCTGCTCAAACAGGATGGATTCAATCATGACACGCTCCGGGGTTTTGGGCGTTGGGGCAGGGCTTTCGGTCCGTGCGGGTTGTCGTTCTCTTGGGGTTTGCTCGGCGGCCGGCGCCGTTTGCGGCAGCGGCGCTGGAAATTTCACTCGCGACTGAAATACGCGGCAGCGCGGCGGCTACACCACTTCGCGCACCCAGCCAAACAGTCGGTCGATCCAGCCGCCCTTGCGCGCGGGCTTGCCGTTGGTCTTGCGCGCCTGCTCGGCCTCTTCCGCCGCGCCCTGCATCACCAGGCCCAGGGCGGTTGAGAAAACCGGCGAATGCACCATGTCGCGCAGGCCGCCCACGCGCCGCGGGTAGCCGATGCGCACCGGCAGACCCAGCACCTCTTCTCCCGCTTCGGCCACGCCGGGCAGCAGCGCCGTGCCGCCGGTCAGGACCACGCCCGAGCCGATTACGTCTTGGAAGTTGCTGGCCTGAATCTCTCGCTCGATCAGCCGGAAAATCTCTTCGATCCGCGGCTCGATGATGTCGCAGAGGAGTTGGCGGCTGCGCGGGATCGGCTCGCGGGCGCCCACCGAGGCGACTTCGATCACTTCATCATCGCCCACCATCGCCGACAGCGCGCAACCGTGCATCAGCTTGATGCGCTCCGCCTCCGCCTTGGGGGTCCGCAGGCCCACGGCGATATCGTTGCTGATGTGGTCACCGCCTACGGGCAGCACCGCCGAGTGGACGATATAGCCGTTGTGGAAGATCGCAATATCAGTCGTCCCAGCGCCGATATCGACGAGCACCACGCCCAGCTCTTTGTCATCCTCTTCTAGCACCGCCCGCGCAGAAGCCAGCAGCTCTGCACTGGTTTTGAGCACGTGGAGCTGGGCCCTCTCGGCGCACTGGACCACGTTCTGCACGCTGGAATTCAGCGCGGTGATGATGTGCACGGCGACTTGGAGGTGTTTGCCGCTGATGCCGATGGGGTGCTTGATGCCGTCGTTGTCGTCGACCACAAACTCCTGGGGCACGGTGTGCAGGATGTGGCGGTCGTCCGGGATCGGCTGGGCCTTGGCGTTTTCAAGCACGCGCTCAATGTCCGTCTCGCTAATTTCGCGGCTCTGCACGGCGACCTGGGCCTTGTTGTTGAACGAACGCAAGTGCGCGCCCGAAACAGACAAGTAGATGGCGCCCACCGTACAGCCGGCCATCTGCTCGGCCTCATGGACGGCGCGCTGGATCGCCTCCATGGTCTCTGTCACGTTGACGACCACGCCCTTCTTGATCCCCGAAGAGGGCGCCGTGCCCACACCGATGATGTCGAGCCCGCCGTCGCTCTTGACCTCGCCCACTACCGCCACCACCTTGTGGGTGCCGACATCCAGGCCTGCGATGATTTTGTCGTTCCGCGCCATGCTGTCCCTCCGTGCCTCGTCGCTGTGCCCGTCTGCTCTGTTCCGGCCTGCCTGGGTCGCATTCGCCCTTTAGGTCGAGGCCTTTCGCTGTCTTGGGGTCGCAGGCCGCCTAGCCAGGATCCCCGAATTGTCGTTTCTTGCGGCAAGACGGACTCAGTCCGCCGGCTCCTCTGGCTCACTGGGCGCCGTCTTTTGCGCCGCCGCTAGCGGGCTCTCTGCCGTGGCCGCTTTGGGCAGACCGACCGCCGCCGCGCCGCCCGCCTGGGCATTTGCCGCCCCCAAGGGTTCCGTGCGCACCACCACCCGGTCCGGCCGCAGTTCGTCGTCCAGCAGGGCATAGCGCAGCCACTCTCCGTCGCGGTCGGCCTGATTCAATACCCGGAGGATATTGCCAAAAGCCCTGGACGGATCGATTTCAATGCCGCGGCCCAGCCTCACCTCCGCGCCGTCGCGGGCGCTGACCAAGGTGATGCCCAGCACGGCGTCCCAGTGGACCTCAGAGAGCGGAAAGCGCTCGGCCAGCGGGCTTTGCGCGTGGGCGTCCAGCAGCCGCAGCAGTCCGCGCAACCGCCGCTGTTCCGGGGTCTCATCGGCGCGCACCGTCTTGACCAGGGCGTCGCGGCTCAGTGCAGGCGAAAATCCAGTGATCACGGGCAGATCTCCGGCCTCGCCCAGGTCGGCTTGCTTGAACACAAAGCCGTCGCGGTCGACGATCATCATCTTGCCCTCGCCCAGCAACAGCGCGTAGGGCTGATACTCGCGAACGATAAAGCGAAGCTTATTGGGCAGTTCTGCCTCAACCTCGGCTTGGCGCACCCAGGCCAGGGTCTCAATCGCCCGCGACACGGCGTTGCGGTCGATACTGGTCAGGGCACTGCCCCAGCGCACCCCTGAGGCCTTCTCGACCTGCTGGGGCGTGACCCGCTTGGCGCCGACGACCTCAAACTTGCTGACCACCCCAGACTCAACTCGGGTCTGAAAGTCGTGCAAATTCAAGCTTGCCAGGGCGACGATGCCGATGCACAGCGCCGCGGCGACCCAGGCCATGGCGCCCCACCAACCGCCGCGGCTGGCTTCTTCTTCATCGACCTCATCGGCCGCGGGCGCTTCCGGCAAATCCGGTTGCTCGGCGCGGCTTTTCCAGGCCTGCCAGCGCTGTGCCAGCCGTTCGCCCACGGGCGGCTTGGCCGGCTGCCCAGAAGAGGGCGCCGTGACGGCGCGAATTCCCTGGACAGTGCGCTGATTGCGCGGCGGTTTCTTGCCCCACAGCTTCATGCGCCACCTCCCGGGCTGGGCTGGACGCCGGCGCTTTGCCAGGCCGGGATGCCCAGCCAGACGCCGCAGTCGCGGACGACAGCCGCCGCCGCCTGGGGCAGGGCCACCGCCGCTGCCGCTTGGCTGGCGCGCTGCCAGACCTCTGGGATCGTCAGCAATTGCTGAGCCCACACCTGCAGTTCTTCTAGCTTCCAGGCCCCTTGGCGCACCCAGCGACCGCCGCCTTGGGCGCAGAACGCTGCGGCATTGGCGGCCTGATGGTCGCCGGCGGCAAAGGGAAACGGCACGAGCAGGGCCGGCAGAGCCGCAGCGGCCAGCTCCGCCACGGTGCCCGAGCCAGCCCGGGTCACGGCGAAGTCGGCCCAGGCATAAGCCGCGGCCATGTCGTCAATAAAGCCCTCTACGGAAGCGCTGATCGCCGCATCGCGGTAGGCCTGCTCCACGGGCGCAGGAGCGAGCTTGCCCACCTGATGGCGCACCTGCACGTTCACGCCGAGCTTGGTCAGGGCCCCGACCAGCTCAGGCACGTGCTGGTTGAGGAATTCCGAGCCTTGCGAGCCGCCGACCACCAGCAGGTGCGCCGACCTCTCCCCCCGCCACTGCCGGGCCGCCGCGACCTGGGCGATCTCCGCGCGCACCGGATTGCCGCAGACCAGGGTTTTGTGGGCGGCAAAAGCCGGGCGGGCCGCGTCAAAGCCCAAATAGGCCCGGCCCACCAGCTTGCCCAGCACCTTGTTGGTCAGGCCCGGCACGGCGTTGGACTCGTGAATTGCGCAGGGGATGCCAAGGGATCGGGCTGCCAAGAGCGCCGCGCCAGAGGCGTAGCCGCCCACACCGATCACCAAGCCGGGCTGGAGCTTTTGCAGAATCCTGCGCGCAGCTTGAATGCCCTTGTAGAGGTTCCACAGGCCGCGCACCTTGGTGCCCAGACCGCCGCCTACCAGCCGCGAACCGGCGACCAGCTCAATGGCATAGCCGCGCTTGGGCACCATCCTGGCTTCATAACCCTGTTCGGTGCCGACAAAAAGCACTTGCGAGCCGCTGTTGCGGAAGGCATCGGCAAGCGCCAGGGCGGGGACCACGTGGCCACCGGTGCCGCCACCAGCCAGGATCACGGGCGGGGTGGACTGCGGCAAAAGCGCTGGGCTCATGCGGCACCTCCGCTGTTGTCGCCGCCGCGCAGGACCGCAGAGTTGCCGCGATGGGCGCCGGAGCGAGCGTTGCGCGGGCTGTTGGCGGCGGCGCGCTTGGGCAGGCGCAGCCAGCTGGGCCAGCTCGGCAGGCTGGGCGGCACGGCATCGGGGTCGCCGCCGCGGCCGACGTTGAGCAAAATCCCTAGCGCCATGCCCAAAATCAGCATCGACGAGCCGCCGTGGCTGACAAACGGCAGGGTCAAGCCCTTGGTCGGCAGGATCCCCATGACCACGCCAAAGTTGACCGCGGCCTGGGTGCCAAAGAGCACTGTGATGCCTGAAGCGAGCAGGCGACCGAATTCGTCGCGGGCGTGCAGGGCAATGCGCAAGCCGCGGCGGATAAAGAAGATGAACGCCAGCGCCACCAGGGCCACGCCGATCAGCCCCAACTCTTCGCCGATAATCGACAAAATGAAGTCGGTATGGCACTCCGGCACAAAGCCGAGCTTTTGCTTGGACAGGCCCAGGCCGTTGCCAAACAGCCCGCCCGTCGCCACCGCCAGCTTGCCGTTGTACAGCTGAAAGGCCGTGGTCAGGCGGTGCTCCTCTGGGTAGAGGAACGCAAAGAACCGCGCGCGACGCATGGGGTTTTGCAGAATAAACGCCATCAGGCCTGAGCCGGCGAGACCGCCAAAGAACATCACGTAGGCCATGTTGGTGCCGGCGATAAACGTCATGGCAAACAGCAGCACGCCCAGCACAATCCCGGTGCCCAGGTCCGGCTGCTTCATGCACAGGGCGAACACGGCGACCCAGGCCAGGGCGTGGGGCACAAAGCCGACCGAGAATTTGTGGACCCGCGCGGCTTCGATCTTCTTGGTCAGCGAATGGGCCAGGTACATCACAAAGGCCACTTTGGCGAACTCTGCGGTCTGAAACATGAATCCGGGCAGTCGGATCCAGCGCCGCGAGCCGTTGACCACCACGCCGTACTGAAGCGTCGCGGCGAGCAGGCCCACGGCCAAAAACAGCAGCGGGTAAGCCGCCCGCCGCCACCACTGATACGGAATGTGCGCGCCCACCATGATGGTCACCAGCGCAAGGCCGGCGTGAATCAGGTGCTTTTGCAGGAAGTGCTGGTCATTGCCGGCCTGCAGGCCCAGGTAGACGCTGGCCGAATAGGCCATGATCACGCCGATCGCCATCAGCGCCAGCACGGTGGAGAACAGCGCCCAGTCCATGCCCACGGGCACCGGTACCAGCGCCTTGTCCTCTTTGGGCGGGCGCAGTTGAGCCACGCGGGTGGCATCGGCGGAGGCGTAATCCGGCGCGTCGTCCAGCTCAGCGCCGACAGCCGCGTACCGCGCAGCATTTTCGCGGACACTGGCCATGGTCACCTCAACTTCAGGCTGGCCAGGGCCAGCAGCGACAACATGATGGAGACGATCCAGAACCGCACGGTGACCCGCGGCTCAGGCCAGCCCTTCTTCTCAAAGTGGTGGTGGATCGGCGCCATGCGGAAAATGCGCGTCTTAAAGCGGCGGTACCAGTAGCGCTGGATCACCACAGAGGCGCCTTCCGCGACAAACAGGCCGTTGACGATGACGCCCAGCAGCTCATTCTTGGAAAAGACCGAGACCATGCCGAGCGCGCCGCCCAGGGCCAAAGCGCCGACATCGCCCATAAACACCAAGGCCGGGAAGGTGTTGTACCAGAGAAAGGCCAAGCTGGCGCCCATCAGCGCGGCGCAGAAGACCGCGAGCTCCTGCACGCCCGGCACGGCGGGGATGAGCAGGTACTTGGCGACCTCAAAGTTGCCAAAGCGCGCGCCGGTGAGGTAGCACAGCACCGCAAAAGTGCCCGCGGAGACGATGGTGGGCACGGTGACGAGGCCGTCGAGGCCGTCGGTGAAGTTGACCGTGGTCGAGGTGGCGACGACGACGAAGCTGGCGAAGGCGATGTACGCCCAAGGGCCGATATCGACAGCGAAATTGCTGGTGGAGGCAAAGGGCAGGTACAAGTGGGTGTCTGCATGGCCGCTGCCGATCCAGCCCAGATAGAACGCGGTAAACACGGCGATGGCGCTGCCAAACTGCGTCAGCATCTTCTGCTTTTCGGTGACGCCCTTGCTGTTGCGGTCGCGGATCTTGAGCCAGTCGTCCACAAAGCCCACGGCGCCGTACACCAAGGTGATCGCTAGGGTTAGCCAGACAAAGGCGCTCGACCAGTCGCTCCACAGCACCACAGAGAGGGCCAGAGACAGGAGCACCAGCACGCCGCCCATCGTCGGGGTGCCGCGCTTGGAGAAGTGCGCCTCCGGGCCGTCGTCGCGCACCACCTGCCCCAACTGCTTGGCCTGCAATAGTGCGATAAAACGCGGAAATAGCACGATGCCGATCAGCAGCGCCGTGGCCGCCGCGCCCATCGAGCGGAACGTCACGTAGCGAAACACGTTCAGCAGGCCGAACTCGTCGCGGAAGTTGTTGGAGAGCCAGAGAAACACTTAGCACCTCCCCGGCTGAGTGCCAG
>JBIKTV010000590.1:0-3433 GCA_044347905.1 Myxococcota bacterium
AGTCCCGGCGGTGGTGTGAAGCCGCTCGTTGGGAAGTGTCGTGAAATACGGATCCCGGCAAAATTTAGTCGATCGCTTCGTCCGCCGCCGCGAGTCAGGCTCGGCCCGCGAGCTTGGCCGCCCACTCAGAGCCTGTGAAAATATTCTGGATGTGAAAGAACAGCGATTGACAACATGGGGACTTTGATTCTCGATGGTCTGAAGCCGACGTTCTTTCACATCCTCTCAGCAGAAGGGCCACGGCGACCTGACCCAGCCCTGGGGTGCGCGCAAGCACTCTGGTTGAGTTGTTTTGCCGTGGCCCTTAGGGCGTGCACTGCAACGGATTGGCCCCAAACTGCCGGGCCTTGCCCCGGGCCTTTCCCAACGCCAGACCGGCAGTGTTGAGCTTGCCAACGCCCACCTGAGCCAGCGCGTCAAGGGCGTCAGCGAGAGGTTCCAGCTTGTTCAAGTCCACAAGTGCCCACGGACTCTGCCGGCTGACAACACGCCCCATCTAGCTTAGACTCGCCAGAACTACTGGTGCCGCCTGCCCATGCTGTTTCCAACAATTGAGTATGCAGTGCTTTTCTTGCTTGCGTTCGCCCTTGCATGGTCGACCACCAAGCACTCGTTTGCCCATCGGCTCCTACTGCTGGCCCTCAGTTGGTGCTTTTACGCCTGGGGCTCGCTTACCCACCTGCCGCTCCTGTTGGCCATCAGCCTTTCCGCCACTTGGTTTGCGCGGCGGGTGCAAGCGAGTCCCGATCCGCGGCGGCGCCAGAGGTGGTTGTTCGTGGGCTGCGCCGCGCCGCTCGTGGTGTTGGCCATCTTCAAATACGCCGCGTTCGCCGTCAACAACACCTCCGAATTGCTGCACTATTTTGGAGCAGAGGCGACATGGGTCGCGCCCGACATCGTCTTGCCAATCGGGATCTCCTTCTTCGTCTTTCACGCGATTTCTTTAGTCGTCGATGTCTATCGCGGCAATGTGAAGGCGCCGGTGCGGTGGTTGGACGGCGCTTTGTATCTCAGCTTCTTCCCCCAGTTAGTGGCTGGCCCCGTAGTCCGCGCTTCAGATTTCTTGCCGCAGCTGAGCGCCCCGCCGACCCGCGACCTCATTGAGCGCGACCGGGCGATTGGGCTGGTCGTGGTGGGCCTGTTCAAGAAAGTGGTGCTGGCAAGTCACCTGGGCATCCTCCTGTCAGACCCGGTGTTTGACGCTCCGGCCGAGTTTGGCGGTGCGCGTGTGCTTGTGGCTATCTATGCGTATGCGGGCCAGATCTACTGTGATTTCTCTGGCTACACGGACATGGCCATCGGCAGCGCCCTGCTGCTGGGCTACCGCTTCAAAGACAATTTCGCTGCCCCTTATGCCGCCACTTCAATTCAGGAGTTCTGGCGGCGCTGGCACATTTCGCTTTCCTCGTTCCTGCGCGACTACTTGTTCATCCCGCTGGGCGGCTCGCACCTCGGCGAGTGGCGCACACGGCGGAACTTGCTGGTGACCATGCTCCTCGGCGGCCTCTGGCACGGAGCGGGCTGGAACTTCATCCTGTGGGGCGCCATGCACGGTTCCGCACAGGTCATCCATCGCGCATGGTCCAAGAGTCCGGCGCCATGGATTGCGAAAATTCGCAAGCATCCGCTGTGGCCAATCGCAGCTTGGCTGTTGACCTTTCACACCGTCTGTCTGGGATGGGTCTTCTTCCGCGCCGCCAATTTCGCTCAGGCCTTGGAAGTGCTGCGGGCTTTGACGCGCGCGGGAACCGCGGTGCCCTGGCAGGCGTGGCTGCTGGTGGCCGTAGGTGTGCTCGCTCAAGTCCTGCCGTGGGGGCGGTGGACGCCATCGATTCACAAGTGGGTGGCGCGGCTGCCGAGCCCTGCCATCGGTGCGGCGGCAGCCCTAGCGGTCTTGGTGATCGATGCGCTCGGCCCGATTGGCGTGCCGCCCTTTATCTACTTTCAATTCTGACCTGCAATTGACGAAGGAATCCCAGATGACTGCCAACACACCCGTAGATTCTTCGCACCCATCGCTGCCCAATACAGCGATGTCAGGCAATTTACGCGGAGCTACCGCCGCCTTGGCCACCTTTGTACTGCTAGCGACGTTGGGTGGCGCTGCGGGGCTGCAAAAGTGGGCGGAACGAGGCGATGTAGATAGTTGGCGCGGAGCCTTGGCCGGCCCATTGAGCGTGCTGGCTGCGGAACTGGGCCCACTCCGGATCGCGGAGCCGCACCAATGGCTGACCCGCATCACTGCCGGCTGGATTGCGCGAATCGCGGCAGAAGATGATGCCTCCGGCAGCCATTTCGCGGCCTTGGCAGAAGCGGCAGATCAGGCTGGGGATGGTGGCGGTGGCCCGGCTGCGCCGACGACAGCATCCCCTCCAGGGTCCGTGCCGGTTCTTGGGGCAGCCGCGGCGGGCCCGGGCCCGGTTCCGCCACCAGGCAAGTCAACATCCGCCGAGGCATCCGCGGGCCCGGCAGAGCGTGCCGACCCAGCCGCCGGCAGCGCTGCAGACCCAAAGGGACCGGCCGCGGTGCTATTGGTGGGCGACTCCCTCATGGCCGTGGGCCTAGCACCTGGGCTGATACAAGCCGCTGGTACATCTGCTGATTTTCGACTCGTGCGTGGCTACCGCAGCGCCACGGGCTTGAGTCGCCCGGACTATTTCGATTGGCCCAAAGCGCTTGACCGGCTCATGGCAAAGCACCAACCGGCTTGCGTGGTCGTCGCCATGGGTGGCAACGACGCCCAGGGCTTTCGCCACGACAAGAAAGTCCTGCACTTTGGCTCTTCCGCATGGGACGATGCCTACCGCGGCCGCGTAGAATCGCTACTGGGCGTCAGCCTCAAACACGGCGCCAACCTGCTGTGGCTTAGTGCGCCCAAAATGCGGTCGTCGGCCTTCTCAACCAGCATGGCGCACTTGAATCGCCTGGTGCAGGAGGCCGCGGCCAAGGTCCAGAGCACCACCTATCTGGACATCAACCCCTTTATCACTGACCCCAAGGGCGAGTTCGCCGCCTACCTCGCCGACGCCAAGGGCAGATCGCAGCGCATTCGCACCGAAGACGGGATGCACCTCACCGACGGTGCCGGGCGCCGCCTTGCCCCGGCGGTTGAGCGCTGGATCCGCGGGCATTGCTTGAAAAAGCAGGAGGGCAAATTAAGGTAGCCCTCTTTGGCCGCCAAGGACAAACCGCAACCCGGCAATCAGGTCATCTGCCATCTGGCTGGTGTGGTTCCCTTGGTGCAGCACGAGGTGGAAGTCCTTGGGTCGCTTGGTAGTCCGCGCCCAAGCGGCCTGGACCTCTTGGCCGTGCTGGTGGGGCGTCAGCCCGTCTTTGGCGCCAAGCCCCAAGTACACCCGGCCAACCGCGCGAGCAGCAGCCTGCTGGTCTTGGGCTATCCGTTGGACGAGGTCCCACCGCCGCGCGCGTTCCA
>JBIKTV010000160.1:0-11700 GCA_044347905.1 Myxococcota bacterium
TCGTCTGGCATGAACCTCCGCGACGTTGTGCGGATCGATGTTGACGGTTTGGGCAACTGGCGTCCAGGCGTAGTCATTCGCGTGGGGTTTGACTTTTTGCGGGTTGCCTACGGAGGCCGTACAGCGCCGCCGGATACGGTCGTTGCCGATGTTGTCCAGCCGGACTCCCGCTTTGGCCGTGCACTGGAACTGCGCGACCCTACTTGGTTCCGTGGGGCAAACGCCTGCTTCGCACGCCCCTCCGAGGTCGAAGCGACAGGCAAGGCCTGCCCATTGGAGCATCACTTACGGCCCTCTCGGTGACCGCTAGGCCAAGAATCAGACACGATTCTAGTGGGAAGCGGCCGCAAGGACAGACCAAGGCCCAAAGCAGCGCACCATCAGTTGCCCTGGCCAGCACACCTAGAAAAATTCTGGCGCGCGCGCCATCATGGCTGGTGCAGGCAGCCTCGGCGCGTGTCCTCTGCCGTCCAAGGCCTCCGCCTTGTGCGCAGGTGCTTCGAAACCTCAGCCGCTACGCCAAGAACGAGCCCGCCAGCCATGACCACAACGCCCCCCAACTGGCCGCCCCAAACGACGAACCGCCGCCGGCAGCCACAGTCGGCGCTCACCGTGGTGCTCGCAGCCGCTGCTCTGAGCCTGACAGCACCGCCCGCTCACGCAGACCCTTTGGGCGAGCCCAATGCTCAGCAGCGGACCTTTGCCCAGCGCGTCGTGGAAGCGTCTGGTCGCAATGATGCGGCTGCGCTGGTCGCGTTGATGCACTTTCCGCTGACCTGGAAAGACGGTTGCCGCACGCGAGTGCTCCGCACGGCAGCTCAGGCCCGCCAGGCGGTTGCCGCGATGAATCTGCCGTCTTTTCGCCAATGGCTGGCAGAGTCTGCGCGAAATGGGGCGCATGTTGCCACCCGCGGCGACGGAAGTTCCTTCGGTATTGCTCAAGGGGTCATCTGGGCTCGCGGCACGAAGAAGGGCGGGATCGGCATCAACTATTGGCAGTCGCGAGACCGCGAGGCTGTCGTTGCCGCAGGTGAGCTCTGCCGCGCCGTGGCCTGCCAAACGCGCAAGCACTGGCTGACCGTGGACCTCACGCGCGACGGCCCAGTGCTGCGGATGGGCGCACGCGGTTCAGCAGCGGCAGCGCTTCAGATCACCGGTAGCGAGCATGGCGATGGCGGCAGCGCCTGCAGCCAGTCGGCTTACTTTTTTAAAGACAAACCCTTGTGGCGCGTAGTCAGGAATCAGGCCTGTGCCGGCTCCCCCAGGCAAGGTGCAGCGCTACATGAAGGCGTGCCGGATCCCGCTGCGGAGCAAGACGACTGGCTGAGCTTGGTCATGGGCAACCCGGGTCAGGCTTGTCGGGCGATGGCAGCGCGCAAGCGCAGCGGCGGCGCCGGGCGGTGAGGAGTTGATTTGGGCCGCCAGAAGCCGAGGCGGTGGCCGGTCCCTTGCCCAGAAGCGCTGGCTGCGCCAACCTATAGGGGGGCGCCCACGGGTGCGAACAAGTGCTGCAGCGGCCCAGTCCAGAGCCCGAGCCGGCACACAGCGCAAGGATCATCGAGGAGCATCATGTCCAGATGCCTGAATTGCCAGACAGATTGTGCGGCAGACGCCCTGTTTTGCGGGGGTTGTGGTCGGCCAGTCAGCGCATCCCCTCGACCACTCGCGCGCCCGACCGTCAGGACAGTAGTCATAGGTCGCGACCCGGCGTGCGATTATGTGATCGACCACGCTAAAATCTCTGGGCGGCACTGCCAGTTGTCGTTTGAAGATGGGCGGCTGGTGGTCACCGACCTGGGCAGCAGCAACGGCACTTTTGTGGGCGCTGGCAAGCGGAGGGTCAGCGGCAGCGCGGTTCTTGCCAGCGGCGAGTCCCTGTTCCTTGGGCCGTGCGAACTTGCGCCAGCGGCGGTGGCTCGCGCCCACGGCATCGATTGGCCTGCCCCAGGGGCCAGGGCCGTGCAGCGGACCGTGCTGCATGAAGAAGACGACGACACGCAGGCGGCGGCAGTGGCTGCCCAAGGCGCCGCCCTGCAACGCGAGCGCGAGAGCTTGCGGCAGGAGCGAGAGGCCAATGAGCGGACCCTTGAGGCTGCTAGACAAATGGCCCGCGCCGCCGAGCTTGCAGCGACCCGCGCGGCCGCCGAGGCTGAGCACGCGCAGGCGCTAGCAGACGCCCGGGCCGCCAGTCGTGATCAGCGCACGGGATATGAGAAGGGGACAGACGCCGCCAGTGCCGTCGCTGGTTTTGGGCTAGGGTGCATTGGTTGGGTGATTGCTGTGCTGGTCATCCTGGCGATAGCGGCCGCGGTGGTGGCGAAGGCTTGAGGTTGGAGCAGTGGCGGGCTGGTGGCACTCGGTGGACCTGTCGTGAGTTCAACTCTTGCGCTGCGCAATGGGCCGCAAGGGAAGAAAGGCAGAGTACCCGAGCGCAACGAACCCAAAGTTCTCGAGCGACTCAGGCTTGAAATCGGCTCTTTTCGAAATGGCGACGCCCGCCTTCGTCGCCGGTGGCTCTACAGACGCCGCTTGCCTCGAAAGGAAGGCAATGCGGGGGCCGCAGCGGGGGCCGCAGCAGGGGCAGCCGCGGGATTTGGCGCAGGCAGGCCTTCGTCCGGAGATAATGACTCTTGATTGTTGCAGAATTCTAGCGCCGCCGCACCGTCGCGGAACCAGTCTTCAAGCAACCGGGGCTTGCCCTGATTGCTGAGCACGGTGGCGCACGCAAAGCTTGTCTTTCCTTTGATGAACGGGCGGAGCTTCTCGATAGCAGCCCGATTTTCTAGGGCCTCGATCTTGGCACGCAGCGCGATTAGGCGTTCAGCTGCTTCGAGGCAGCCTTCCCGGGCGTAGGCATCGGCGAGAAGGTCTGGCTCGGTGCACCCCGTAGCCAGCTCTGTTAGGAGTTCTCCACCCGCAATGCCATCCTCAATGAAGAACGGAGCCGATAGCGCAGACGCCTGGATGATAGTCCAGTCGGATGCGTCTTGTCCTCCCGTCGCCCGGCCTATGTGATCCCTGACAAAAGTAGCTCCTCCGGGAATGAGCTCAACATGCTGTTGGGCATTCTTGCCACGAATCTTGCGCAAGTCTGCCAATTCGCACATCCAATCAGTCCATGGCCGACCTGGAGTGTTCCTTCCATAGTGCGTTACTAGCTTGCTGATGTTGTAGCCCAGCACGTTCTCCGGCTTCGAGCGAACGCGACAAGCTCGCGCCAAGGCCTCATCGCGCCTGACTCCATCTAGCTTCGCTATTTCATTCGCATGGTACTCTTCGTCCGTGATGAACACTAGATAGGCCCCAAAGCCAGCACCGCCAAGAATTCCTAGCACGAGCGCGACCTTCAGCACTAGCACTGCTGCGCGTTTCCAACCGCGCCTAGGCGTAGGCGCACGATTGATCAATGTGCCGCTCTTTTCTCCCTCGTGGCTATCGCTCGCAGCCCTTTCTCCGTCGCCGGGCGGTTGCCCACCACCGGCTGCCGGTTCTGAAAGGGCTGGTATCGAAGCGCGGCCAGGCGGGGGCGGCGGCGGCGGGAGGACTGCCGCTACCGCACCTACAGGCGCCGGCGCCAAGGTCGGCATCGTACCCGTCGATGGCCCTGCCGAGGGCTCCGACGCGAGCGCCTGCCACATCGCATGCGGGCCAGCAAACCTCGCACTGGGGTCCTTGGCCAGCGCTCGTTCAACCGTCATCGCAACTGCGGGGTTGATGCTCCAAAGCCGTCCCAAATCCGGCGCATCCCGAACATGCGCCGCCTTAACCGCCCAGTCTTCGCCCGAAAACGGCACCCGCCCCGTCAGGAACTCGTACAGCATCACCCCCGCCGCATAGATGTCCGCGCGGGCATCGACCGTCGCCGCTGACTGTACTTGCTCTGGCGCCATGTACTCTGCAGTGCCCAAGTTCGCGTCGTGCCGCGTCTTCAACCCGCCCGTGCGCTGGCTGTCCTGGGCGATGCCCAGGTCCGTCACCTTCAGCACGCCGTGCTCGTCCAGCAGCACATTGGCCGGCTTGAGGTCGCGGTGGACCAGTCCGACCTTATGCAAAGCCTCTAGCCCCTTGAGGATCTGCGAGATCCAGTCGCGAGCCGTGGCCTCATCCACGCCACTGCCGTCGAGCCTGTCTGCCAATGACCCGCCGCCCATGAACTCGAGGTCGATGACCAGCAGACCGCCTTCGTCAAACACCGTGTTGACCCGCACCACGTGGGGCGAATTCAACCGCGCCATCGCCTTGGCCTCGGCCTCCATGCGCTGGCGGGCGGTCGGGTGCTGAGATAGCTCTGGAAGGAGCACCTTGAGGGCCACCTTGCGCTCAAGCGTCAGTTCCGTCGCTTCATAGACCACCCCCATGCCGCCTTCGCCCAGCAAGCGGTCGATGCGGTAGCGGCCTTGAGCAAGCAGCTGACCGGTGTGGAAAATCGGATGATTCATGATTCCTCTAGAGGTGCCGAGCCGCGGCAGAGCCATGTATTTGCAAAGCATAGCGTTTGGCAAAACCGCGAACACCGACCACCGCATCGGCCGTCGCCACAGCAGTTATGCCGGGTTGAAGTCGCCGGGCCTCTGTTGGCCTTGCGCCTTCCCATCCCTCGCTGAAGGACCACCGCTTGCCCGGTCGCTGGCACCAGCGCTATCGCGCGTGCCGCGCCCGGGCAAGCTGGGTGGTTGTGAGCTGGGGCTGTTGGCAATCATTGGCTCTTCTTCTCTGGCGATCAAGGATCAAGGGATCAAGGGGCTCAAGGGACCGATCTGGCGGGGCGGAAGCCGATGAAGCCATCGCGGTAGCCGGGCCCGCGGCCGTCGCGAAGCGCGGAGCGAACGTAGACGGCAGCGCTGTTCCAGCCGCCGCCGCGGATAACGCGGAACCGGCCCGAATCCGGTCCAACCGGATCCCTCGCTGCTCCAGAATACCCCGCAGACCAGTCGTTCGTCCACTCCCAAACATTCCCCAGCATGTCGTAAAGACCCCACGCATTCGCCTGCTTCTGACCGACTGGATGCGTCGTTGAGTTCGAGTTTTCGTTGTACCAAGCGACAGCGCCAACCTCCCCATGCCGAGCCCCCGTCGCCCCGGCCCGTGCCGCATACTCCCACTCGGCCTCCGTCGGAAGCCGATAGCCAGTGCAGGCAAGGCCAACAAACCGCTCGCCAACGTAGCACGGCTGCAGATTCTCACGCTCGCTCAACTTGTTGCAGTACGCCACCGCGTCGCTCCAACTCACCTGCTCCACAGGACAGGTCGATCCGGAAGCGGTGTTTTTCGAAGGTTTACTCCCCATGACCGCGGTCCATTCCCCCTGCGTAACTTCCGTCGTCTTCAGCCAAAAACCCCGCGTGATCGTGACCTGGTGCTGCGTCTCATCGCTTTGGTGCCCTTCCTCCGAGCCCGGCGACCCCATCGTAAACGTCCCGGGCTCGATCCGAACCCAGACCCCAACAGCCGGCCCAGCAGCCAAAGACTCACCGCCAGCAGTTCGCGGAAGCTCTACTCGAGTAGCCACAGACTCACCGCCAAACCGCGATACCAATACCGGCGCAGCAACCCGAGCCACAGGGGGCACCGGAGCAGCCGCAGGCACTGTCACATCTGAAAGCGCGCCGGCCATCGCCCCAGCACTCTGCCACCTCTTGTCTGCCCCCTTCGCCAGGGCCCGCTCGACCACCGCCCCAAGCGCCGGACTCTTTGCCCGCACCACCTCAAGGTCAGGTTCCTCCTTGACCTGCGCCGCCTTAACCGCCCAGTCCTCGCCCGAAAACGGCACCCTTCCCGTCAAGAACTCATACAGCATCACCCCAGCCGCATACACGTCCGCCCGCGCGTCTACCGTCGCCGCCGACTGCACCTGCTCCGGCGCCATGTACTCCGCCGTGCCCAAGTTCGCGTCGTGCCGGGTCTTCAACCCGCCCGTGCGCTGGCTGTCCTGAGCGATGCCCAGGTCCGTCACCTTGAGCACCCCGTGCTCGTCCAGCAGCACGTTCGCCGGCTTGAGGTCGCGGTGGACCAGGCCAACCCTGTGCAAAGCCTCTAGCCCCTTGAGGATCTGCGAGATCCAGTCGCGAGCCGTCGCTTCGTCCACACCCCGACCGTCGAGCCTATCGGCCAACGACCCGCCGCCCATGAACTCGAGGTCGATGACCAGCAGACCGCCTTCGTCAAACACCGTGTTGACCCGCACCACATGCGGCGAATTCAGCCGGGCCATCGCTTTGGCCTCGGCCTCCATGCGCTGGCGGGCGGTCGGGTGCTGCGAGAGCTCGGGCAGCAGCACTTTGAGCGCAACTTTGCGCTCTAGCGTCAGTTCCGTCGCTTCATAGACCACCCCCATGCCGCCTTCGCCGAGTAGTCGGTCGATGCGGTAGCGACCCTGGGCGATGAGTTGGTTGGGGTGGAAGATGGCTGAGTTCATGGGGCGTTCCTTGGGGTGCTGGGGCCGGGTTGGAGACATTGCGGTGGGCACTGGTATCAAAAGGTTCTGGTGCAAGGAATCTGACGGAGTTGATGCCCTAGTTTGGCGGGCAGGTCTGCTGGTGCTGACTGTGGCGCTGGTCTGGAACGTGAGTGGCGTTTGCGGCTTTGAGCAGGTCGTGGGGCTGTGGTCGCAAAAAGGGCGCTACAGAAAGGTCAAACGGTCAACGTCGAACGAACCACTACCGAACACACCGCACTCTGCCGAAGTAGACGCCCCAGGCCGCCGACGACGAACCCTGCAACGGCGTTGCGGACCAATACCAAGCGCAGTCGGTTGTGGCCTTCAGCGGGGCCACGATGTAAGGACACTTCGTCCCCGGTTTGTCGATTGTCCCCTCTAGCTCCTCTTTAGTAGGTAATCGCCAATCGGATAACATTCCGAGCGTTAGGTCGCCGCAGTACGCCATGGCATCTTTCCAGTTGTACTGGGAAGGCGCCGTTTCAGTTTGCCAGGTTAGCGAGCCGATGACGGTGATGCCCGCCGGATTCTCCAACTGCGGGACGTGAACGGGCTCGGCCGGCGGATCACGCGTCGACACCTCCGTGACGGGGACAGTGGGCTCGGGCGGCGGACCATGCGTCGATGCTGCTAGCCCAACCCCAAGCAGCAGCAAAGCCCCAACAGGCCACGCCCACTGCACGCCCACGTTGCGACGGCCAGCCGCGCCCGGATCGTTCTTGACTGGCTCAACGGCCGCCCGCACCGGTTCCGTCGAAACTCTCGCACCCACATCAGCCACGGGCCGGCTGACGGGCTCTAGCGACATCAACCCAGCCCCCATCTCCGCCGCACTCTGCCACCTCCCCTCCGGCTCCTTAGCAATCGCCCGCTCAACCACCGGCACCAGTTCCGGCGCTTTCACCCGCAATTTCCCCATTGCCGGCGGCCGACGAACATGCGCCTCCTGCCACTCAAAGTCGCTCTTCGCCGAAAACGGCAGCGCACCCGTCACCAACTGGTACAGCACCATCCCGCACGCATAGATATCCGAACGCGCATCCACCGCAAGGCCCTGAATCTGCTCTGGAGACATGTACTCCAGCGTCCCCAGCACCGCCCCGAGCCTTGTTTTCGTGCGCCCAGTCTCGGCGTCGTCGCGCGCCACGCCAAGATCGGTCAACTTTGGCACCCCCTGCCCGCTCAGCAGCACATTTTCCGGCTTGATATCGCGGTGTACCAACTGGGCATCGTGCAGCGCCTGCACCCCCGCCAGCAGACCCTGCATCCATGCAACCGCCTGCGCCGGATCAACGCCGTCGGGCCCCACGCGGCTGCGAAGATCGCCGCCATCCATGTACTCGAGCTCCATGACCAGAAGCTCGCCTTCTAGAAAAATATTGCGAACCTGTACCACATTTGGGTGCTCGATGCGCGCCAATGCCCGGGCCTCCCGCTCCATGCGTTTGCGCGCAGTCGGATGGGCAGTCAGCTCTGAATTCAGCACCTTGAGCGCACACCGGCGATCCAGCGACACGTCGCGCGCCCGGTACACCGTGCCCATGCCGCCCTGCCCCAACACGGCCTCGATGACGTAGCGACCCAACGCCACCTGGGCCCCCACGGCAAAGGGCAGCAGGGCGTCGGCGGGCACGTTCGATAATAGCTGGGACTTGCTCGCTAAACTGTGACCACAGTCGCTGCAAAAGCTCGCGTCGTCGGCATTGCTGCGCTGGCACTGGGGGCAATTCCGCATGGGCAATTCCGCTTGGTGGATGGCGCAGTTCTACGCGGCGCGACGATACTGCGGCGGGTGACTGGGGGTCAAGGTCAAGACCAAGCAGTACCGCCCAAGGTCAGAACTGGTACTTCTTGAGATCCGGGCCCTCTTTCGGCGCTCAGGAATCCTTGTCGGGCGTCGACTCAGCCGGCGACCGCAGCCTAAATACACAGCTTTCCCCCCAGCGTGGTGGTCCGCTCCGGCATTTTGCGCAGACAGGACTTCACCTCGGAGAACCCAGATTTGGTGGCCATGCCGCAGAACTCAGTCGCCGTGTCCGCTTGGCCCAAGAAGGCTGCGATTTCGCAAGCCCGCACGGCGGCTTTGGCATAGCGCGGCAATAAACCGAGCGCCAAGCGCAAACTGGCAAGTGCAGCTTCGGCATTTGAGGATTTCCATGCCGCCACGCCGGCGTCATTGCAGGCATACGCTTGGGCCACAAGGTCTTCCTCTGCAGCCTGCTCTGGCGTCAGCGGCCGGCCATACAGATACCATTCGCAGTTTTCGCGGCCTTGCGGAATATATAACTGCAGGCGCATGTCACCCACGGCAAAGGTGAGCAGTTCTCCACCGCAGTTGAGTGGTAGCCGCCTCCAAGGCGTCCCAAGGCGGGCGGGCAACGCATCACACTGGTCGCGCTGCGAAAACCAGGTGCCGATGCGAAAAACACCGGTCTCGGCAACGTCGAGCAGCAGCAGACTGTCGCGTCCGCTAGGGGCAGTAAATTTGCGAATGGTGTAGGTGGGGCGCACGTCGCTTTGCACTATCTTATCTGTGTGCTGTTCGATGGTTGCCCGGCTAACTGCAAACAGCCGGGGTGTACTCGCTTCGCCCAGCGCGCCCACGAGCTGGCTCACGATGCCGCCGCGAGGCAGATGGGCCATCGTGCGCATCCACGCGAGGTCCGTGGCGAGATCGACCGGCGCTACCGCGGGTTTGGGTGGGGCCGGCTGTGGCGCCTGCGGTTGGGGCACGTCTGGTTTTGGCAATGCCGTGGCTGTTGGCTCTTTGGTCCCTTTGGGCAATTGTGGTCCTGCAGCGGTGGGCGCGCCGGTCTTGCCAGCAGAATCATTGACTTTGCCTGCCCTTGGTGCAGCCGCCTCGGGCATCGAAGGCCGTGCATCCGGAAGCAGCATCACTGCCGTCGCCCCAACGCCACCAAAGACAATTGCCGCCCCCACTGCGGCAACCACGTTGGGCCGCAACGCAGAATTGTGCCGTTGAGGTGGCGTGACCTCGCCCGCAGCAGCCTCGCGACCCGGCAATGATGCCAAAGCGGTATCTGGCATCGGCAATTCGGCCATGGCTTTGAGCATTTGGGCAGCACTTTGCCAACGATCTTGCGGGTCCTTGGCCAAAGCCCGCTCAATCACTTTGGCCAAGTGCGGCGCATGGGTCTGAACCGGTCGCAAGTCTGGCTGCTGTTGCACATGCGCCATGCGCAGTTGCCAGTCGGTGGTGGCCTGGTACGGCAGTTTGCCCACAAGCATCTCAAACAGCACGACGCCCGCTGCGTAGATATCCGTTCGATGATCAACAGTTAACCCCTGCACCTGCTCTGGACTCATATAGCCCGCCGTGCCCAAAACCGCACCGAGCGAGGTATGCTCGCTTGCCTTGCCATCGCGGGCAATCCCCAGGTCGGTGAGTTTGAGGACCCCCTGCCCGGTCAGCAGCAAATTGCCGGGCTTAATGTCGCGGTGCACTAGGTCGGCGTCGTGAAGGGCCTGAAGGCCCTCGAGCATTTGGCTAGCCCAGGCCACGGCGTCATCTACGTCTATCGGGCCGTCGCGCAACCTGCCCGCCACGTCGCCGCCGGTCAGGAGTTCTAGCTCCAGCACCAAAATTCCTCGTTCTTCGAGGACATTACGAATTTGAACCACATGACTGTGTTCTACCCGAGCAAGGGCCCGGGCCTCCTGCTCCATGCGCCGGCGCACGTTTGGATTGTGCGAAACTTCTAAACTCATTGCTTTAATGGCAACTTTTCGACGCAGCTGCAAGTCGGTGGCCTGGTAGACCGCGCCCATGCCGCCAACGCCAAGCAACTGGTCGATCCTGTACCGACCAGAGGCTATCGCCGTACCCGGGGCAAAGGGACCGCCCGTCAGTGACGCGCCGCATGCGCCGCAGAACTGCTCACCGGCATCGCTAAGCTGTTCACAGGACGGACAAATCATTGGAGCCTCTCTGTTGAACCCGCTGCCAGGATTTGCACCGCGACCGTTGGCCCACCACCGGGCATCGCCGACCCCACCGCCCGTCAAGGCCCGGCATCATGGGCGGCTGGTGCGAGCACAGCAAACCCCTGCAGCCGCACCGTGCGCTGCACCTGCACGCCCCACACAGCCGCCGTGAGGTCCACAACCACCACGGGCGCCAACGGCTGGCCAAGCAGCAGGGCCGAAACCGCCGCAGCGCCGGCCCGCGTCAGGTCGACGTGGCCGTGCACCTTGAGTTCAGAACACTTTTGCGCCACCAGGGTCGCGGGGCCGTCGAGCTGCCCAGCCCCCACCGCGATTCCGTCTAGCAGAGCCTGCCAATCTGCTCGCTTGAGGTCGACATCGACGTCATTGCGGTTGCAGGCTTCAACCCCAGCAATCATGCCAACGTTGGCCAAATCCAGCCCAGCCTGTAAGCCCAGCGAGACGGGCCGCAGCTGAATGTGCGAGGCGATGTGCTCTGGGTCAAGCTGCGCAGCTCCGCAACCGACGACGACAGTCGCCAAGATCGCTGAAATCGCGGTATTTTTCAAGGCATTCCGCATGCTTTGAGCTCTGCCGACGTCGTCTTTTTCAAGCAGGCCTGCACTTCGTACTTGCGCATGCTCGCTTGGCAACGGTTAAGAAACCTGTCTTTTTCGCCCATTCCGTTAAGCGCCGCGCGGCCGACGACTCCGGCCACAATTCCGGCCAGCGCCGCCGCGGGATCGTCTTTGCCGACGGCCTGTTTGGCGTTGTCCTTCACGGCGACGTCGACTAGGTGGTCGAATAGCGCAGTGCAGTCAACGGCGGTGGCCTGCTGGACTTGGTCGCAGGCGGTGATGGACAGGAGTGTCAGGAGGATAAAGGGTTTGAAATTCAAGGGGCACCTCAAATCTACTTGGTGCTGGCGGTTGGATGCTTTGGTGGGGACACCGAACTAGGCGTCCCAGCTGGGCCTGTCTTAGCGTTGACCGTATGACCGGCGCCTCTCCTGACCTGGTCTTTGGCCTTAATTTGCTCTTTGTGATCAGCAGATTCGGCAGTGTCCCCGGCATCCTGCGCTGCCTTTGGGCCTTCTGCTTCGTGTTGCTCTGCAGCCTGAGGCACAGAGCCCGATTGCTGATCGTCTGGTAGCGGGTTCCCAGGCTTGACCTCGACCCGCTTGGTCGGCTCAGCGTCGGGACGCGCAGCCATCCCCCAGCCAATCCCAGCCCCAAGCGCCAACACCCCCGCCAGAACCCCCAACAATTGCGGATTCTTCCAGGGGATGGCGGGCTTGATCGGCGCGGCCTGATCTACCG
>JBIKTV010000162.1:0-11693 GCA_044347905.1 Myxococcota bacterium
TGGATCAACCGCGCTCGAGCTTCTCAACGGCCAGTTCGAGCTCTTCGACGTTGACGTCGGTGCCCTTGCCGTCGAGGGTGAAGCCCTTCCACTTGGTCGGCCAGCCTTCAAAGAAGTTGTAGCGCATCACTTCGCTGCCGTCATCGGCGCAGAGGATCACGGAGCCCGACTTGCGCTGGACCTTGCCTTCGACCACCGCCTTGCGCCACTCCCACAACTCGGTGTTGTTGATGTAGCCGCGCTTGAAGGTGATGTTCGAGTACTTGGTGCGACCCGGGCGCTTGCGCAGCACGATGTCGTCGCCGTCCTGGTACTCGATGATCTCGGTCTCGCTGTCGAGGCCTTCCACGTTGCGGAACGCACCCTGGGTCACGCCCTCGATCTCGATTTTGAAGTTGAAGTTACCAATATGGTCAAATGCACGACGGTTCGGCATGTTCTCTCTCTCCGGCCCCCTTCGAGGGCTGGGCTCTTGGCTGCGATTCGGCCCAGTGCTTCTTCGCGGCCCAGCGGGTTGCCCTGTCAGCTCTGACGTCTGACCACCGCTTGTGCCCAGAAAAATAGCGTCGCCCGCGGCCGCCCGCAACGGCTGTTGCGCTGCCCCTTCAAGAATCTGGGGACTGCAGACCCCGATTGGCGTCCAGGTCCGCGTGAATCGCGCGGGCGGCCTCTGCGTTCGTCGCGCGGGTGGCAGGAGGTTGTGATGACAAGGGCATTGAAATTGCGCCGCGCGGAGCTGGTCCGGGTCGCTGGGCTCCTGGGGATTTGGGCGGCGTTGGCCGCAAGCGGCGGTGCTGGGCCGGCCTTAGCTGCGCCGCGTACGCCAGCTGTCGTTGAAAAAAACGAGCAAGTCAGAGTAGTTATCGCTGAGGGCGCGCGGGTCGTCGTGGCAGGTGCCCAGGTGGCGAGCTGGCCGATCGGTCTGCCGATCTGGTGCTCTGAGGGCACAGGTGACAAGCCCGGTCTGCACTTGTTTGAGGCCCGGGTGATCAGCGTGGACGGTCCCCGCGCTGCCCTTGAGGTGGCAGAGAGCCAGCAGCCCTTGGTGCGAATCGCCGCGATCTGCGAACCGCGATTTGAGGCGGAAGCGCGGCGGTGGAACGGCAATACCTCAAAACTAAAGGCTGAATCCGCTGAACAGGCCGCCGTAAAGGCTCCAAGCGGGCCCAGCGTGTCCGTGCGCCACCGTCCGCCTGAGCGGGCGCCTTGGGGTCAACCGATTTGGCTCGAGGCGGTGCTCGACGGCCCGGCGGACAAGCTCTGGCTGTATTTGCGCCAGGGCAACGCCGGCCCCTATCGCGAACTGGCCATGCAGGCCAAAGGCGATGGGCTGTATGGGCTTAGCGTGACCCTAGAAGAACGCGAGCCTGCGGACCAATTCATCCAGTATTACCTGATCGCTCAGGGGCCCGCGCCTCAAGGTCAAGCGGCGCCGGTGCGCTACGGCGTCTACGCCAACCCTGCAGAACCGCAGGTCGTTGCCCTAGATGCCGCGCCGCAGTCCACCCATGAGCAGCTGGTGGCCCACGGGCCGACCGATCGCGCCAGCCACGGCAAGCCGCTGGAGTTGGTGGCGCAGATCAACAAACGCTTTACCAATCCAACGGTTTTCTATCGCGCCCGCGGCTCCGGCTCTTATCGCTCGCTGCCGATGAAGCCGATGGGCGCCGAGCAGTGGATGGCCCTGGTGCCGGCGCGCGATGTGGTGGTGCCGGGGCTGGCGTATTACATCGCGGTCATGGATGAAAAAGGGGTGGTTCGCGAAGGATTTGGCTCTTCACGCTATCCGCACTCTGTGACGGTGCTGCAGCCGCAGATTCTGAGCGAGCAGGAGAACCGCAACCGCGTGACCGTGCGCTACGGCTACTCCGACTTTGGCGCCGCGGGGGACCGCTTTCAACAGGCCGAGGCCAGCCTGGAGCGGCTGTTTTACGGCTTCTTGATCGCCCGGTTGAGCGCTGCGGGCTGGTGGGGAGATAGCCAGCGCTTGACGGCGATCGGCGACACCACAGACCCCGCCAAGACCACCATGGCGATGAAGACCCAGCCGATGCGCCTCTATGTGGGCCGCGCCGGACTCGATCTGCACTTGGGCGACTATGTGGCCACGTCGGCCGATCTGTCGATGGGCACCTACAAGGGCGGTTCCGGCTTGGGCTATCGGGCTTTGGCGCGCATTGGCGATGAGCACGTCGCGAGTATTGAGCTGGGGATCGAGCAGATCTGGGACATCGACACCAGCGCCAAGCTGCTCGACATCAAGCGCGGCACGCTGCTGGTGCCCCTGGGCGAGCGCTGGCGACTGGCCGCGAGCGCGGCGCAGGAACTGGTGCTGACCGACGCACCGGAGGCCATTCGCCTGGGCGTGGGCGTGGAAGTCGACCTGGGCAGCTCGCTGCAATTGGATCTCAGCGGCGGGGCGACGGGGCGGCGCGATCAACTGGGTCCGGCAGTCAACACCGGTTTCCGCTTCAAGTTTTAGCGCTGTAGCCCCCCGCACTTTGGGCGATGGCGGTTGCCAAGGCCGCGGGAGGCCTCTACCCTGCGGCCGCGTCGTCCCGAGCCTCGGGCAAGGCGAGCGGAGCAGGCCATGCTAAAATCCGGGATTTATGCGCTGTTAGACGTCGATCGGCTCGGCTGCGCTGCGGGCGACTCCGCGGCGTTGGAGCGGCTGGTCGCCTATGCGGTAGCCGCGCAAGCCGGGGGAGCGATTGCTCTGCAACTGCGCTACAAGTCTGCCCCTTTGGGCGATTCGCGGCGCACAGAGATGGCCTGCGCCCTGGTCAAGGCCCTGCGCGGCGGACTGCCGCTATTTGTCGACGACGACGTGCTTGCCGCCCAGGTCGCCGGCTGCGGCGTGCACCTGGGGCAAAGCGATGCGCCTCCGGCCGAGGCGCGCCGGCTCCTGGGGCCTGCCGCGGCCATCGGCTTCTCTACCCACCACCTCGCCCAGGTCGATCAAGCCCAGGCTTTGGGCGTGCAGTATCTGGGCTTTGGGCCGGTGCGCCCTACGGTTTCTAAGCTCCATCCTGACCCCGTGACCGGGTGGGCGCAGCTCAGCGACGCCTGCCGGGCTTCGGCGCTGCCGGTTGTGGCGATTGGCGGGCTTGAGGCTGCGGACGCGTGGACCGTGCGGGCCTGCGGTGCCGCGGCGATGGCCGTCGTGGGCGCTTGGCTGGGGCCGGTGTCGGCGCCCTGGTCGCCGGAAGAGGCATATGCCGCCCTGACCGACCTGGACCAGCAGTGGCGTCGCGGCGGCGAATTGGCGGGGCAACCAGAGCAGTTCGACGCGCTTGGCGTTGGCGCACCGGGTAGAGATTCGCGAGGCCGTGCATGAGCAACCGGACCGATGAGACCGCCAAAGCAGAGTCCGCCAAGGCTGACAGCCCCCAAGCGAGCGGCCAAAAGCAAGAGGCTAGCCGCGAAGAGTCGTGGACAATCCAGCGCTTGCTGACCTGGACCCGCGAGTGGCTGGGCAAGCAAGGCTCCGCTTCCCCGCGCTTGGACGCAGAGTTGCTTTTGGCCCATGTGCTCAAATGCAAGCGCCTCGATCTGCTGTTGCGCTTTGATCAGCCGGTGAGCAAAGACGAATTGGCCGCCTACAAGGCGCTCATCCGCCGGCGAGCGAGCCTGGAGCCCGTGGCGTATATCCTTGGCAAGCGGGCGTTTCACGCGATTGAGCTTGAAGTGTCGCCCGCCGTGTTAGTGCCGCGGCCAGAGACGGAGATGCTGGTCGATGAAGTCTTGGCATTCCTGATCAAACCCGAGGCCCCAACCGGCGCGGTGCTCGATCTGTGTACCGGCAGCGGTTGCGTGGCTTTGGCGATCGGCTTTGCCCTGGCCGAACGGCAAGCGCCGCGCGAGCTCTTGGCCACCGACGCGAGCGAACCAGCTCTGACCCAGGCCAAGCGCAACGCGGAGAAGCTGGCGATTGAAGTGAGCTTTCTCAAAGGCGATCTGTTTGAGGCTCTGCCGGCAGGCCGGCGCTTTGCCGCGGTGGCGAGCAATCCGCCTTATGTGCGAAGCGGCGATATCCCCAAGCTGGAGCGCGACGTGCGCGACCACGAGCCCAAGCTGGCCCTAGACGGCGGGCTGACGGGCCTGGACCTGATAGAGAGGATTATTGCCGGAGCGCCGCAGATTCTTGAGCCGGGGGGCCTGCTTGCCCTGGAGATGGGCAGCCGCGCCCAGGCTGATCAGGCGCTCCTGTGGTGCGAACGCGCCGGTCTGCAAGGGGGCCGGTGGGTGGCGGTGCTGGGGGGGCCGACGCACTTGGTGTTGGCGACAGCCGCTTCTGAACCGCTTGGCGCGGCGATGGCTCCCACCTGAGCGGCGCGCACAGAGCCTGTGAGAACATTCTGGATGTGAAAGAATAGTCTTTGACAATATTGGCTTTTTTACACTCAAGGGCCTGAAGCCGACGTTCTTTCCCATCCTCTCAGACGGGGTGCCGGAGATCCATGGATACCTTGACATTTATCGGCATGCTGATCGCCTGGATGGTCGTGCAGAACTGGCTTTTGCCCAAGCTTGGGGTGCCGACCTGAGGCACGCCTCCTCCGCGCCGGGTTGCGCGGGCCACAGATGAGCTAGAGGGCGGCGAGGCCGCACCCGCCGACGACGATCCGCCCAGCGGGGTCTGCCGGCGGCCGTAGAGCGCCGCGTGGATCAAGCGCGCGGGGCTTGGATTCCCCATTGCCAGGGCTGGTTTTGACGCGCAAGGGCGGTTGACGCTTGCGCCCGGTGGGGCGCTTGCCTATGGTGTGCACTCTGACGCAGGGGGCTCCATGGGGCAGAGGGTAGCCAGGGCAGGGGCATGGATCGCGCTTTTGGCGGGGTTTGGCGGGTGTACGCCTGCTGGGACGCCGGCCGTGCACACACCCGTCGTGCAGCGAAATAGTCCATCCGCGGGAGGAGTTGCTGCTGTAGCGCCCCTGCCTGGGGCTCTGCTGTCCCAGGCGGCGTCTAGCCCAGCCGTCCCAGCGGGCGCACCCGCTTCTACACCGGTCTTGGCCCCAGCAAAGCAAGCGCCCACTTCCGCGGTGTTGAACCGGGCCAACCTCGCTTGGGGCCAGGGAAAATTCCAGTTGGGTCGGGTGAGTCAGGGCGAACAGAACCCAGAAGGGCCGATGGCGCTGGACGCAGACGCGGACGGCAGCGTGTGGATCCTGGATCAAGTCAACAGCCGGCTGGTGCGGCTGGACCGCTTGGGCGGTTGGCACAGCATTCCCGCGGCGCGCACGGCTCAAGAGCTGGCGATCGATGGACCTGGGCACATTTGGCTGCTTGATCGCTTGGTTGCCAAGAACCTGAGCCGCCTGGACGCCCAAACCGGCGCGGTGGTTCAGACCGTGCCCCTGGGCGGGCCGCAAGATGAACCGTGGCTGATCACCGCGCTGCAGATGCACGGCGGCGAGCTGTGGGCCGAGTACGAGCACGCCCAGCTGAGGCGTGTGACGGGCAGCGGCGCCGCGGTGCTGGAGGGGCGGCCGACCGCGGATAACCGCTGGCTGCTCAAAGCATTGCGTGTGCCGCCCAACCGCGCGGCCTTGGCGGGTCGGCAGCCGGGCAGCGCGGTCGACCAGGCCCCGGGCTTGACGATCCAAGCGGAATTTGCCTGGCCCGTCATGCAGTTGGTAGAGCTCGGCGGCAAGACGGGCGATCGGCTCTGGCTGGTCGCCGATTTGGTGCAGCTCGACGCCGAGGACCGGCCGGTGCAGCGGCGCCGCGAGGCCTTGCTGATCGATGACCGCGGTCAAGAGCTGCGGCGCGTCGAGCTCTGCGCCCCCTCAGGGCCGGAAGAGCAGCTGCGCAGCGCTCGGGTGGGCCAGGACGGCCACCTGTACAGCCTATGCTTGGGCGACAAAGGCGTGCTCGTTCAGGAGGTGGCGCCGTGAAGCACCTCGCGATGGCCCTCCTGATCGCCGTTTGCGCAGTCGTTTCTGGGGGGAGGTCTGCTGAGGCAGCGCCCAACCCCATGACGCGAGACGAGATTATTGCGATCGGCAAGACGGTGGTCGGATTCTCCTACTGGTGGGGCGGCGGCAAGTGGAAGCCCGGCGCGGCCGACAAGGGCAAGTGCACGCCCACCTCCGGCGGCGGCTGCCCCAGCTGCACCCACTCCGGCGCTTATGGGGCTGATTGCTCGGGATTTGTCGCCAAGGCCTGGCAGATCGACAAGCCGACGCCTCTCGATCAAGGCTACCACCCCTACAGCACCTGGCATTTTGACACCTACAGCTATTGGTGGACCAAGATCGCCAAGGGCAGCGCCTTGCGGGCGGACGCATTCAACTACAACAAGAATGGCGCGGGCCATATCTTTCTGTACGACAAAGGCGACCCGTGGGGCAGCGTTTACGCATGGGAATGCAAGGGTTGCGCCTATGGCTGCGTCTACAACCTGCGCAGCGTATCCGCGGACTACTCCGTGTTGCGCCGCAAGCTCATCACGGAACCGCCCAAATGCACAGCGCATTGCGAAGGCAGCGTGATGGTCGGCAGCGACTGCGGCAAGGGCGACTGCGCGGCTTACGGCGCGACGTGTGCCAATGATGACTTGGGTTTGCGCTGCGTGTCGATCTACTGCCCGGCCAAGGGCACGACTTCGACCTGCCTGCCCGATCCAAAGAACGGCAAGATCGCCACCTGCAAGAACGGCGCGCTCAGCGACCCCGGCGATTGCTCCGCGTACGGCGCCATGTGCTCGACCAAGGCCGGGACTGCAGCCAAGTGCGTGTCGGCCTTCTGTGCGGCCTCACCTGCGGTAGCCCCCACGGCTGGCGCGCTCTGCTACCAGGGCAAGCGCTATGTATGTGCAAGTAATGGCGATCTCAGTGAGGCGCCATGCCCCAGCGGCCAGCCTTGCCAGACCATCGCCGGCCAAAGCGGCCCCGGCAGCGGCAGTTGCGGCCCAGCGCCGTGTGCCAACTGCGACGACGGCAACCCGTGCACAGCCGACACCTGCAACAACGGCAGCTGTGTCCACACCCCCACGGCCAAGAGCTGCAACGACGGAAATGCATGTACCGACAACGATATATGCAGCAGCGGCGCCTGTTTTGGCCAGCCCAAAGACTGCGCAGACGGCGCTGCGTGTACCCAGGACAGCTGTGCCGATGGGGCATGCAAGCACGCGATCTCAGAGGGAGTCTGTGACGACGGCAATGTCTGCACCGCCGACAGCTGCGGACCTAGCGGTTGTGTCCACAGCCCAACGGCCGGGGCCTGCGACGACGGCGACGGCTGTACCTCTGGCGGCGGCTGCAAGAACGGCGCGTGTAAGTCAGGAGAACTCAAAGTTTGCGAGGACTTCAATGGCTGCACCGGCGATTCCTGCCTGCAGGGCGAGTGCGTCCATCAGGTCCTGGGCGGCCTTTGCGATGACGGCGACGCGTGCACCGAGGGCGACTACTGCGCCCAGGGCCAATGCCTCTCTGGCGCGAGCTTGACCTGTGACGACGGCCTGCCGTGCACCCTCGACAGCTGCATCGACGGCAATTGCAAGCACTTGGGCGCCGACTGCGGCGATGCCACGGCAGACAGCGACACCGGCAAATTCCCCAAGGACAGCGCGGCCAACGGCGACGGGGCCGACAGCACGGCCCTGGCCAGCGACGTCAGCAGCGGCAGCGAACCCGGGCTCGGCAGCCTCGACACCAGCAGCGGCGGAGCGACCAAGAACCAGATGGTGGCCAACGACAGCGGCTGCAGCAGCGGCCCTTCCGGCGGCACTGCGGGCGGCAGCTTGTTGCTTTTGATGGCTATCTATGCGGTTAGACGCGCGCGCCGCGCTCAATTGGCCTGAGCGATGCGCATCAGCGTTTGCATGTCCAGCGGCTGAGTCTCGCGCTCCTGGTCCACCGGCGGCAGCTGCTTGCGGGCCACGCGCAACAACCCCCGCTGGGCCTCCTGCAGCGCTTGGCGGGTGTCGTTCAGCTCGCGGCGAAGGCGCAGCACTTCTTCTCGCTCCGCTTCTAGGCCTTGGCGCATCACCGCGATGGTCGCGGCCTGCTCTTCGGCGATGCGCTGGGCCGAACGGCGCTGGTCGGCCTCGCCTCGCAGCAGCTCAACGACGACGCTCATCGGCATGAGGTGGTCGCGCATCGGCGGTTCCTGAGCCTGCGGGCTGGCTTGCATGAACGGGGCCAGGATCTCAGCCTCCGTGCGCGGCCGGGGCGCAGAGGCCTGGGTGCGGTTTTCGCTCTGCGCAGCGGCCATGGCGCTCTCGCGTTGCCGCCAAGCCTGCAGGGCCTCTTCTGGCAGTCGCCAGCTGGGGGCGCCGTGCTTGCCCTCCACCGCGGTGGCCCCGGGCAGTTGGCCCTCTGCCACGCAGCGCTTGAGCAATTTGGGTTGCACGCCAAGGAGATCGGCAGCCTGTCGAATCGAGTACATCCTAGCCTCCCGCAGTCGCGCCGAGCCTAGGCGGTGGTGGATAAACGTCAAGTTTTTGCTGCGGGGGAGCTTGCGCCAAACCCGCCTCCGCCCGTAGGATGAACGGCGCAATTCGAGGATTCCGTGGCTCCAACTCCCGCCCAACGTCGCGCTGCTTCTGCCGCTGGCTCTTCGGCCCCAGCTCGCCTCAGCGCGGCTGATCGATTTCGCGAAGCCCTGCACGCCGGCCAGGCCTTGGCCAACCAGCTGGCCCACTTCACGGAGGCGGAGCGGCGGCGTCCCCTGGTGGAACGGGCCATGCGCGAGTTTGGCGAAGCCGGCCAAGACGTAGTTTCGCTATTGGCTAGCGGCAGTTGGCGGACGCCACCGGAAGAGCTGGACAAGCGCTTTGGCCACCTGCTGACCAGCAAGAACCTGTCTGAGTACGGTGTCGATGCCTTTGGGTTTGCGCCCAAGGAAATCCGCGATGTGATTCCAGTTTTTGAGTTCCTGTACCGCGTGTGGTTCCGCGCGGAGGTGCACGACATCGACCGCGTGCCGGAAGGTCGCTGCCTGCTGATCTCTAACCATTCAGGGCAGTTGCCTTTTGACGGTGCGGCGATCGGCGCGAGCCTGCTGTTGGACCGCAATCCGCCGCGGGTGGCGCGCTCGATGGTGGAAAAGTTCGCGACCGCCCTGCCGTTCTTTGGCACCTTCTGCTACCGCTGCGGCCAAGTGACGGGACTGCCCGACAACTGCCGGCGGCTACTAGAAGCCGATGAGTGTGTACTGGTTTTTCCAGAAGGGGCCAGAGGCATCAACAAGCCGTTCCGCGAGCGCTATCGCATGACGCCGTTTGGCCACGGTTTTCTGCGCCTCGCCCTGGAGACGCGCACGCCGGTCGTGCCGGTTGCGGTGATTGGCGCGGAAGAGCAAACGATTAATATGTGGGATTTCAAGTCGTTGGCTCGGCTTCTCCAGATTCCGGCCCTGCCCATCACCCCGCTGATGCCGTTGCTGGGGCCCCTGGCCATGCTGCCGGCGCCCGTCAAGTACCGCATCTACTACGGCGAGCCGATCCTATTTGACGGCGACCCCAATGACGACGACGCCGTGCTCGCGCTCAAGGTCGCTCAAGTCAAGGCCGCGGTGCAGGCGCTGATCGACCGAGGCCTAGCGGAGAGGCGCGGCTTTCTCATCTAGCAGCCATGACCGAGGGGAATCATGAAACGCAAGCAAATTGCCGTGATTACCGGCATCGGTGGACGGCTGGGCCAGCTGCTCACGCGGCGGCTGCACCGCGAAGAGTCGTGGCGGGTGATCGGCATCGATCGCCGGCCGTTTTTGCGAAAGCCTACGGATGTCGAGCATTTGCGTATCGACATTCGCCGCAAGGCCTGTGAAGACCTGTTCCGCACCAACCGCGTCGACGTGATCTTTCACTTGGGCCTGATGCACGACCCGCGGCAGGGGACCGGAGAGCACCACACCTGGAACCTTCTGGGAACAAAGCAGGTCTTGGAGTTCGCCCGGCGCTATGAGGTGCCCAAGGTGGTGATCCTCTCGACCGGCGATGTCTACGGGCCGCAGAGCGACAATCCGGCGTTTATCGGCGAGGACGCCCCCCTGCTAGGGGCCCAGCATTTCTCCGGGATGCGCGACCTGATCGCCGTCGATATGTTTGCGCAGTCGTATTTTTGGAAGAACCCGGAGATCGAGACGGTGGTGCTGCGACCGCCGCATATCCTGGGCGGCGTGCGCAATGCCGTGTCCAACTACCTGCGTTTGCCGCGAATTCCCGTCCTGTTTGGCTTTGACCCGATGCTTCAGGTGCTGCACGAAGAGGACGCTGTGTCGGCAATCCTTACGGCAGCGCGGCCTGGTTTGCGCGGCGTGTTCAACGTGGTGGGGCCAGAAGCGCTGCCACTGCGGCAACTTGTGGCGCTGACAGGTAAACCCACGCTGTCCATGCCCCACGTGGTGTTGCCGGGTCTGGCCAAGCGCCTCTTTCAGCTGCGCCTTGCGGATTTTCCGGCGGCGGAGCTGGATTACATCCGCTATTCAGCCACTTTGGATGGCAGTCGCCTGAGGCAGCTTGCGCGCTGGCGCCACAGCTATTCCGTGGCCGACGCGGTGGATAGCGCGCTGCGCCGCGGGGTGTTTGACGGCCACAAGCCGCCGATCGACCTTGCCGCTGCGGTTTAGGCCGCCCATAAGAAAAGCCGCCGGGTTGCCCTGGATTGCTGGCTGGATCGCAAGCTCGCGACCACACGGTCGATTCGCCGCTCCGCGAGCCTGTAGGGCCAGCAACACATTTGGGGATCCAGGTTAAGGCTTGCGGCCGTGCAGGCCTACCTTGAGCAATTGCGCAGCCTCATAGCGGCCGACCTCTGCAGCCCGCCCCGGCTTCTCTGGCACCGCAGAAGTGATGCCCACCGCCCACACCAGCAGCACCACTGCGGCGCTCAAGGGGAGCAGCCAAGGCCGCAGCGCCTGAGGATTTTGCTGGAGCCCGCCCCGGGCCAGGGCCATCCACCACACCGCGGCCAGGATCAGCGCATAGACCGCGGCACTCGCCGTGCCCCCCAAACCGATCCAGGCGCCGATGCTGGGCGACCACGCGCCTTGGACCATCAGCGGCACCGCCAGCTCCAGCACAGGGCGCTGGATTTGCTCAAAGTGATAGGGAAAGGTCGCCGCCGTCGGCGCGTGGAGCAGCACCCCGGCGGCCACGCTGGCCAGCAAAGCCCCGCGGACCTGCGGCTGCAGCCGCGCTTGCCACAGCGGCCCCAGCCCCCACGCCAGCAGCGGCACGATGGGCAGCAGGTGGCGGGCTCCGGCTTGGTCGCCCGCCGGCCATGCCTCCCAACCAGCGATAAACAAGGCATAAAGCCCGCTCACAGTGAGGGCGCCACCGGCCTCAAGGCGCTCAGGCCTCGGCCGGTTGCTCGCCGCCAGCATCGCTAAGCCCGCCGCCGCAGCTGCCAGCCACGGGGCGTGATAGAGCAGGCCTCGCCGCGGCGTCAGCCAGAGACCCACCAGCGCGTCGGCGCGGGGCAAGGCCAGCCACTGGGTGACCCCGTCCGGTCGCTCTGCGAGCCAGGGATCGCCCAAAGCCAGCCAATTATACAGGAGCTGACCGGCAATTCCGCCCGCCAGGCCCACCGCCACCGGCGCCATCTGCCGCAGCGCTTTGTAGGCCGCAGACCAGGACGCCGGGCCGGCGGGCAGGGCCTGCAGCCACGCCAGAGCCGTCAGCAGCGCGCCCAGAACGAACACCGGGGTGTCGCTGAATCCCGCATAGCCCAACAGGATTCCGC
>JBIKTV010000161.1:0-11693 GCA_044347905.1 Myxococcota bacterium
GGGTCTCTTTGACCGCGAATAGAGACAGCAGCAGGCCAATCGCAACAAAGACCACGCCCAGATAGAAGGGTTGGGGGCGCAGACCGTACTCGGCCGCCAGCATGCCCGTGGCCAGCGCGCTGCCCGCCACCGCAAAATAGCCGGCAAATTCATTGAGGCCCATCGCCAGGCCGCGCTTGGTCGGGCCGGCCAGGTCGATCTTCATGATGACGGTGGTCGACCACGTCAGGCCCTGGCTAATGCCCAAAAGCGCGTTGGCAAACAACACCCAAGACCAGGTGGGCGCCCACATGAGCAAGAACGGCACCGGCACCGCCACCAGCCAGCCGCCCACCAGCACGTGCTGGCGGCCAAAGCGGTCCGACAGCCGCCCGGCCAGATAGTTGGTCAGCGCCTTGGTGATGCCAAAAACCACAATGAAAGACAGCACTGCCGCCTTGGCTGCGAGGTGAAACTCCTGCTCGGCGATCGACGGCAGCAGCGTGCGCTCCAGGCCGATCATCGCGCCCACAAAGGCGTTGACCAGCACGAGCAGCGAGAATTGCCCAAGGTTATTGCGGATGCCTAGCTTCAGCTCGCTCAAGACGCCACCTCCGCCCTCGCGTCCTTGCTGCGGGCCTGCCAATCCAGCACGCCAAGCTCAAGTCTGCGAGCAGAGATCCCGCGATTCCTCAGCAGCTGCACAGCTTTGGCCGACATCACGCAGAACGGCCCGCGGCAATAGGCCACCACTTCGCGGCCCACCGGCAGCTCAGCCAGGCGCGCCTCCAGCTCGGGCAGCGGCACAGAGACGGCTCCCGGCAAGTGGCCGGCGCGAAACTCCTCTATCGGCCGCACATCAATGACGGTGGCCAGGCCGCGCTGCATCCGCTCGGCTAATTCGTCAGCCGCAATCGGCTCTAGGCCGTCGTGCACGGCAAAGTAGCTCCGGGCGGAATGCTCGACTTCGGCCAAGCGATCCTCGGCCAGCTGGCGCAAAGACAGAAAAAACTCGCCGACTTGGGGCGCGGCCAGCCGGTAGATGACGTACAGGCCCTGCTTGTCTGCCTCTACCAGGTGGGCCGCCCGAAGGACCTGCAGATGCTGGGAAGCATTGGCGACGGAGATCGAGGCTTGGTCGGCCAGCGACTCCACAGAGCGCGGCCCTTGGCAAAGAAGGTCCAGCAGTTCTAAGCGTTTGGGCGCAGACACGGCCTTGCCGAGGCGGGCCAGCTGATCGTAGATGTCGTCTTTGAATTGGCGCGGGGTCGTCGTCATGAGTTCAAGTATACAAGCGAGTGCTTGAATAGTCAAGGCCGGCCGCTGAGGTGGCGCCGCTGCGCGGGAAGCCCCTTTCGATCACTGCGTCGGTGGGCTTTGCCGCCCTTTCTGCCGTGGCGGTGGTCAACGGCTTGGTGATGGTCAGCTTGATCAGGCAGCTGTGTGCAGATGGCGCGAGGGCGGACGAAGTGGTGATTGGCGGCCTGCGCTCTAGTACACTGCTGACCCTGGTGGTGCTGCCGGCGCTCTATCGCTGGGTCGGCGTCGCCCGCCAGCCGGCTCAGGACTGACCGATGCCCACGGCTTTGCGCCACTTTCGCTTGCTGCCTTCTGAGAGGATGTGAAAGAACGTCGGTTTCAGGCCATCGAGAGTAGAGGACCCCATGCTGTCAATCGCTGTTCTTTCACATCCAGAATATTTTCACAGGCTCTGAGTCGCAACTCGGCTGGCTGAACCCCGCGACCGCGTTGACGGAACCCTACGCGCCCGGGGATTGGGCCAAGCTACAGCCCGGCCTACAGGTGTCGCGGCAGCACTGACCTTGCCCTGCGGGCGAAGACCGGGCGTCCTTGGGGGCTAGACCGACGGCGAGAGGTCGCTATGGCCAAAGGCAGAAGGCCGGAGCAGCCCAATACCTACGCTTGGAGCCACTGTCTGCGGTGGCCGTTCGCCCGCCGCGCCGAGCTTTTGAACTGTGTCACCGTTGACACAGTTCAAAAGCTCGACACCGCCGCCCCCAATTGACCGCCCTGCTGCCGTCGTCGTAGGCTAGCGCCTGCTCTTGGCAACGCCACTGTGCCCCAATCGCCGCCCCTGCAGGCGGCCCTCTAACCCCCTCATAAGGACTTGCGATGAAACCAAGTAATTTCAAAGGTTGGCTCCTCGGTGCCAGCGCTGCAGCCTCTCTAGCCGCCCTCCCCGCCGCCGCCGATGACCACCCGGGCTGGCGCGAGGCCTTTGACGGCAAAGGCGAATACGGCTACCTGAGCACATGGTTCGTCGGCAACCACAAGATCGCCGGTGACGACGGCGTTGTGGGCAGCAAATACTTCAAAGAGGCGATTCTGGGAACGCAGAAGCTGCCGCTGGAGCTGATCCAGGCTGGGCTTGACGTGCCTGACAAGGCCAAGAGCCTGTACTCCACGGCCTGCTTGGGCAATTGGAGCTGCAAGTTCGTCACGCCGTCGTTTGAGATGCTGGTGCTGCGGCGCGACCCGGCCCACAAAGCCATCATTGAAGGCTTCTTTGCCAAAGACTCGAATTGGCAGCAGGCCGGCTATAGCTGGCGCGGCTTTCTGATCCGCATGGTGGGCTGGTACAATGACAAGTCGCTGGCGCCTCTGGCGGTCAAGATGGCCACGTTTGAGCCAGACAGCGAATACACCAACGATGCGCTGACTGCGGCGGCGAGCCTGCTGGGCACGTGGAACGACAAGAGCCTGATTGAGCCGTGCCAAGCGGCCTTTGAAGTCGAGCGCAACGACGCCCGCGCCATCGAGCCGGCCCGCCAAGCCTGCGCCTGGTACCTGACGCGCATGGGCGACAAGGCCGTGGCTGGCAAGCTCAAGCGCGCGCGCATGGGCAGTGACTATGTGGCGACGCTCGCCGCTGCGGCCATGGGCAACACCGACGCCAAGGCCGACTGGCAAAAAACGGCCAAAGAATTTGCCGGCAGCCCCGACCGCACCGACCACGCCGTGGCCCTGGTGGCGCTGGCGCTGAGCGGCGATGGCAAGGCGGAGAAGCAGGTCGTGGGCCTCTTGGGCGGCAAAAACCCCGACGCGGCCTGGGAACACGCCACCTTGCTCGCCAACTACGCCGACACGCCGGTGGGCAAGCGGGTGCTCGCGGCGGTCAAGAAGGCCGTCTACGCGCTGCCCACCAAGGAGAAGGCGGGCCGCGTGCAGGCGGTCGTCGCGGCGCACTTGGCGCGGATGGGCGACGCGGGCGCGGTCCCGGCCATCAAGAAGCTGTTTGCCAGCGATGACGAGAGCGTGCGCGAATACCTGGCCCGCACTTTGGCCACGGGGACCGCGGGCGTGGTGCTCAAGCTGCCGGGCAACGGCCTGGCTGGCGGCGCCCCGGTGGCGGGTCTGGTCGCGGTGCTGCAGGAAGCCTTTGGCAATGAAGAGAACAAGGCGATCCGCGCCAACATCGCCCGCGCTTGGGCCATGGCCGCTCCGGCGGGTGGCAGCTGAAAGGCTGCTGGTACACGGAAGTGTCTGGAAATAGGTCGATCGCCTTGATGGACACGGAGGGGCGAGGCGACCAGCGCAAGTAGAGTGCCGCTGGTCGCCTCAGCAATTGGCCGCCCCGCAGCCCTGCCAGCCGCTACTTTTCGCAAGCCACCATCGGCTTGATCGCCGCGGACGTAAAGGCATTGTCTTTGTAGCACGGCGCGATGCACCACTGACCGCTGGCCTGCCACATCTTGGTCTTGCCAGCCGCGCAGGTCTTGCCTTGCTGCTTGCACGGCTCAAACGGTGCCTTGCTGCCGCCGCTCAGGGTGTTGGGCCAGTGGAGCCGGCCGACGGTCCACATGTCGCCGGGCTGCAGTTCGACATCGGCCAGGTTCATCACCAGGACTCCCTGAGCCCAGATCTTGAGGTTGACTTTGCTATGGCCAAGCTCGTGGTCGTTCCAATAGTGCACCCCCACCGTGTAGGCCACCGGGTCGTCGAGCGTCCCTTCGCTTTTGGCCAAAGAAAGGGTCTCGCCGAGGACGCCGGCCTTGTCGTCGCCGCTCAGGGTCGGGTCGGTTGGGCTCCCCGGGGTGGTCCACGTCGGCTTGAGGTTGTACCAGAAGGCGTCCCAGGGGTTGCTGAACCACGGGTCGCCCACACCGTCGCAGTCGCGGTCCACACCCTGGGCCATGGGGTGGGCAAAGTGCAGGTCGAGATCGGCGCCCGGGCTGCCGTCGGTGCCCTTGGCGTTTGGTGTCTGCCAGGTCAGGCCTGCGGAAACCTCATTGCCCGGCACCACCAGCACCTCGACACACGACGGCGCGCACGACTTGACGCCCTTGGCATCCCAGACGCTCAGGCAGAAGCTGTAGGGGCCCACCGCGGTTGCGACGAGGCTCACGTCAGGCGAGCTGCCGCCGGGGCTCAGGGCCTGGTTGCTGCCGGCCGGTTGGCTGACGGCCCACTCAAATTTGGCGATCGCCGCGCCCGTGGGGCTCTTGGAGCCGCTGCTGCTCAGGTGCAGCGTGGTGTTGACCATGACCTCGCTGCCTTCAGCGACTTTTGCGACGGCGATGGGGCAGCTGGGCGGGTCGACCGGCCCTTCATTCTTGACCTCTTTGGCCCCAATCGTCAGGTTGGACGCGCCGACATCCGTGGCCACGCTCAGCGCCCCGACCATGGCGGCGGCATCCGTCCGGCAGTACTCCAAAGCGATGCCCGCGGCTTGGTTGGGCGTCAAGCTGACCGGCGTGGCCAGCCCCCAGTTCTGACCGCCGGCTTTGCTTTGGCCCGCCATTGTCTGGGGCGCCAACCACTTGACCGTAAACTGCGGGCTGAGCATTTGCAGGTCCAGCCCGGAGATTACCAGCGGCGCGTCGCCGATATTGCGCAGGGTCGCCGTGCGCGTATTGCAGGTGCCCATCAGCTGGCCGCCAAAATCGATCGGCTCCGGGCTGATCTGCAGCTTGCCCTTGGGGACCGGGGCGATATCAGCCGTGTCGGCGGCGATCGTCGCGTCGGCCGGGGCGGGCAGGGTGCCTTCTCCAGTGCTTTGATTCAGATCACAGGCCCACAACAGGGCCACAGAGGCAACGGCGAGCCAGCGACGCTCGCAGGCCAGGACAATGGACGCGGCCATGGACCACCTCGGCTTGACAGAGGGACGACCTCGCAATAAGCCAGCGGCATGCTCGCCCTCCCCCGGCGGAAGTCAAGAATTTCATGCGCGGTCAGGGTCTATGGACCCCCACTGGGGCCGATCCGTTGACTCCGGCGCGCTCCGGCCCCAGCATTCGCGCTCAGCGCAGGCCCCCGGCTGCGGCGGAAGTTCCGCTGCGCCGCCATGCGGAGGTCCCGCGCACCCCGGACGCCCATGAGCCAGACCGCAGAAGCGCTGCCACCGCACCAACAACGCACCTTGATGGGCCACCCCGTGGGCCTGTTCGTGCTGTTTTTTACCGAGATGTGGGAGAGGTTCTCCTACTACGGCATGCGCGGCCTGCTCAAGCTGTACATGGTCAACTACCTGTTTGTCAGCGCCCGGCAGATCTATCAGGGCGGCGCTTACGATCCCAGCAAGATCGCCGACCCCAATGCGGTTTTTGGCTGGAGCTTTATCCAGTCGCTGCTGCCCAGCGTCGATGCGTCGCAGGCCGCCCAGTGCATCCAGACCAAGGTGGCGATTCTGACCCAGGGCGACGCGGTCAAGGGCCTGCAGGCAGTGTCCGTCGATGTCGCCCAGCGAATTGCCGAGCAAACGTGCGCGATTGAGCCGCGGGCCTCGGTCATTTACGGCTGGTACACCGGCTTGGTCTACTTGACGCCGCTGCTGGGCGGCTGGATGGCCGACCGCTACCTGGGCCAGCGCCGCTCCGTGCTGATGGGCGGCCTGGTGATGGCGGCGGGCCAGTTCCTGCTGTTTGGCGCGGAAAACCTGTTCTTTGTGGGGCTCTTGCTGCTGATCATCGGCAACGGCTTCTTTAAGCCCAACATTTCGACCCAAGTCGGCAGCCTGTACGCAGAGAACGATCCGCGCCGCGACGGTGCCTTCACCATCTTCTACATGGGCATCAACCTGGGCGCTTTCCTGTGCAATTTTGTCGCGGGTACCTTGGCGATGCTCTACGGTTGGCGCTACGGCTTTCTCGCTTCGGGCTTTGGCATGCTGATTGGCGTGGCGATCCAAATCGCCGGCGCGCGCTACTTGGCCCCAGACGGCCTTGCCCAGCGCAAGCTCGACCAGGCCAAGGCCGGCGGAGAAGTGCACAAGGCCGCGCATCAGCCGCTGAGCCCCAATGAATGGAAGCGCGTCTGGGCTCTGGTGGCCCTCTGTGCCCTCAATGTGGTGTTCTGGGCCGTCTATGAGCAGCAGGGCAACACCATGCAGACCTGGGCCGATGAGCAGACCGTCTGGCCGTCGTGGGCCTCGTCGACCTGGTTCCAGTCGGTCAACCCGTTCTTTATCTTCCTGCTCGCGCCGTTCCTCGACCGGTTTTGGCGCAAGCAAAACGCCAACGGCACCGAGCCCTCCTCCGTGTCCAAGATGGTCATCGGCTGCTTTGTGCTCGGCCTGTCGTTTATCGTGATGATCGTCGGCGCCAATGTCGTCGGCGCGGGCAAGGGCAGCTGGCTGTGGCCCATCGTCTGCACCCTGCTGCTGACCGTCGGCGAGCTCTACCTGTCGCCCGTCGGCCTGTCGCTCGTCACCAAGGTCAGCCCGGCGCGCATTGTCAGCCTGATGATGGGCATGTGGTTCCTCTCCAGCTTCTTTGGCAACATCCTCTCGGGTTACATCGGCCAGCTGTACACGTCGATGTCCAAGGACGCGTTCTTCTTTATCCTCATGGTGCTGGGCCTGAGCGCCGGCGCGATGATGTGGGCGTTCAACAAGCCCCTCAAGAAGGCCCTGTCGACCAGCGAGCCCGAGGCAAGCCCCGCCTAAGCGTATCGAGGGGGGCCTTGTTGTAAGCTCGCCCGGAGCTTGGCGAATTCGCCAATTCTGCTCTGGAGACTAGCAGCAGCGCATCGAGGGGTATTGAGGGGGACCTTGTTGTAAGCCCGCTCCGAGCTTGGCGAATTCGCCGATTCTGCTCTGGAGACTAGCAGCAGGAGCGCTTGGCCGGCTTGCGCGCCTCGATCGTCGCAGAAACAACGTAATTCTCCAGGCCTGAACCCGGGATCCACCCCGCCATGAACGCGCGGCTCTCTTCCTTGAGGGCGATTCGGATGTCGCTGAAGCCGGCGCGGGCCAGCAGGTCGCTGACAGTGTCCACGCTCGCGGCGCCGGAGACACACGCGGTGAAGGCGGCCATGTCTTGGGCCAGCGCCTCTGGCAGTTCCTGGGTGGTGACCACGTCTGAAATCGCCAGGCGCCCGCCGGGTTTCAGCACGCGGAAGGCGTCCTGGAACACCGCGCCCTTATCTGGGCTCAGGTTGATCACGCAGTTGGACAGGATGACGTCCACACTGTTGTCGGCCACCGGCAGGTGCTCGATCTCGCCCAGGCGGAATTCGACATTGGCCGTGCCGAGTTTGACGGCGTTTGCCCGCGCCTTGCTCAGCATGTCCGGGGTCATGTCCACGCCGATCACGCGGCCCGTCTCGCCGACCTGCTTGGCGGCCAAAAAGCAGTCAAAACCGCCGCCTGCGCCCAGGTCCAGCACGGTCTCCCCCGGCTTGAGCGCGGCGATCGCTTGGGGATTGCCGCAGCCCAGGCCCATGTTGGCGCCCTCCGGCACGGCGGCGAGATCCTCTGCGCTGTAGCCCAGTTCCAGGCTGGCGTCGGCGTTGGGGCTGCAGCAACCGGGGGCGGCGCAGCAAGAAGCGCTGTCGGCGCGGGCGACGCTGGCGTACTGATCGCGCACCGCGGCGCGCACAAAGTCCTTGGTCTGTTCGTTCATCGTGGGGCTCCTGAGGGGCGTGGCCAAGCGGCAGCGGTCGCGAGGTGCGATGGGCTATCGTAAAAATACGATACGATGGCCGCCGGGCGATGTCAAGGGAGCCGACGCTGGCGACTCGCGGTCCATCTGTGTCATTCCATTGTCATGCGGGCCTCACATTGCCGTGTCGCCGCAACGCGTTAGGCGTATGGTCGCGCACCTCGCAAGAGAGGCGTCCAGGCGGCGTCGGGAGCAGCGGAAAAATGGCGATCAGTGGCGACTCTGCGGTCCATCAATCGATATCTGAATCGCCAGTGGGGCTGCGGCGCTGGCGGGTCGGCATCGACGTCGGCTCGACCACCGCCAAGGTCGCCGTCTTGCACCCCACGCAGCAAGAAGGCTTGCCGCCGCTGAAGTTTTCTACCTATCGTCGCCACGACGCCAAGGTCGCAGAGACCCTAGCGGCGATCTTTGCGGATCTGGCGGCAGACTTTGGCCCAGGTGCCGATGCCGTTGAATTGACTGTCTGTACAACGGGTTCTGCCGGCATGGGCGTCGCAGATCGCCTGGCCATCCCGTTTGTCCAAGAGGTGGTGGCCGCCATTGAGGTGGTGAAGCTGGCTCACCCGCAGGTGCGCACCCTGGTGGATATCGGCGGCGAAGACAGCAAGCTGGTGCTGATCGACGAGCGCGGCCGCGCCGACATGCGCATGAACGGCAGCTGCGCCGGCGGCACGGGGGCGTTTATCGACCAGATGGCCGCGCTGCTCGCGGTGAACCCGGCCGACCTGGAGTCTCTGGCCCAGCAACACCGCGAAATAACGCCCATCGCCAGCCGCTGCGGGGTGTTTGCCAAGACCGATGTGCAAAACCTGCTCAGCCGCAACGTGCCCAAGGCCGACATCGCCGCCTCCGTATTTCACGCCGTGGCTGCGCAGACCGTGACCTCGCTGGCCCGCGCTGCGACGGTGCGCGGCAAGATGCTCTTGAGCGGCGGCCCGCTGACTTTCTTACCCAGCCTGCGCGCCGCGGTGGTGGCCCGCTTTGGCATGACCGAGGCCGATGTCGAGCCCATGGCCCACGGCGAGCTCCTATCTGCCCTGGGCGCGGCCCTGGCCCCCGCGGGTCTGGAGAGCCACGTGTCCCTGGGGGAACTGCGCGAGCGCCTGGCCGCAAGCGTTGCCCAGCCCGGCGCGACCACCCGACGCGAGCCGGCCCTTTTTGCCAGCCCCGGCGAATTTGCCGCTTGGAACGCCCAGCGCTTTGAGGTCATTGCCAGGGGGACCTCCCTAGAACTTCATGATCAACCGTGCTTTTTGGGCATTGACTCGGGATCGACCACGACCAAGCTCGCCCTGATAGACAGCGCCGGCCGGCTGGTCCTGGAGAGCTATGCCTTCAATCACGGCGATCCAGTGGGGGCGGTCCAGCGCGGCCTGGGCGAACTGCAGGCGCGACTCGACGCGGCCGGTGTGCGCCCCAAGCTGACTGCGAGCGCGGCCACAGGCTACGGCGAAGACCTGGTCCACAACGTTTTTGGCTTGGATCTCGGGCTGGTAGAGACCATCGCCCACTTGCGCGCCGCCCGAGAATTGGCCCCCGGGGTGAGCTTTGTCCTCGACATCGGCGGCCAGGACATGAAGGCCATGTTCATCGACGCGGGCGAGATCCGCAGCATCGAGATCAACGAAGCCTGTTCCTCCGGCTGTGGCAGTTTTCTCCAGACATTTGCCGAGGTTCTGGGCATCCCCATCGGCGAGTTTGCCGAACGTGCCTGTGCCGCGGAGGCGCCGTGCCAGCTCGGCTCGCGTTGCACGGTGTTTATGAACTCGCGGGTCAAGCAGTTCCTGCGCGAGGGCGCGAGCGTAGAGGATCTCGCCGCCGGGCTTGCCTACTCCGTCGTGCGAAATTGCCTAGAGAAAGTGCTGCGCATCCACGACCCCGCGGTGCTGGGCGACACGGTGGTGGTGCAGGGCGGCACGTTCCTCAACCCCGCGGTTCAGCGGGCCTTTGAGCGGCTCACGGGCAAGCGGGCGATTTGTCCAGATGCGGCCGGGGTCATCGGCGCTTGGGGCGCGGCTCTGGTGGCCCTCGATCACCACCGCCTGGGGCAGGTGCCGGCACAACCGCAAAGAACATTTGCAGAAATGGCGGAGGTGGGGGAGTGCCGGAGCAATGACTTTGTCTGCCAGGCTTGCGAGAACAAGTGCAGCGTGCGCCGCCTTCGCTATCCCGGCAAAGCTGCGTATTTCTCAGGGAATCGCTGCGACCGCGTGCAGTCCAACCGCGGCAAGCGCGCCGTGCCGGGCACCAACTTGGCGCTGCGCCGCGAGGAGCTGTGGCTCGGCCCCAAACTGCCGCCGCGGCCGGAAAAACGCCTGCGCATCGGCTTGCCGCGGGTGCTGAACCTGTTTGAAAGTCTGCCTTTTTGGCGCACTCTGCTGGACGGTGTGGGCTTGGAGCCGCTGCTGTCGCCGCCGACCACCGCGCAGTTGTACCAGCAGGGCATCCCGACCCTGATGTCAGACAGCCTGTGCCTGCCGGCCAAGGTCGCGCATGGCCATATCCTGCAGCTTTTGGAGCAGCAGCCCGACGCGATCTTCTACCCGCAAGTCGTGTTCGAGCTGCCGGAGGCCGATGCACTGAGCAGCTTTAACTGCCCGATTGTAACAGGGTATCCGGAGGTGATCCGCTCGGCGATCGATCCCCAGAGCCGCGGCGTGCCTTTTTACGCGCCCGTGCTGACGTTTCGCGACAAAGACCTGCTGCGCGACGCCTGTCGCAAGGCGGTGCTGGCGCTGGGGGCCACGGGGCAGGGCTTTGAGCGCGCTTTTGACGCGGCCCTGGACGAACTCGCGCGGGTGCGCCGCGAACAGCAGGGCGAAGGCCAGCGCTTGGTCGAGGAGGCCGCGCGCGCGGGCCGGCGGGTGATCCTGCTGATTGGCCGACCCTACCACCTGGATCGCTATATCAATCACGGGATTCCGGACATCATCGCCGGCCTGGGCCTAGACGTCATCACCACAGAGATGGTGCCGGTGGAACAGAAGCTCGACGGCCTGCAGGTCCTGACGCAGTGGGCCTTTCCCAACCGCCTCTACCACGCCGCCCGCTATGCCGTTCAGCACCGCCACGTTGAGGTTGTGCAAATCAATTCATTTGGTTGTGGCCCTGACTCGATGGCGATCGACGAGGTGCGGGCGATCCTCCAGGCCGCGGGCAAGCGCCTGACGGTGGTGCGGGTCGATGAGTCCGCTAGCCCCGGGTCGATTCGCCTGCGGTTGCGAACCCTTATGGAAACGCTGGCGATTCGCCCCATGGGTCTGGAGCGGCCCGAGCCCCGGCGCCGGCCTCCGCCCTTTACGCTTGCCGACCGCGACCGAATTCTCCTGGGTCCGTCGTGGTTTCCCATGCTGGATCGCTTTACAGAGGATGCCTTTGCCGAGCAGGGGTACCAGCTCAAGATGCTGCCGCCTCCCGACGACGCCTCGCGCGCCTATGGCCTCAAGTACACCAACCACGAAATGTGCTACCCGGCGATTCTGGTGGTGGGCGACATGCTCAGGGCCTTGGATTCCGGGCAATATGGCCCGCGGGTAGCGGCGATCATCAGCCAGACCGGCGGCCAGTGCCGCGCTAGCTGTTATGCGAGCCTGATCGGCAAAGGTCTCACCGCCGCGGGGTACACCGACATCCCCGTGGTGACCCTGCACATGGACAGCGCAGACCTGCACGACCAGCCCGGATTCACCTTGGATCGCCTGAAGTTGGCCAGGCGTGGCCTCTACTCCATCGTCTTGGCCGACGCGCTGGCGATGATGGAAAGGGCCATGCTCGTGCGCGAGGTCGAGGCGGGATCGGCGGCAAAGC
>JBIKTV010000591.1:0-3405 GCA_044347905.1 Myxococcota bacterium
GTCAGCCAGCCCGCGGTTTTGCGCCCTTCTGTCGCCATTGGCCACCTCGCGGTCAGGCTACCGCCAATTGCTTGGGCCGTCATCTGCCCGCGGAACTGCTAGGCCTCGCTCGCGCTGGGCGGCGCGTCCAAGAACAGTTCGGTCAGATGCGCGTTGCGCAGGGGGAGAATGGCAACAAAGTGTTGCCTATGCTCCCGGTCGGACACCATGGAATTGACGGCCCCCCGCCACCAACCTACGTTGGTCTGCACTGGGCGCATCCGAGTTGTCGATGCTGGTTCACCACTCACCTCTTTGCCGCATGCCCCGGAGCCACCGATGAGTCTCGCTGAAGCCACTGAACTGCATGGATATGCTGCTCTTACCGCCCGGGCCGAATTGACGGCTGCGACGCTTCCGCTCGGCGAAGTCGGCGACCACGAAGTCCTCATCGAAGTGGAGGCGTGCGGCGTCTGCCACAGCGACATTCACCTCATCGACGACGACTGGGGCATGCCCGACTATCCCCTTGTTCCCGGTCACGAAATCTTGGGTCGGGTGGTTCGCGCCGGTCGCGCTGTGCCCGCTTCTCACGCGGTTGGCACGTTCGTGGGCGTCGGCTGGCAGCGCGGCGCCTGTGGGCGGTGCGACGCTTGCGTCAGCGGCCGGGACAACCTGTGCGCCGAGTCCCTCAGAACCTGCGTTCACTGGCACGGTGGCTACGCGGACGTGCACCTGACCAACTGGAACTTCGCGTTTCCCATGCCAGAAGGCCTGCGCCGGCCTGAAGCCGCACCTCTGCTGTGCGCTGGCATCACGGTCTACAGCCCGCTTTGCGAGTTTGTCCGCGGGCCGGGGGCTCGGGTCGGCATCGTCGGGATCGGCGGTCTTGGCCACTTGGCGGTCCGCATGGCCGCGGCGATGGGCTACGAAGTCACGGTTTTCTCCTCCACGCCGGCCAAAGAAGCCGAGGCCAGGCGGCTGGGCGCGCACTTCTTTGTCAATTCGTCCGACCCCGACAACATCGGCCAACAGGCCCACGGTCGCCTGGACCTGGTGCTCGTCACCGCCAATGTCGACCTGCCCTGGGGCGAGTACCTGGATACCCTTCGTGCTGATGGAACGCTCTGTTTTGTCGGCGTCCCTCCGGCGCCGGTGACCTTTGAACTGGGCCAGCTCCTGGGCCTGCGCCGGCGAATCGCTGCCAGCCCCATCGGCAGCAGCCAGACCATGCGCCAGATGCTGGAGTTCTGCGCGCGGCACCAGATTCTGGCCCAAGCGGAGATTTTTCCGATGGCCGAGGTGAACCGGGCCGTGGCGAAAGTGCGCAAGAACGACGTGCGCTATCGCGCGGTGCTGGTGCGCTGAGCCCCTGAGCCCGCGGGAGCGGTTCTTGCGGTCGGCGTCGGCGAACCTTGCGCTGCCGAGTCCCCCTCCGACCAGCTGGCGGCGGCGAAATCCTGAATTCGCAAAATACTTGCCGGTTGACCCCCGCGGCCCTCAGGCGTAGGCTGCCCGCGGGCGGCCGCAGGGGACTCGGCCGGGGGCAAGATGGGACTGGTGAGACGGCCAAATTGGGGTCTGGGGCGCTTGTGGGCCCTGGCTGCGCCGTCGCGGCAGGCTTTCCTTTTGCGCATCGGACCTGCACCAGGACCAGGACCAGGAGCAAGCCCAAGGGAACGCGAACAAGACCATGGACCATGCAACGATCCTCGTCGTCGATGACGAACCCGCTAATCTGTCGCTTCTGACGCTGTCGGACAGGTGCCAGGCAACTGTCTGATCGTTGAATCGTCAGGTGAATTCGCCACCGGGCCAGCGACCGTTACCCGCAGGGCCGAGCCCCGGGCGGCGCGCGGCTGCGGCAGGCTTCGCGTACAAAAGCCATCCAGCCGCAGTGCGCCCGAGGGCTCGGTCGACTGGCTGGCAAGCCAGGCGATAGGGCGCGGTGCTGCGACGCGGCCGCGAAGCGGCGCGGACCAGGAGGCCCCATGGGTCAGAGGCGATCCGTGGAAATTGCGGAATCACCTCCGCCGCTGCGGTGAGTCGGCCCCTAAGGCCGCGAACTTGCAGCCCACCCAGCAAGCAAAGCGCCAAGCGGAAATAGATTTCCGCTGGTCGCCAGAGCCATCAGGCGGAATTGCCTGTCACCTCGACCCGGAAGAGGCCCGGGCCTTCGCCATGCAGCGCGACTCGCTCGCCCAGGAGGGCCCGCACCACTTCAATTTGACTGAGCAAATGCGGGGTCGGCGCCACGGTGCGAAAGCTGCCGCCGCGCAATACCGCCAGAGGCGCGATCAGTTGATCCGCCAAGTGCCCGCCCACAGGTACATCCGCGGCCAGCCAAGCCTTGACCTCGCGGGCCACCTGATCGGCCACTTGGCTCGCACTCACCCCGCGTTGGCCAAAGCCGGTGACCACCTCCGCTCCGTGCTCGGTTTGCACGATCGCCGCCAGCGCATTGCCCGGGCCACACTCGGGCCAATCGCGCACCTGGACCGCATCCTCGCTCAGGTTTAGCGCCCGCCGCAGCCACTTGGTCTCGCGCTCGCCCACGTGGGCCGGCAGGTCGGCCAGGTGGCAAATCGCCGAGATCGACTGGACCGCACCGCGCTCAAGCCAATGCAAAGGCTGGGGATTCTCTGCTGGATGTAGCGTAGCCAGCAGTTCGCCACCGCCGGCGGGAAAGAATCCAGGGCGCAGCAGGTCGATCTCCAGGCGCGCGCCCAGCTTGGCCAAGGCCGGTGCTAGGGTCAAAGCGGCAAATTCGCTAGACGGCGCGCCCGGATTGTGGGTCCCGCCGCGCAGCCGCAGCCGCGATGGCTGACCTGCGACCAGCAGCGCCGGCAGGAGCGTTTGCAGGACCAGCAAGGCGCTGCCGGCACTGCCGACGGAAAATTCGTAGTCCCCGGGCCGAATTGTGCCTGGCCAGAACGAGACTTCCGTGGATCCCAGCTCTGCCCCAACCAACTGTCCCTGGCATACCTGCGCTACCGCGTGGACCGCTGCAAAGTGCTGGCGCAGCAGCCCCGGCTTGGCCCGCCCGGCGCGGATGTGGTGGACCCGCACCGGCACGCCCAGCGCCGCGGCCAGCCCCACGGCACTGCGCAAGATCTGCCCGCCCCCTTCCGCGTGGCGCCCATCGATCTCTATGAGATTCATCGCTTACCCCTTGACACAGACGACTTGATGCAGGGTGTGAACCACCTCGACCAGATCGGCCTGCGCCGCCATGACGGCCTCGATGGACTTGTAGGCCCCCGGGGTCTCGTCGATCACATCTTTGTCTTTGCGGCACTCTACGCTTGCTGTGGCCTGCAGGTGATCCTCTAGCGAGAAGCGCTTTTTGGCCTCGGTCCGCGACATGAGCCGGCCGGCGCCGTGGCTGCAGCTGCACAGGCTCTCCGGGTTGCCCTTGCCGCGGAC
>JBIKTV010000593.1:0-3402 GCA_044347905.1 Myxococcota bacterium
CAGCGCCGGCCGTCGACCCGAGCGCAAATGCCCCGGCGATCGCCCCCAGCGCTCCATCTCCGACCTCGGCCCCCGGCGCCGCCACGCCGACGACCGCGCCGACCCCCGCCCAGCTGCGCATCGCCCTGGCCCAGGCCCGCGAGAAGGTCGAAGCCGCTTTGGACGACACCGACGCCCGCCTGAGCCTGGCAGCCCTGCTGCTACAGGTGGGTGAATACCGCGAAAGCGCAGTGCAATTGGCAGAAGTGGCGCGGATGATCCCCGATCACCCAGAGCTAGAAACCAGGCTGCAGGCCACATTGACGCAGTGGCACGCCGCCGATCCGCCGCGCCCGGGCCAGGCCAGCGCCTATGCCGACTACTGCAAGGCCGTCAAGAGCCCCGTGGGCGGCGCGAGGCTGCTGCGCTTTACCAAGATGGCCTTGACCGTCTGCGATCGCCTGGCCGCAGCGGACGAGGCGGAACTGGCCAAGATCCCCGCCGCACCCACGGCGACGGCCAGTGCGACGCCAGCGGTGCCACCCAAACCTGGCGCTGTGACTCAGGATTCTCTGCTGCGCATCTGGATCATCACCGCCCTGGGCGCGGCGATCTTCATCGGCGGCGGCACCTGGCTGACCCGCAAGCACCGCGGCAAGGACGCGCCGCGCAAGCCAACCGGCCCAGCTTGAGCCAAGTCCTGCCCGCTTGAGCCCATTCCAGCCCAGCCTGAGCCCAGTCCTGCCCGCGCTCTGCCGCTACTGGATCGCCCGTGCCCGCCGCCGCTCGATCATCGGCGCAAAGCTCAGCACCACAATCGCCGCCATGATCGCCGCGGCGCCGCCGAGCTCATACGCGTCCATAGAATCGCCGTAGAAGTACGCCAGGCCCCCCGCGGCAATCACCCCGGCCAGCACGCTCGACGCCCGGTTGACCGGCACGGCGTAGGTATTCTCGCTTTTGTCGAGCAGCACAAGGCCGCCAAAGATTCCCGTACCTTGGGAGCAAAGGCCGATCGCCACGAGCATCAGCAGGGTCGGCAGCGCCGCGGCCATCTCGCCGGGGTGGGTGATCATGGCAAAGCCGGTGGTCAGCTCCGCGCCAAACTGGCCGGGCAAGAACGACAGGCCAAAAATCGTAACCAGAATCATGGGGGTAGCTACCAGCTGCTCTTCGACGAAGTAGCGCACCTGGGCATTGTCCTCGCTCGATTTGCCAAAGCGGGTCATCAGCCTGAGCCGCACAAAGTAGGCAAAGATGTAGATGCCAAAGTTGAGGGCGGCCATCGCCGGCATGGAGATCCTCGCGTCCTTTAAGAACGGGATGATCACCGCCAGCACGCTGAAGCCAAAGCCCACCCAAGAGAACCAGCGGACCTTGCGCTTGCCCAGGAGATCGACGACCGGAGCGACGATCAGCACGCCGCCGCGCATGAGCAGCTGGGCAAAGACAATCGACATATCAAAGGTATAGGCCAGCGTCGTCGTCGCGATAATCGCCGCCGTGCCGATACCGGACAGCAGCGTGGGCAGGCTGGGCCGCGGCAGCGACACCCCGCCCAGCTCAAAACGCCGCGCGTGGCGCCACAGCCCGCTGAGCCCCAGGAACAGCACCATGCCCAGCGTAGAGGTGGCGATAGTCAGAGGCAGCATCGCCGTGCCCGACATGCGCGGGATCGCCGGCTCCAGCATGCCGCTCGAAATCGCTTTGGTCATCGCTGCATAGGGAACGTACGCCGCAAAATAGCCAAAGGCGAATGTCCAGATCGACCACATGCTCGCCCTCGCGTCGCGCAACGAATTCGGCTTGCAGCGGCGCCAAGGGCTGTTCCGATCCAGGCAGTCGCCTATCCGATCAGGCCAGGGGCTCCAGTTCTGCGGTAAAGGCCCTCAACACGTCGCGCTGCCAGGTGATCCGGTAGCCCGGCAACTGGTCGCGCTTGTTCCACACCGCCGCCACCACCTCAATGAGGTAGTCCATATGGCTCTGGGTATAGGTGCGGCGCGGAAACGTCAAGCGCACCAGGTCCAGCGGCGCCACTTCGTCGGGCTGCCCAGGGGCTCCGGGCCGGCCAAACATCAGCGTGCCGACCTCGACACCGCGCACGCCGCCCTCCAAATACAGCGCGTTGGTCAGCGCTAGGCCCGGGTACTGCCAGCCGGGGAGGTGCGGGGCAAAGGCGCCGCCGTCAATGTACACCGCATGGCCGCCCGGGGGACGCATCATGGGTACGCCAATTTTATCCAGGCGATCAAAGACATAGCGCACGGAGGCGTGGCGATACTCCAGGTAGTCTTCGTCGAGCACCTCTTGCAGGCCCTGGGCCAGCGCCTCCAAGTCGCGACCGGCCAAGCCGCCGTAGGTCGGAAAGCCTTCGGTCAAGATCAGCCGGGTGCGGCACTTTTCCGCCAACGCCGGGTCGTTGAGGCCCAGCAGGCCGCCGATATTGACGAGGCCGTCTTTTTTGGCCGACAGGGTGAAGCCATCGGCCAGGCGAAAGGTCTCTTTGGCGATTTCGGTGGCGCTGCGATCGCCTTGGCCGGGCTCGCGCTGCTTGATCAGCCAACTGTTTTCGGCAAAGCGCGCGGCGTCCAGGATCAGCGGCTTGCCATAGCGCAGGCACAGCGCCCGCACGGCCCGCAGGTTGCCCATGCTCACGGGCTGGCCGCCGCCGCGGTTGTTGGTGATCGTCACCATCACCAGCGGGATGCGATCGCCCTGTTCGATGAGAACTTTCTCAAGTTTGCCCAGATCGATGTCGCCTTTGAACGGCAGGTCGGCGCGCGGGTCCATCGCCGCGTCGTAGAGCAGGTCGATCGCCTCGCAGCCCAGGAATTCAACATTGGCGCGGGTGGTGTCAAAGTGCGAGTTGGCCGGCACCAGCATACCAGGCTGCAAAATCGACGAGAAAAAGATGTGTTCCGCCGCGCGACCCTGGTGGGTGGGGATGACGAATTGCACCCCGGTCAGGTCCTGAACCACCTGCTCCAGCTTATAAAAGCTGCGCGAACCGGCGTACGACTCGTCGCCCAGCATCAGCGCGGCCCACTGTGCGGCGGACATGGCGCCGGTGCCAGAGTCGGTCAGCAGGTCGATCAGCACGTCTTCTGCGCGCAGTTTGAACGGGTTGAACTTGGCTTTGCTCAGGGCCACGGTGCGCTCGTCGCGGGTGGTCATGCCCAGCGGCTCGACGGCCTTGATGCGAAAGGGTTCGATGATCGTGTGATGGCGGTGTTCCACGTGGACTCCCAGAGGCGCGCTGCAAAGGACAGTCAAGAAAGCAAATTGTTACAGGACTTTTCCCCAACCCACCTGCCAGCTCGGCCGGCCGCGATCGGCACCCGTCGTCACAGTATCGGGCACTTCTGGGGCGATGGCGAGCAGGCCCGGGGCCAGCTGGGCGTGCAATTGCCGCCACGCTTC
>JBIKTV010000594.1:0-3398 GCA_044347905.1 Myxococcota bacterium
GCGCCTGGATCTGGCCACGGCGCCGGCCGCGGGCTGGAAGCTGCACCTGGGCGCCACGGGCTGCGATCAGACGCCCAAGGGCACCGTTTGCAGCCATCCCAACCAGACCCTGATCCGCCTGGACGACTTTGACTTTGGCGCCCAGGCGGTGACTTTGGACCTGGGCAAGCTGCTGGCCCAATCGCCCCTGGGCGCAGAACACGGCGGATGTATGGCTGATCTTGACGATCCCCTCTGCGCACAGCTGTTGCACGCCCTGGGTCTGCCGGCGTCGGCTACCGAGGCGGCGGGGCCCGCTCAGAGCGCCTTTGTCTCGGCACCGCGGCTGGCGCCATGAAAATCCTCAGGCGCGCGCTGGTTTTTCTGAGCCTGCTTCTGGCCAGCTGCGACGACAGCAGCGCGCCGCCCGCGGCGGGGCCCTACGTTTGGCCGCTGCCGCCGGGCCTGCCCCAGCCCAAGGTGCCGGCCGACAACCCGATGAGCGCCGCCAAGGTCGAGCTGGGCCGCTGGCTGTTCTATGACAAGCGCCTGAGCGGCAACCAGAGCCAGTCGTGCGCCACCTGCCATCAGCAAGCCCGCGCCTTTGCGGATGATTTGCCGGTCGGCCTGGGCTCCACTGGGCAGAGCCACGTGCGCGGCTCCATGTCGCTGGCCAATGTCGCCTACGCCTCGGTGTTGACCTGGGGCAACCCGACGATGGTAAGCCTGGAGGAACAAGCGCTGGTGCCGCTTTTTGGCGAGGCGCCGGTTGAGCTTGGCCTGGCCGGCCAGGAACAGCTGCTGCTGCAACGGCTGGCAGGTGAGCCGAAGTATCCTGCGATGTTCCAAAGCGCTTTTGGCTCGCCGCAGCCCACGGTGCAGCGGGTGGTCCAGGCGATCGCCAGCTTTGAGCGCAGCCTGATCGCCGGCAACGCGCCGTGGCACCGCTACCTGCGCGGCGAGTCGAGCGCGGTGGGCGAAGCGGTCAAGCGCGGCGCCAAGCTGTTTGAGTCCGAAAGGCTAGAGTGCATGCACTGCCACGCCAGCGGCCTGTTTACCGACGCGACCGACTGGCTGGGCAAGCAGGCGGCCGAGCGGCCCTTTCACAACACCGGCCTGTACAATCTGAGCGGCGCGTACCCCAAGGACAACCAGGGGGTCTACGAGGTGACGGGAAAAGCCAGCGATATCGGCAAATTCAAGGCACCTACCCTGATCAACATTGCCGTTACGGCGCCCTATATGCACGACGGCAGCATCGCCACGCTGGACGCGGTGCTGGACCACTACGCCGCGGGCGGGCGGGTGATCAGCCAAGGGCCCCTGGCGGGGGATGGGCGCAAACACCCCAATAAGTCGCAATTTGTCAAAGGATTTACCCTGAGCGCTGGCGAACGGGCCGACCTGCTGGCGTTCCTGAATGCGCTGACAGATGAGAGCTTTCTCAGCGATCCGCGCCTGGGCGATCCGTTTGCGCAGGCCAGTGCAGCCCCATAGGCGCAAAATGGGCTCCAGGCAGCAACCGGGTTTCCCCTGTAGAATTCCTAATTTCTCAAAACCTTGGCCGGTCGATCGGCGCGCGGTGGGCTGCAGCACCCCAACCCGGGGCCGCAGCGGTTGCCGGCAAGCCCGGCGGAACGTATCCTGATGCGACCTGTACCTTTCTGCCGGCGCAACGGCGGTGGGCACGGGCCTTGGAGGTGTCATGCAGTCGAGTTCCCCCGCAAGCCCTACGCGCCCTGTGACCGGCCTTCGCGGCCTCGCGCGGCTGCTCCTGCTGGCTGTGGTGGGCCTCAGTGCGCTCGCCTGCAGCGAAAACACCGTGCCCGGCACCATGGCCACCGCTGATTCCTCTGGGACGGGCGAAGAGGATGGAACCTTTGGCGACACCGGCGGCCTGTTTGGCAACGACAGCTTCTTGCTCGACCTGGCCAGCAACGACACCGCGCCGGTCCAGGGCCAATTTGGCTGGCCGTGCAAGCTGCCGGACGAATGCGACTCCTCGCTGTGCATTGAGAGCCCCAGCAGCCCCACCGGCAAGATGTGCACCAAGTTCTGCGGCACCTGCCCCAAGAGCTTTCAGTGCATTGAAGAGGTGATCCCCGGCACGTCAGACAAGGGCTTTTACTGCTCGCCCAAGTACAAGTACCTCTGCGACCCGTGCCAGGACAACCTGGGCTGCAACAACGACGGCAAGGCCGGCAACGTCTGCCTGCAATACGGCAACGACGGCAATTCGGGCAGCTTTTGCGGCGCCTCGTGCGATGAGATCAACCCCGACTGCCCGGACGGCTACGGCTGCGAGCCCAACATCGACAAAGACACCGGCCTGCAGACCTACCAGTGCCGCCGCCAAGGGCTGTGCGACTGCAGCTCCAATGCCAAGCTGCTGGGCCTCAAGACCAACTGCACAAACAAGAATATCTACGGCACTTGCAAGGGCTTTCGCCAGTGCACCGCAGACGGCCTGACCTCGTGCAACGCCACGGTGGCCAAGCCGGAGGAGTGCAACGGCCTGGACGACGACTGCAACGGCAAGACCGACGACTTTCAGGCCGGCGCCAACTGCGACATCAAGAACGAATTTGGCACGTGCAAGGGCCAGATCAAGGAATGCGTAGACGGCCAAGCGGTGTGCGACGGCAAGAAGCCCGCGCCCGAGGCGTGCAATGGCGTCGACGACAACTGCAACGGCGACACCGATGAGGGGCTGTGCGAAGACGGCGACCCCTGCACCAAGGACAGCTGCAACACCGACGGATCGTGCAAGCACATTCAGCTGGGCGGCATGGCGTGCGATGACGGCTCGGTCTGCACCCAGGTCGACAAGTGCGTGTCGGGCAAGTGCATGGGCGGCAGTGAGCTCGACTGCAATGACAAGGACCCGTGCACTGCCGACTCGTGCAACCCGATCGACGGCTGCAAGCACAGCCCGGCGAGCGAGGGAATCTGCCCGGATGACGGCATCCAGTGTACCCAGGACCTGTGCCAGAACGGCAAATGCAGCCACCCGCAGGCCAGCGACGGCACCAAGTGCGCAGAAGACGGCAAGCCCTGCACCGCCGACATCTGCCAGAGCGGCAAGTGCGAGCACCCGGTGACCGACGGCCAGACCTGCACCGACGACGGCAAGCCCTGCACCACGGACGTGTGCGTGAGCGGCGTCTGCAAGCACAACCCGGCCAGCGGGATCCCCTGCGATGACGGCAATATCTGCACGCAGAACGACAGCTGCCTGACCGGCACGTGCAAGCCCGGACTGCTGAACCTGTGCGACGACGGCAAGCCGTGCACCAAGGACACGTGCATCCCCGGCGCTGGCTGCAGCCACGATGTCCAGGGCGGCAATGGCCTGCCGTGCAGCGCAGCTTCCGCGGACTGCCCAGTGGGCGTGTGTTCCGGCGGCGCGTGCTATTCCA
>JBIKTV010000163.1:0-11635 GCA_044347905.1 Myxococcota bacterium
AGCTGGGTCGGCAGCAGCTGGCCTCGCGCGGCGGGGGGCAGCTGGCGGTCGACTTCCCAGGCGCGCATGGCGGCGCGGATGCGGTCGAGGGTCAGGCCGAGCCAGGCCATGCGCTCGGCGAATTGCTGGGCCAGCAGGGCCAAGGGCTCGTCGCGGGCGGCGGCGCGGTCGTGGATGCGCTGGAAGCGGTCGGCGTCGGTCGGGGCAAGGGCTGCGGGGTCTTGGGGCATTTGGGGTCCTCCTCGCGGGCGCTGGTTGCGACGGCGGAGGGGGTTGTCAACGGTGTGGCGGGGAGGCGGGGGACAGTTGTCGCGCGGCGGCTGTTGTCTGGGGGCCGCAGCTCCGGCACTTGGGCGGTGGCGTTACCGTTACTGCTGGTCGGGTGGCACGCCCTGCCAGTTGAGGCTGCGGGTGCGCCAGTACTTGCGCATTTTGGTCATTTCTGGGGTGGCGCAGGGGACGTCTTCGATGATGCCGTCGCAGTTTGAGTTGTTTAGGCAAGTGGAGTACGTCGAGCGTACGCGCAGGCAGAGTACCCAACTCTTGCTATACTCGTTACACTGGTATGCTACTGCATAGAGGGGGCTAAAGCGTCTGCCGAACTCGTCGCAGCGGATATCAATGTACACGTGATTGCCACGTCCCCAATAGAAGCCAAATTCTTCAAAGTAGTGGTCGGCCCGCACCCCGTCGCAACGGTCGCGGTCGCATTTCTGTAGCCAGTGCATCACTTCACATTCCAACGGCCAGCGCAAGAACAGCCAGAGCAGGGCTCGGTTTGGCAGCCAAGCAGAAGCAGTCCAACCCTGTGATGAGCAGCCCTTCTTTGGCGTGCGATACTCGCTCCGGGCGCGGCGCGTCAACGCGCTCCAGTCCTGCTGGGGTGGGGCCAGAACTGCCGGCAGCGGCAAGATGTTCACCCGGCCGCTGTACCGGACTCCGGTGAAATCGGGGGCAGGCAGGTGTACAAACTGCAGCCACCAAGCGACGAGTTGCACGGGCAAGAACCAGCCCACCTACGTCTCCGTCAGGGCAAAGGCCGCAGTTGAGGCAAGCTTGCTGCTGAAGTACCGTGCCCGGCGCGCCACCAACTGCGCCAGGGCCCTCTGGTAGTAGAGAAGGAGGACGCGCAAGTGCCGGTCAGAGTCCGGAGCTAAGCCTTCCAGCAACGGATAAGATAAATATGCACCCTTCTCCACAGCCAACTCATCCGGTATCCCCCCCACCAACCCCGGCACCGCCCGCTCCGGGTCCAAGTTCCCCCAGATCGAGTACACGAAGCCCACATTGCTTTCGCCGCTGCTCAGCACCCCTGTCCAATACGCGTACGTCCTCACCGCTCGGCGGATCGACTCCAGCGGGGTCCAGCGCGCCCGCCGCCCGCGCTGGCTTGCGCACGAGTCGCGGCGCCCCAACACCTCGGCCAGGACGACGCCAATGGCGCGCCCGGCCAGCGCGGCCTGCAAGCCAATCATCGCCGAAGTTCCGGCGGCAGCGCCGTGGCCAAAGGGCAGGCAGAACTCCCATACCGGTCGGGTCCCGTGCGCGGCAAAGACTGCAGAAAGGGCCGACTTCTTGCCGCTGTGCCGATCGGGGGGCGCCGTGGCTTCCTCTAGGGCTTGGCGCAGTTCTTCGCTATTGGCGGCGTCGCAGCTCATCAGCGCTAACACTGGCGGAATCGTCGGCATCGCCGCGGGCGCAGCCTTCTGGCTGTCGGTCTGCAAAGTGGCTAGGGGCTGCGCCCACGGCGCACGGGTCGAATTTTGGTCGGCTTCCATGGCGTTCAGCCACACGGGAACGGTCAGCAGCTTGCCAAATCCCAGTGCATTGACACGCCCTGCGGCCAAGCACTCCTCCTCTTGATGGGCGAGAACATACAGGATATCGGCAGGATAACGTACGAGAAAGTCAAAGGTCCCCAAGCTGTTCACCTGCGGCGGTCCTTGATCGGCGCCAGCCACCGGAGCAACGGCGGCGACTTCGGCGCGAACCGCCATCAGGCCGCCGGACAGCAGGACTTGCTTGGCAGACGGCTGTGCCACGGCCGCGCGGTGCCGCGCTGCTGGAGAGCCGGCGGGCCAGGGGCGGGCCACAAGGTGCGAGGGTACCGACCTGACCGGCGCTTGGGTCAGCGCAGCGGTTGCTGCCGGGCCAGACATGGCTTCGGTGTTGACCGTGCTGGCCAGCCAGCCTGCTGTGGCTTCGTCGCCTTTGGCCGGGTCCATCTTGGCGCATCGCCCCAGCATCGCCCCTCCATGTTCGATAAACTGTAGGTTGCTTCCGAGGTTGGCGGCAAAGACCATCGCGGTATCCGCGGCGCGGAAGACCGGCTTCAGTTTGCCGTCTTGGGCGGGATCGCGCCAGTACTCTTCAGTGTGGACCCAAGCGATGCGCAGCGGGCGGCGGGTTCCGGCGGCTGGGCTGGGAAGGTACATCGACCAGGGCTGCTTCAGGGGCGCGTAGGCTGGGAGAATCCCTGGGGGATCGCCCTTGGCGTCGCGACCGTCGCCGGTCAGCAGGGCTAGCCGAGCGAGGCCAGGGCGGACGAGCGCAGGCCGGTCCGGCGCGTAGATGGCGAGCTGCGCGGTGGCTAATCGCAAGGAGGAGGTTGCTTCGGCGCTTTCTAGCCATTCCACAAGGTTGAGGGCGTCGATTGGGGCGGAGTAGTAGGGGATTGGCTGGGTGGCAGCCGCGGAAGTGGCGGGGACCGGCGCTCCCGAGGTCGGAGCCGACGGCTTGGCCGTCGCCTTTCCTTCGGTCATTGGCAGCCATGCCGAGGCGGCCGCCAAACCAGGCGCAGAGGTCCCGTGCCAGTGGCCGGCAGAAAACTGCAAGCTATAGTGCAGGAACTGGAATCGTACCTGTAGTTCCTTGCCCGGTTCCGCCTGGGCAACGACCACAATGGGCGGCCGCAAGCCGCCCAACTTGGTGACCGCCATGCTTCTGTCGGTATTTGTGCCGCAGCGCCCGGCCACAGAGCCAGAGGTCGCCGAACGCTCGGGGTTCTCGCCGCCTCTCCACGGCAGATGCGCGTACAACGGCTGGTCGAGCAGCTGGCTTTCCATAGCTGTCCCGCGCGGTTGCCAATGCAGGCGCACCTCAACCTTTGGCTCTTGCTCACTGGTTGGTTTCGACTTCGCCATGACGTCCTCGCTTCTCCTTGAATTCAGAACCTCTGCGCATCGCGAGGTCTCCTTGCTCGCTCACCCCACCTGCCGCTCGCGCTGCACCCGCAGCCACCGCGACAGCGAACTGCTATGCACGTTCAGCAACTGTGCGGCGCGATCGTGCCGGCCGCCACTGGGAGTGAGCGCGGCGTCGACGCGGGCCGCGTCGAGCCTGCGCGGCGGCGGCAATGGCTCGACTGCCGGGGGCCTATCGGTTTGGCCAGAGGCAGCAACGCCAAAGTGGTGCACGGCGGCAAGGAGCTCGGTTGCGCGCGGCGGGAAGCCACCAGCTCGCACGGCCCGCGTCAGGACCTGGCCCAGCTCGCGGAGGTTGCCGCGCCACGGCAATTGGTTCAGCACGCCAATGGCTTGACCATCCAGTGCCTGCGGGTCACCGCCCAGCCCAGCCTGTGCCAACACCGCAGCCGCCAGGTCGGCGAATTCGGCCCGCCGTTCGCGCAGCGGGCGGGTCTGGATCCGCCCGGCGAGCAGGCGTTGACGCAGGTCAGGTCTGAATTTTCCTTGGTGGACAGCCAGATCAAGCGGCTTCCAGGTCGCAGCCAGGATTCGGACATCTACCGACCGGTCGCCGTGGCCGATGGCGGCGACGAGCTTCTTGTCGATGGCCCGCAGCAGCATCGCCTGCACGGCAATGGGCAAATCAGCCACTTCATCCAGCAGCAGGGTGCCGCCTTCAGCGCGGCCAAAGGCGCCGCGGTGGTCTGTGTCTGCGCCTGTGAAGGCGCCTTTGCGATGGCCAAAGAGCTCGGACGCGGCCAGAGACTCACTCAGGCAGGCACAGTTGACGACCACCAACGGGCCCTTGCTGCGCGGGCCAAGAGCGTGGATCGCTTGGGCAACCATTTCCTTGCCGGTGCCCGTTTCGCCTTCGATGAGCACCGGTTCGTCGTGGCGGGTGGCATCGTAGATCTCTTCAACGACGGTTGGTTCAAAAACCACATGGTTCTCGCGCTGGTAGCGCGAGATGGTCTGCTTGAATGCTGGGAGACCGTGGGCTGCGGGCAGCCATGTCTGCTTGACGGGTGGCTTTGCCATCGCTGAGGTCCTCCTTGGCGTGGGCCGGCTGGGCCGGCGCGGATGTGCACACAGGGGCGGACTCTATCCTCAGTGCGTGGCAAATGCAATAGGGGGGGGGTATTTGTTATTGGGTTCAGTGGGTTGTGTGATGTGGTTCGTGGTCGGGTAGGTGAGGTGCCGGTGGAGCGCGGGGCGAGGGCGCGAGTTCGGCCGTCGGCGGGTCGCGGCGTTTGGCGATAATTTCCTGCGACGCCTGGCCGGCGCACGCGCGATGGCCTTGGATGCGGCGCGGCCGGGCGGCGCGGGTGGGCGGCCCGGCAGGTGCCTCGGCGTGCCGAGCTCGGCGCCGCCAGTTCGACGGTTTCGGGGGACCGGGCGGCAATCCTCATCGCTCAAGCTGGCAACGCTGATTTCATAGGCCTCGCCGTCGCAGTTTTTCCAGAGCGGTAGGGCCTCGTCCGCTTCCTTTCACCGCGCGCGGGTGCGCGACTGCCAAGCTACCTCGAGTTGCTCGAGAAGACGAACGCGGCTTCAACGGAGCAGACATGTGGGGCCCTTGAAAACGTTCTCCATGGCAGCTTTGCACGCTGTATTGTTCGGCACACGCAGGCGGTCATGGGTGCATCTTGCACGGTATCCCGTAGGACACTGCAAGTCACTACGTCCTGGTAAACGAATCTGCTTCTTTCCGGCCATTCCGTATTCGTCTGCCGCAGGGAAAGCACCAGCCGTCCAGCCAACTTTGGCCTCGGGAGCATCGCGGTCTCATAGCAGCCGCGCAAATTGGCCCCCCTCGAAACTAGTTGCTTTCTAACCGCCCGACTGGTGCAATCCCCTGTGGCGTGGGACACGGCGATCCGAACGTGTCCGCGTGGCCAAAAAATTCGCCCCGCTGGGCCGACCCATTTGTCGTCCGGCACTGGGTGGTCGCCGCCATGGATCCGACCCCAGTGTGCTTCCGGATTCGTAGTGCCGCGTGCGTCAGCCGCGGCGGCCCCCAACGTTTCAGCATCCCCTTGCACACTTACCGTGTAGAGTCCGTCCGAACCAGTGGGTGCTTGCGCCATTGAAACCGGCTGAGGCCGAGAGGTCGACACCGGAGTGCTGCCAGCTGTTGGGCTACTGGCGCGACCGCACGCTAAAGCGCTGGTTGTCGCCAGAACTGCCAGGAGTCCTTTCAAGATCATCCACATGCCCGTCAGAGTTCCTGCACTCGAAATGCCGGTTTCTTCTTCCAGAGGCCCATAAACCTCTGGTATCGCAAAAGGATGTACGGTTCAATCACCTCTTCGGCAGTGGTCAAAGTTGTTTTCATCAATTCAATCTCATCCCAGGCCTTTGCCCGGTCAATTTCGGCGCGTTGTGGCGGCCAAGGCTCGGCGGGAACTGGAGCGATCTTAGCAATAAGCTCTGGCATGGCTGCCAGGGTATCCCTGACAGGGTCAACGATGCCCCACCGACTGTAGATGAGCCCAAGCTGTTCGGCAGACACAGACAGGATGCTCGCCCACAGAGAGTAGGTTTCGAGAATTTTGTCCACGCGGCGTCCCCGTGGCCCCACGCCGCTGCCATGCGTTCGCCCGGCCGCCACAGCTTCGTTCGCAAGCATTGCCTGTATCGCCATTCCTGCGACTGCCCCTTGTGCAGCCATGAACGCAACAGTCCCGCTTTGGCTGAAAGGCCCGGATGCAAAACGTGGGCGCAAATACACATTGAACGTACCCGCGAATCCCAATACCGCACACGCGGCTGGAACTTTATAGGGAAGCGGTGGATCGACAGCTGTACCGACAGCCTCGCGGAGCGAAGCCACAGCGCTGCAGCCAAGAATTGCGATCGCTGGGCTCAAGCGCGCAGAGTTATCGAAGCGCTCGACATGTCGATTCTTCACTTGAGGCCAATCTTTATATGCCCAGCTGGCGGTCTCGGCATTTCGGTCGAGCTGTAGAGCCGCAAGCCAATCCTTTGCTTCGAGCCACGAACGGAGGCCAGACTCGGCACCTATCTGCGTCGCCAGAAAGGAGGAACCACCGGCATGGACTGCGAGCGCAATAACGTCCGCTGGGTCTCGAACGAAGAACTGAGCGCTTCCGAGTTCGACGATACCGGCTTCAGGTTTGGAGCCGCCTAGGGCGACCCCAGTCTTGGCTGCGATTGCGGTGACTTTGACTGCAATTACGCAAAGGCCGCCGGACATCGCGACTTGCCGCGCCGAAGGCTGCTGCAGCGCAAGCCGTTCAAGCTGCTCGCTCGTGGTCCCACTGCTGTTGGCCGGCATCCATGGAGCATCGAGCAGGCGCGAGACTGCCTGCGTGCTTTGCGTTGACCAGTCAGTCAATTCGCTTGAAGTTAATGATGTATATGGCTGGTCCCGGGCAAACCAGCCCGTCTTTCGAGTACCAGGAAGAAAGGCGAACCGGCCAAGCATGGCACCGCCTCGGAGGTCAACGGCTCCGCACCCTGCCGCTAGGGCACTGGCAAGCGCCGATATGGCGTCAGCTGCCGGAAACATAGAGATTGCGGAGCCGTCTTCGTTCCACTGGTATTCCTCAGTATGTACCCAAGCTAAAGAAGCCCTCTTGCGGATATGTTGCCGAAGGGTCCGCAGCCGCGGCCCGTTCGGCTGAACGGACTTTGGGTCTTCGGGCCCGCGAGCCAGCACGTTGCGAAAAGCTGCCCCGATGCCAGGGATCTTGTCGGTTGGCCCATTCACCTCGGAGCGAGCAAGCCAGACGCCGTTGCGTTGTCGCAGCGCAGGTGCGATAGTCTCTGAGCAATTGACCACTTGTTGACCTGCCGTCACGACTGCGGCCGAGGAATGGCCGGGTTTCGTTTGGGCACGCAGCCAAAGCAGAAGGTCCATCGGATCGATCGGCTCACTTGAAAAAGTGTCTTTCTCAGGGGTTTCGGAATTCGGTGCTTCGGGTCGGACTTTCAGGGGAATCGGTATGGAGTCGCTCAATTCAGCGACAAGGCGGCCTCTGTAGACACCGTCAACCAGGTCCAACACTGGTCTAAGCACCTGGAATTTAGCAATTACACTCCCGGGCACAACGGGTTCACTGGCCGTAGCCGTGATGGCTATCGGGGGCCTCAAGATCACGTTTTCCCATTCGGCACCGGCGTCAATTGTGAATCGTTCGTCGGTCAGTACTGCAGCCCTTCCGGCAATCGAAGCTGAGCGCACCCCGTCCAACATCCTTTGGGACATATCGATTCCGGTTTGTTCCGGAGTGACTTTGGGCCAGCCCACACTAGCGTTGAGAAATGGCGCGATCGCCGACAGCGGCTCGCGAGAGAACACAGGGGCGCCTGCTTCGACTCCATTCGCGCGCCATTCGTACCACACGCGCACCGTCATGGCCGCACACTCCCGGCAAATGAAGCCGACAAGTCAATCTCGCTTATGTCCGGGACAAATCCCATGATCCGCGCTTTCGCCAAGGCTGACCTGATAGAACCGGCGGACAATCGCCAGGCGGACCAATCACTGCGCTCGCCCCGGTGATCCTGCGGACCAGACGAGTATGCCCCAATCGTGCGCGCGCACACGGCCTTCGCCGCGCCGGTGTTGGGAATACCTTGCGCGGCAGACCCACCACCAGTCTGCCGTTTCACACAAACCCCGCCACCAAGTGCAGCCCATCGACCAGCGTGCGCACGTCGTCGTCGACGTGCACGTAGAACTCCGGCTTCAGGAGCGGCGCGGCCGGAGTGCTGATCGGCTGGGGCGGGCCCTTTGGAGGCGCGGCGGGCGGCGCCTTGTACCCCCCCAATAAGCTGATGCCATTGGCGGTCCCCCCCTTCGCTTTTTCGCCTTGCTGATCGCCCAGCGCCGGGCCCATGGTCGGGTCCTTCGCCTGTGCATCCTGCAACACCTTCGCCATGTCGCCCTGCCATGCCCCCTCCGCAACATCCTTTGGCTCCGCGACTTTGCTGCAAAGTGCCGCGTCGACAGCAGTATGCACCGCGGCCAAGTCTGCGGCAAGGCCGTCCGCGGCGAGCACGGATTGGATAAGCGCCTGAGTTAGCTTGTCAACCTCTTTGGTCCATCCGCTGTGGACAAACGGGCTGGTCAGGATCGGCACAATCAGGTCGCTCCCCACGATGCGAAGGTCGTCGACGCGGAATTGCGCGAAGGGGTTGTCGGCCTTGACGGCATCGACATCGGGATTTTGCTCGAGCATCGCGGTCGCAAGTCGGGCGAAAGCGGCCCGACCTGTTGTTCGCTCAATCCATTCCAAGTAGCGGGCGCTGTAGTGACTGGCGTAGGCATTGAGGTGGTCGAGCACGGCCTGCATGCTGCCGCGGTCCTCTGTCGCGCTGGCAAACTCGAATTCGCTATTCGGGCTCGGTCCAAGCAGGGTGTCAGCCAGCCATGCGAACTGAACGAGTAGTCTGGCGAGGGTGCTCCCTGTTGTGTACTTGTATGTCATTTCGAGAAGCCCCGCGACTTTCGCAGGGTCGAGTTCCTTGCGCACAGTGTCGGCCAGCTCCCGAAGGAGACCGCCACGGTTTGCCAGCCAAGTCAGCCCAGCAGCAGTTTCGGCCGCTGTGAACGGTGAAGAGGCACGAGCAAAAGCCATCTTTCCCGCCTGGCTCAACTGTGCCAGCTGATAGACGGCGGACCACTTCAGTAGCACAGGGCCAACTCCTGCGGCCACCCAGTCATTGTACTCTTTGAACGCGACCAAGGACGACACTTTCACAAGTTCCGCCGGCTTAATGTCCGCCCCGTTTATCCAATATTCCCCACCGTCGATAGCCTTTCCTAAGACCATTGCCTCCAACAAGTCCAACTCCGCCTCATCCACCGGCTTGCCAGCCCCGCCAAGCGACCCAAACTTTCGCGCCGCCGCCACCGCGTCGTCCAGCGACTCCAGCAAGTCCGTGTCAAACAGCGCCCCGCGCACAAACCCGGCATTGGCCGCCAAAAAAGCGCTGTCGAACTCCAGCGGTTGCACCTGAATCGCCACCGCCGCCTGCACCCGATCCGGCGCCGTCACCACGCGAAAGCGCTTGACCAGCTCATAACCCCAGATCTGCAGGGTCTGTTCGCTGCTGGGGTTGGCGACGGTGCGTCGGCTCACCGTGCGGTTGGTGATCTCGGACGTCACCTTGACGGTGAGCTTGCTCTGCGTCCGCAGCGCCGACGCGGCCTTGCGCGTCTGCTCATGGGCATGTTCGCTGGTGGTGACCAAGGTGTCGCTGGACTGCGACGCATACCCCGCCGAGATGTTGCCGCCGAAGCCGAGCAGTTCGGTACCCGGAATCGAGAAGTTCAGGTTGCCGTTGACGTTCCACTGGTTGGAGCGCGCTGCGGTCTGGGCGACGTTGAGCGATTCGCGGTCGGTGCTGCCGCTCTCGGTGCTCTGGTCCAGCTGGGTCATGTCTTCGCGGGTCTGCTCCAGGCTGCGGCGCTCCGTCCGCTCCACCGTCAGTTCGATGGTTTCACCCGGGGCCAGCGACTGATGCGACACCAAATCGCCCACTTCTACGCGTTGCAGCTGCCAAGTCTGCCGCAAGTGCGTCGCTAGCCCAACGCGCAGTCTGGCCTGCAGCGGCCTGTCGCCCGGCAAGGCGTTCTGCACTGTGACGGGGCCGTCCAGCGCGTCGCCGACCAGCAGCGCCGTCGCGTCTTGGAACTGGGTAAAGCGCACGACCTGCTGCGGCTTTGGCGGCGTGGTCAGCGGATCCGCCAGCGTACCTCCAGCGAAGGGCGCGCCTGCGTGACTTGAGAAGGCAGGGGTAGATGGTTCGGTGCTCATGGCAGCATCCGCGCGGCGAGGGTGAAGGTGGCAGCGGGCGTCGCTCCGCTGGCGATCACCACAGCGCGCCAGCGGTTGGGGATGGCCGCGCTCGCGGTGGCGTTGGCCACGGGCGTGAGCTCGGGGTGGACCTGCAGCACGCAGGTGCCACTGCCCGTCAAGCCCGATTTCGCGACCAACTCGCCCCAGGTTTGACTGCTGGGGTCGTAGGCCTCGAGCCTGACTTCATAGGTCCCAGCGGTCACGGTGTACTGCGCCAACAACACGACGCCGCGCCAAGCCCCAATGTCCAGGGGCGAGCCGACAGGGTCGAGCGCGTAGTAGTAGGTGTCGGAGCCGGAAGTGCTGCTCAATTTCAACGGAAAGTACTTCATGGTGGGTTCCTTGCTGCAGGGTCAGCGCGGCCGGAGGGTCCTGGCCAGCGGCGTGGAGTTCGAATCGCCGGAGTCGCTGCCGCGGCTGCGGAGCTGGGGCAAGCGCCGGGCGGCGCTCGCCTGCAGCGAGCTCGGCGCTGCGCGGCTGCCAGACGGCAGACCGCCCAGCAGCGCCAGCAGGGCGTGGGGCCGCATGCCGCTGCGGAAGCGCAGAGGATCGGGCAACGGCAGCGCGGGCCGGCAGACATCGGCGATGCCGAGCGTGTGGCCCCCAGACAGCGCCACGGACCGCGCGCGCCGGACGCTGCCCTGCGGGCCGACACTGTGGACCACGTCGCTGCCTTGCTGGCTGTCGACCAGCTCAGGGGCGGTGAGGCTGGTCAAGTCATAGGTCGGGTACGCCAGCTGCGCGCTCGGCGACAGGGCTTCGGCCACCCGCTGCGGATTCCAGGGGTTGGGCGGCAATTGCGCCGTGCCTGGCAGACTGGCGACCGTCTGGCCGCGCGCGGCGACGGCGCTGCCAGCGCGGGGTCCCCCTTCGGCCAGCAGGTCGCTGTCCTGGAGCTCCTGGTCGCCAGGCCCGACCTGCAGCATCGACCACATGCCGTCCATGGTATCGACCACGCGCAGCGACACCTGACCGTTGGCGGGATTCGCCAGCACCAGCGCGGCGCACCGCTCGGTGTTTCCTTGCGGGCCCAACGCGCCCATGAGCGCGGCGACCGTCTGCATAGCCGCCTGCGCCACTTCCCAGCACCACGCGGACTGTGGGTCCACGGCGGGGACGTCCGGGGCCGCCTGGCCAACCTGGCGCCGCCACGCCCACACCGGCACGTTGGCACTGGTCTGGTCGTCGTCGATCTCGGCCAGGCGGTATTCCAGCCAGCGCATCACGTCGGCCAAGCGCACGGAACCCGGCCCGGCGCCCAGGTAATCACCCGTTCCAGGCCAGCCCAGGGGGGTCAGGGCCGTGAGCGCGGGTGTCGGGAGATTGGCCGTCGCCGCGGCGACTGCAGTCGCCAATTGTTCCAACCAGTGCGGGTCGTCGCCTGCCGCCGTCAGCTCGCGCCAGATGCGCTCGAATTCGTCAAAAGCCGACCCGACGACAGTCGACGTGCCCACGGGCAGCGACTCTTGGGCAAAATGCGCCCAGATCCCCTCGCCGATCGGCGCGCGCGGCATCGGCAGCCGGCCAAAGCCAAACGCATAAGCCGCCTGCCAGCGGGCCAGGGCAAGCTCCGTCGCTTGGGTCACTTGGGCCAGCGTTGGACTCAAGGTGGTGGCGCCC
>JBIKTV010000596.1:0-3386 GCA_044347905.1 Myxococcota bacterium
GTTGCAGCGCCTACAACGCCGGAAGCGGCGCGGTGTGCGACGATGGCAACGCCTGCACCGCGGTCGACAGCTGCGACGGCGCGGGCGTGTGCAAGGGCGCGAGCCCCAAGACCTGCAGCGGCGACGCGTGCAATACCGCCGCGTGTGACAGCAAGACCGGCGCGTGCGTCTTGACCCCGGTGGCCAACGGCGCGGCCTGCAGCGATGGCAACCCGTGCACCACGGGCGACGCTTGCGCCAGCGGCAAGTGCAGCGCCGGCAGCCCAGTCGTGTGCAAGGGCGATGCGTGCAACAGCGGCGTCTGCGACACGGCGTCTGGGGCCTGCGGCAAAAAGCCGCTCACCGATGGCACGGCGTGCGACGATGCGCAGGCCTGCACCAGCGGCGACGTCTGCAAGACCGGCGCGTGCACCTCTGGCGCTTGGACCTGCAGCTGCAAGCCCGCCACGGCAGCCACAGACTGCAATGACGCCAAGGTCTGCACCGCGGATACCTGTGACCTGGTCGCCGGGGCCTACAAGTGCAGCAACACCGCGCAGCCCGGCAAGGTGTGCGATGACGCCAACTTGTGCACTACGGGTGACGCCTGCACCACCACGGGCAGCTGCGCCGGCAAGGCGATTGTCTGCGACGACGGCAATGCCTGTACCCTCGATAAGTGCGATGGCGCCAGCGGAAAGTGCGTCAACACCGCCAACACCGGCGCCACCTGCAGCGACGGCAGCCTGTGTACCCAGTACGACGCTTGCGGCAGCGACGGCAAGTGCAGCGGCAAGGCGATCGTTTGCAACGACGGCAACGCCTGCACCCTCGACACCTGCGACGCGAGCAGTGGCAAGTGCGCGTTCCCCAACACCCCGGGATCGTGCTCGGACGGCAACGCCTGCACCGGCAGCGACACTTGCCAAAACGGCCAGTGCATCGCCGGGGCCCTCAAGAACTGCGACGACGGCAACCCTTGCACCAATGACGCGTGCGACGCTGCCAGCGGCAACTGCGCCAACACCGCCAACTCTCTGAGCTGCACGGACGGAAATGCTTGCACCCTCAACGATGTATGCGGGTCGGGCAAGTGCCAGCCGGGCATGGCGGTCAAGTGCAGTGACGGCAAGGTCTGCACCGATGACAGCTGCAACACCGCCACCGGCGCCTGCGTCTACCTCAACAACAGCGCCGCTTGCGATGACGGCAGCCTGTGTACCACCCCGGACACCTGCAAATCGGGCGCCTGCTACGGCACGGCCACAGTGTGCAACGACAACAACCCGTGCACCAACGACAGCTGCGACCTGGCCACCGGCGCCTGTGTCTATGTTGCCAACACCGCGCCGTGTAGCGATAGCTCGGTCTGCACCACGGGCGACGTCTGCAGCGCCGGCGTGTGCAAGGGCGCGCTCATCAAGTGCACCGACAACAACGTCTGCACCAGCGACACCTGCAGCCCCAAGCTAGGCTGCCTGTACGATCCGGTGGCCGACGGCACGATTTGCGGCGTCAAGTTCTTGTGTTCGACGTTCCCCAAGATCTACTGCACGCCCACTTGCCAGGCCGGCTTCTGCGAGACCAAGCCGTACCTGTAGGGACCCCAAAGGGCGACCATCTGCTACACTTGTGGCCAGCGGCCCACGCCATGGCGCCGCAGAGGCCTGATGCTCCGCTGTCTGCCGCGCTTCTTCGTTGGCCCGCTCAGCGCCCTAGGGCTGGCCTGCACGCTCGCCTGCAGCAGCGCCGCGGATCGCCCTCCTGCCGTCAAAGCCCCGCAATTGCGCAGCGCGCCAGTCCTGGACCCCAGCGGCTGCGTCTGGCAGCCCCCCGTGGTCCTTGCCGCGGTAAAGCCCGCTGACCTGAGCGAAATCAGCGGGATGGCGGTGTCCCAGCGCCACCAAGACCATCTGTGGGTGCACAACGACTCCGGCGCGGATCCGCAGCTCGCCCTGCTGCAAGCGGACGGGCAACTGCGAGCACGCCTGACGCTGAAGGACGCGCCCCACACGGATTGGGAGGCGCTGGCGCTGGGGCCGTGTCCGCCGCAGCTGCAAATCCCTGGCGAATTAAGCGCTTGTCTTTGGATCGGCGACATCGGCGACAACGACGCACTGCGCGACCACGTCCACCTGATCGCCGTGCGCGAGCCGTCGCTGCTGCCGGCCTTGGGCAGTCCGGACCTCACCGTCGCCGCCAAGAAGGGCGATTGGCGGTCGGTGGAGGTGCAGTATCCAGGCGGCCCCAGAAATGCCGAGGCGCTGGCCCTACTTCCGGGGGGGGCGGCGCTGCTTTTCACCAAGCGCGAAGATGGCCAGACAGAGGTGTTTCGCGCAGAGGCCCTGCAGGCCATGGCAGAGAAAGACGATAAAATCCACGCGTTGGCCCTGGGCACCCTCAGCTTGGCCGCAGCGGGCGTTCAGGCGGGCGCGGCCCTGCGAGTCACCGCGGCGGATTTTGAGCCCCAAAGCCAGCGCTTGGCCGTGCGCACCTATGGCTCTGTGCAGCTTTTTGCCGACGCCCTTCAGCTCGCCGCGGCGCCGACGCTGACCGCCGCGCAACTGCCCCAGTGGCAAGGGCTGCTGCTGCCGTCGCCGCCAGAGCCCCAGGGCGAGGCGCTGGCTTGGCGCGGGCCGCAGCGCTGGATCAGCATCAGCGAAGGCAAATTCCCCAAGATTTACCAGAGCGAGTGCCTGTCCGTCGCACCCTAGGACTTGTCCTGAAACAAGTCGGTCGCTTCGCAGGATCACGGAGCGGCGAATCGGACGCCAGGTCGTGAGCTTGCGACCCACCCAGCAGCAATGATCTGTTCGAGTTATTCTCGGACAGATCCCTAGACTCGAGCTCGGCTAAGTGGCTTGACGCTGCGGCCGCTTGCGCGTATCACCGCCGCCCCTACGCGGTCCTCGCCCATGCCCATGTCCACCCCCGCCACGCCCTTGACCACACCGCGCCTTTGGGCTGCATTGGCGCTGGGCTTTTTGGCTTGGACCCTGCAGTGGATGTGGCCCCTGCCGCTCCAGTGGACCTCGCGCTTTATCCAGGCGCCCTACTGGTGGGACGCCCAGCTGGCCCTGTGGTACCTGGGCGAAAGTCAGCACAATGTGCTGCAGCAGCCGGGCCACCTGCTGGACGGTCGCATCCTCCACCCTGCGCCGGAGGTCCTGGCATATTCTGAGAATTTCCTCCTCTGGGCCCTGCCTGGCCGGCTGTTGACGCCGCTGCTGGGGCCGATAGGCGCCCTGAACACCTGGATGGCTTTGGCCCTGCTCACCTCGGCGCTCGCGACCTACGCGTTCTTGCGGCCGCGCGTTCAAAGCCCGTGGGCGGCCCTGGCCGGCGCGCTGTTCTTTGCCTATGCGCCCTGGCGCCTGGGCCTGCTGGGGCGGCTGCAGCTCCAGTCG
>JBIKTV010000595.1:0-3386 GCA_044347905.1 Myxococcota bacterium
AACCGCAGATCCATGCTTCTTGCGATAGCCCTGAATTGACCCCGCGCCTGGCTTGCTTTGCGCCGCAGAACCTTGGATCATGGGCGGACCCTTGGAGGTTTGCTATGCGCCGGCTCCCCTATCGATCGCCCCTGTCGCTGACCTTGGCCGCTGCTCTGGCACTGGCGACGATCAGTGCGCCGATCAGCCCCGCGTGGGCCGCGCCCAAGAAGCCCGTGGCCAGCAAAATGGCCATGGATAAAGCCGGCATCACCATCTCGTCGATGACCAAGGGCGCCAAAATCTTTGTCGATGACAAGGAAGTGGGCGAGGTGCCGTTTGACAAGACCGTCGACGTGGAGCCCAACCAGCGCCACACCGTGCGGGTGCAGAAGCGCGGCTTTTCGCCTTTTGTAGAGACTGTGCTGCCAAGCGGCGGCCAGCTCATTGAAATTGAAGCCGATCTGGTGGCGACCTCTGCGGCTCTGCGCGTGAGCAGCAAGGACGCGGGCCTCAAGCTGCAGGTGCTGGTGGACAGCCGCGTGGCCGGCTTCACCCCGTTTGACGGCGATATCGCCCCGGGGCCCCACACCGTTGAGGCGCGCGCGACCGGCTACCTGGCACAGACCCAAGTCGTCGAAGCCAAAGCGGGTCAAGATCTGGCGGTGGAGTTTGGCCTGCTGGTGGTGCCCGCGCCGGTGATCAAGGAAGACAAGTCGCTGCTGTCGCGCTGGTGGTTCTGGACGGCGATCGGCGCAGTGGTCGTCGGCGGCGTGGCGGGCGGCGTGGTGATGTCGCAGGACACCCACCTGGACCCCAAGGCCCCGGATCACGTGCTGCCCCTGCAGTAGAGCCGGCGAGCCCGCGCGGATCCAAGCCCCGTTAGGGCCTGTAAGGACTCGAGTAAACAGAACTCGACAAGAGCTCTCGCGAAGCGCTGCGGCGAAGCCGATCGCCGGCGCGCACTTGCGACCCACCCAGCATGCAAATGGGAACCGGGGAAAACCGACTAGCTTTTACACAGGTGCTAAGCGGCGTTGCGCGCTACATCGGCGTCATTGGGCCGCAACCGCTTGATTTCTACGCGGACCACGTGGGTATCTTCGGCTTCAACCACGTGAAACTGCAGTCCGTTCCACTCGGCCAGCTCGCCCGGCCGCGGCACATGGCCAAACTGCTCGATGACAAAGCCGCCCACCGTCGTCGCCGTCACGGTCTCAGGCGGATCGCAGTCAACAGTCTCAGCCATTTCGCGCAGTTCCGTAGCCGCATCCAGGGTCCAGGAGTCGGGCGCCACCTGCTCGATGTTGTTCTCGGGCTCGTCGTACTCGTCGTAGATGTCGCCCACCAGCTCTTCAAGCACGTCTTCTAGCGTCACAAGGCCCGCGGTACCGCCGTGTTCATCCACCACGATAGAGAGGTGCACGGAATTCTTCTGAAAGGTCTTGAGCGCGTCGCTCGCCTTGGTCGAGTCGGGCACGAAGGTGACTTCATGCATGATCTCCCCAAGGGTGAAGTTCTTCTTGTCGGCCATGCGCCGGTGCAGCAAATCCTTGGTAAAAAAGATGCCGACGATCTTGTCCGGCGTGCGATCGTAGACCGGGTAGCGCGAATAGTGGCTGTCCTGGACCTCGTTGTAGACCTCGTCAATGGTCGCGTCGATCGACAGGGCGTGCATCTGCGTGCGCGGGGTCATGATCGCCCGCACCGGGGTCTCTTCTAGGGCAAAGACGTTTTGCAGCATGTCGCCGCGATTTTCGTCAATCGATCCGGCCTCTGAGCCGATGCGCACCATGTCTTCGATCTGCTCTTCCGTGATCTCCATGCCCGTGGTGTGGGGCTTGCCGCCCAGGGCCCGCACGATATGCATCGCGAACCAAATCATCACATTGGTGAACCAAGTGGTGCCGCGGTGAAACCACCAGACGACGTGCATCATCTGCAGGAACCACTCGGGGTGCATTTTAGCTAGGGTTTTGGGGGCAATCTCCCCGGCGATGAGGATGGTGCCGCCCAGCAAGAACACTGCGCCGGCCACCGCCCAGTCGGTCAGATCCTGGTCCAGGCCGTAGCGCTTGGCGAGGCTGAGGGTCAGCGCCGTGGCAATTGACGACGCGGCGACGCTGGCCAAGGTGTTGCCGGCCAGCAGCGTGGTCAAGACGCGCGAGGGCTCTTTGAGCCAGAGCTTGAGCCAGCCGTCCGGGCCCGTGCCGCTCTCTAAGAGCTTGCGGACGCGCAGTTCGCCCATGGAGGTGATGGCGGTTTCGGTGCCGGCGAACACAAAGCACGCGGCGAGGGCTACCACTAGGGCAACGACCGAGAACACAACCGAATCGTCGCTTGCGCTAATGGCGCCGGCGGCGGTGGAGGCGAGGAGGGGTAAGGGAACGACCAAGGCTTTGCTCGGCTGCACTGTCGCCGCGTAGACGCGCCGGTGGGGCACCGTACCACGCGATGGGGGCACCCGCAAGCAAAATGACGGGACAATTTGCCGCGAGGGCGCTTGGGCCGCTCAGGGAACGCCGCGCACCAGCCGCACCTGCTGGACGATCACCGCCCCGGCGGGCTGGCGACTGAGGCGGTCCAGGACGTCCAGATCTCCGCACAGACCAAAGGGAAGATAGCGATCATCCAGCTCGGGATCCGCCGCGAGGGTCACGTAGAACATCGAACTAGCCGAGTGCGGTCCCAGGGTCACCAGACCCAGCACCCCAGGGCGATCGTGGCGCAGGCGCAGGTCCAGCTGGTCGGCGATGCGAAAGCCGGCGTGGCCCGTGCCCTTGCCAATCGGGTCGCCGCCTTCAATGCGCTTGCCCGGCACGTTGCGGTGCAGAGGGGTACCTTCATAGAACGGCCGATGGTGCCAGAGGTTTTTGAGAGTCCGCCCTTCAAATTCCCGCGAGGCCCGGGCGCCGCTGACCAGGCCGGCAAAGTGCGCCACTAGGTCGGGCACCACGTCGGCATGAAGCGTGCAGCGCACCTGCCCCAACGGCGTCTGGATCACCACCCCCAAAGCGCCCTGCCCGCTCGCGGCGCTGGCGGCATCGGCCAAGGAAACAGCGCGGTTCTGCGGATCAGCTGGCCCAGGCCAGGCGGGCTCCAGCGGCCGGGTATCCGCCAGGTCCATGCGCCAGCGACCGTCGCGCCAATAGAACCAGGTAGTTAGCGGCAGCGACTTGGCCTGCACCTGAACGGCGGCGCGCCCTCCCAGATACTCGACCCGCAACACCTTGCCGCGGAGCTTTTGCTCGATCGTCACCGGCAGCAGCGGCAACGGCCCGCCCGCCAGACCGCGGCGCAGGCGCACCACAGAGGACGGCAGTGCCAGCGCTTCTAGCCCGCCGAGGTTGGGCTTTTGTACCTCGGCCAAGACTTCTTGCACCGCTGCGGCCACGCTCGGCGCGCCT
>JBIKTV010000597.1:0-3383 GCA_044347905.1 Myxococcota bacterium
GCAAGAGCTGGGCCAGGCCCTAGACAGCGAGCGCCGCACCGGCATTTACCGCGAGGCGGCGTTTGTCCTGGACGCCCGGGGCCAGCTGATGGCCGCGGTGCCGACCGAAGCGGCCCAGTGGCTGGGCCAGCTGCCGTTGGCGGAGATGGTCACGCGCAGTCAAGTGCGGATGGCGCCCGTCAACAGCTCGGTGGTGGCGGTCGGCGCTGAGCGCAAGCCGGTGGTGGCGCTGGTCGAGCCGATTCGCCGCGGCAAGCTGGGGCTCGGCTATGTGGGCGGGGTGTTGGCGGTGGGCCAGCAAGACACCCTGGGGCTGGCGTTGCGCAGCCAGCAGAGCGCGGCGACCGTGGTGGACATCGTCGACGCCAAGGGCACAGTGCTGGCCAGCAGTGCGCCACAACGCTTGATGCTCAAAGGTGATCACGACGAGGTGCTGGCGGACGCCATTGCCAGCGGTCGGGCCCTGCAGGGGCGCTGCCACGGCTGCCACCAAGAGCAGGGGGAAGCGGAGCCAGAAAAAGTTCAGACGGTGCTAGCATTTGCCCGCATGCCCAACCTGGACCTGGGGATCTCTGTGCAGCAGCCAGAGGACGAAGCGCTGGCCCCGGCCTTTGCCCTGCAGCGGCGCCTGATTGTGCTGGGCCTGGGGATGATCGCGCTGTTTCTGATCTTTGCCGGCCTCGCGGTGCGCAGCATTGTCGATCCGATCAAGCGCTTGACCCGCGAGGTGCGCGCGGTTGACGCTGCCGCGGGGAGTCGGGCGCTGCCTGCCTTTGGCCACGACGAGATGGGCGTCCTGGCAGGCGCGCTGGAGCGCTGGCGCACCGGGATGATCGACTCGCTGGCCGCCGCAGAGAATCACCGCGCCGCGCTGCACACGGAGATGGCAGAGACGCGCAAGCTCCTGGGCGCGCTGGAGGAAATCGCCAGCCAATACCGCGGCGGCGCCGATGCGTCTGGGATTTTGCACCACGGCCTGGGCTTGATGCTGCGGCTGCTGGGCATGGGCCGCGGGGTGATTCGCGTCACTTTGGGCGACCAGGAGCTGGTGGCGCGCTGGCAAGTGCCGGAGAGCGAAGTATCGGCCTGGCTGGCGCAGTGTCCTGGGCCGGTGCTCCAGGGGCTGGGCTGTGAGGTGCGAGAAACCCCGGTCGCGCCTGGTGAATCCGCGCCGCTGGTCTGCGCCTATCACGCCGTGCCCAACGGAATTCGCATGGCCGTGGCCCTGGGCGAGCGCCAGGCACCCGGTGAGACGCGCTGGCTCGGCAGCCTCGTGCACCAGCTGGGCGTGAGCGCCACCACGCGCCTGCTTCACGACCAACAACAGGCCCACCAGCAGCAGCAAGAGCAATACCTTCACCGGGTGATGCGCGCCCAAGAAGACGAGCGCCGCCGCGTGGCCCGCGAGCTGCACGACACCGTGGCTCAGGATCTCGCCGCGCTGCGCCTGGAGGTAGAGCGAATCTGTGCGAGGGTGGCGGACCCAGAAATGCGCAGGGATCTGGAGCATATCGAGCAACACGCTGCCGAAGTGCTGGCGCAAGTGCGGCGGACCCTGTTCGACCTGCGGCTCACCGTGCTAGAGAATCTGGGCTTGGTGGCGACGCTGCAGTGGCACCTGGAGCGCATAGAAAAAGAGCAGGGGATTCGGGGGATTCTCGCCGTGTCAGGCCCAGAGCGCGAACCGCCCTACCAGACCGCGGTGGCGCTGTTCAGGATCTTTCAGGAATCCCTGCAGAATGTGGTGAGCCACGCCCGGGCCGACCACGTCACGGTGACCCTGACCTTTGCCGCTACCCAGGCCAAGCTGGAGGTGGAAGACGACGGCATCGGCTTTGACGTCGACAGCCTGAGCGGCCCCGCGGCAGAAAGTGGCCGTGGCCTTGGCCTTTTGGGCATGCAAGAGCGCGCCCGGCTGGTGGGCGGTCAAGTGTCGACCCAGAGCGAGCCCGGAGAGGGCACTACCGTCAGCGTCAGCGTGCCGCTCCCGGCCATTTCCGCGCCCCTGCAAGAGGAATCCCCATGACCCTGCGCATCGTATTGGCGGATGATCACGCGGTGCTCCGCGTTGGCTTGCGCTCGTGGCTAGAGGACCAGAACGGCCAATTCCAGGTGGTCGGCGAGGCTTCGGACGGCGAGCAAGCGATTGCCCTGGTTGAGAAGCTGCAGCCAAACCTCTTGGTGCTCGATCTGTCGATGGCCGGCTTGGGCGGTTTGGACGCGACGCTGGAGCTGCGCCACCGCGGTCAGCGCGTGCCCATCCTGATTCTGACGCAGTATTCTGAGCCTATGGTGCTGCGGCGGGTGCTGGAGGCCGGGGCCAATGGCTACGTGCTCAAGTCGGCGCGCGGCGAAGATTTGCTGTCGGCGGTGCGGGCGGTGGCAGCGGGCGGCACGTGGATCGATCCGTCGGTTGCGGGGGCGCTGGTGCACCGGGCCCTGGGGCGCAGCGAGCCGGACGGCGCCGAGCAGGCCTTTGACAACCTGACCCCCCGCGAGCGGCAGATCCTCAAGCTGGTGGCCGAGGGGCTGTCGAACAAAGAGATCGCCGTGGCCCTGGATGTCGCCGTCAAGACCGTGATGGCCCACCGCGCCAATCTGATGGACAAGCTAGATATCCACAATCACTCCAAGCTGGTGCAGTTGGCGATCCGCATGGGGCTTGTGCAGGTCGATTAGTCGCATCGCAGCAAAAACTTAGCGACTCGCTGGCCGCAGACCATCCACGATGAGGCGCAGCGTGTGCGCTGGCAGAGTGGTGGTCGCGCCGATGGCCTGGTCGCCAATGCGCCGCGATAGGCCGTGCCAACCGGGCGGACACGAGCCGTCGCCCATACACCCCGGCGCCGGATGGCCGGGCGGCAGGCTGCCCGCGCCAATCCACAGTTGTGGCTGATCGTCCTGGCCAAACTGCAACCACCACCCTTGCTGCGGCTTGTTTTGCCAGAGGATTTTTCTGGGCGGCCAGCCAAGCTCCGCCGGCAAGTAGGATGGCGACAACGGCGCGCCGGCCCCCGCGGGCACGTCGCCGACAGCGGCCGCCACTTGCCAGCCCGTGGGCGCCTCTGGACCGATCAGGCCGCGGTCAAGCACCCACAAACCGCCAAAAACCGCGGCCGTCCAAAGCACGGCCCGCAGGCCGCCAACAGCAGGGCGCATCATGAGATGCTCCAAAGCAAGAACGCCAACCCCAGGCCCATCGCCGCCTTGGCGCCAGTGGACGGGTGGACCTGGGCGACACCGCTGAGCAGTTGTTCCACGCGGCTCCGGGTCGAGGCCAGCTCGGCGCGCCGCAGAATCTCTCCCCGGGCCCTCTCTAGCGCATGGTCGGTGATCAGCGATTCCGGGTGGCCGTGAGCCTTGATCAGCGCGGAAGCCAGCAC
>JBIKTV010000598.1:0-3377 GCA_044347905.1 Myxococcota bacterium
CACTTGGTGATCATGCAGCGCGGTGTCGACCTGCGCGACTATCGCCTGGTGATGGAGCGGCTGCGCGCGGCCCCGGACGTGACCTACGCCGGCCCGGCCACGTATGACGACATGATGCTGTCTGCGGCGGCGGCGCGGGCTGGCGCGGTGGTGCGCGGCGTGGAGACGGCGACCCTGCAGAATCTGCCGCCGGGGGCCGTTGTCGCCGGCGAGTTGGACCGCCAGGGCGAGGCGCCGCTGTGGCAGTTCGTTCAGCAAGACAAGGGCTTGACTCAAGCGGTTGAGGTGACCCGGGGCATCGCCGCGGCCCGCCATGTGGTGGTGGTGGCGCCCAAGAATGCCTCGCTGACGTTGCCCCTTCTCAGCTCGCCCGGTGCGCTGGGTGGGCTGCTGGTGATCGACGCAGAGCACTGCGGCCAGGCGACGCGTCCAGAGGCCGAGGCGATGCTGTGGCTGCGCCAGGCCGACTTGGCCGAGCCGGTGCGGGCGGCGCCGCGGCGCGCGTGTGGCCTTGTGGGCTCGTGGGAGGCTCTGCCGGGCACGTACGCGCTCCGATGGCTGCAGGGCGGCATTCAGCGCGACCAGACTCTGGAATTGACCTCCGGGCGCACGGCCGTGGTGGTGATCCACGGCGAGAAGGCCACGGTTCTGCCGCCGCCGCCTGAGGATTTGCCGTCCTCCGCGGCTGCCGTGGCTGCTGTGGCGAGCGACGGGGCCCAAATTGCCCTGCGCGGCCCCAAAGGCTTGCTGCCGGCGCCGGGGCAGGCTTGGCTGGCGCTGCCGGCCGAATTGCCCGCGATTGCCCTGGGGGAGGGCTTGGCCAAGCGCTTGCAGGTCAAGGTCGGCGACGAAGTGCGGGCGGTGAGCCCCCTGCGCGGCCTAGATCGCGCTGGAGAGGGCAGTGAGGGCAGCGCGTCTGGGCGCTTTCGCGTGGCGACGATCCTGCGCACCGGCTTTCACGACCACGATCAGCGCCTGGCCTTGGTGGATTTTGCCGCCGCACAGCGCTTTTTGGGCCGCGGCGACATTGCCCGCTGGGTCGAGGCGCGGGTCCGCGATCCGATTCTGGCGACCCAGGACATTGAGCGGTATCGCGCCGCCCTGGAGCCCGCAGACTTGGGCGATCTGCTGGTTCAAGCCAAGGCGATCGAAGCGAAATTGCGCGATCTGCGCGACAAAGCTCCGCCCGGTCTCGACCTGCGCCCGGCCACCGACGCCGCCGCGGTGGTCGACAATTGGGGCAGCGGCCTGCGGGCCATTCGCCAGCTCCGCACCCGCAGCCAGGGCCTGTACCGCGTGCTCGACTGGCAGGAGATGAACCGCAATATTTTTGACGCCGCCCGCATGCAAAAGGTGGCGATGTCGCTGTTCCCGTTTATTATTGTGCTGGTGGCGGCGCTGAACGTGGTCGGTACCCAGGCGGTGGTGGTCCACGAGCGCGCCCGCGACATTGCGATCCTGCGGGCCATGGGTTCGACGCGGCGCTCCGTGGCGACGGTGTTTCTGGTGCAGGGCCTGGTCGTGGGGATCTTGGGGACCCTGCTGGGACTTCTGGTGGGCGCTCTGTGCTGCTGGCTTTTGGCCGTGGTCGGTTATCCCTTGGATCCACAGGTGTATTTGATTTCTGAGCTGCCCGTGCGCGCCGAAGCGCAGACCTTTGTCCTCGCCGGCGGATCGGCGATCGCCCTGGCCTTTGGCGCGGCGTGGCTGGCGGCTCAGCGCGCGGCGGCGCGGTCGCCGGTTGAGGCGCTGCGCAGGTTGGACTAAAGCCGCGCCTTTGCCTGTGGACAACTGCCGTCCACCTTACTGAAACATTGGATTATTCGCAAAACGCCCATGGCTGATGCGCGCTTGCACGCCTTGCCGCCAGGGCATTTTTAGTGTATCACACGGCCCCGGCTGGCCACTCTGGTCGGCGTGCCCGAGCCCCTGATTTGGCGGAAGTGCTTGTAGATGCAGACGGTTGGTCAAAAGTTGCAGCAGCGTCGCCTGGCCAGAGGCCTGGGGCTTGACGCCGTGACGCGCGCCACCCGCCTGACCCGCGCAGTGCTTGCGGCGCTGGAAGAGGACCGCTTTGACGATCTGCCTGCGCCAGTCTATGTGCGTGGATTCCTTAAATTGTATGCGCAATTTTTGGAGCTCGAGGTCGACCCCTGCCTAGAAGGCTATGAGAGCCAGATCGCCGCGCGCAAGGCCCTGGCCCAAGAGCTGGCCGATCAAGCGCGCACCCCGGACTATCTGCGCGACAGCGACAACAAACCGCGGGCCATGTCGCCGGCGAGCGTGCTGCTGTTGACCGCCACGGCGGCGATTGCCGTGCTGTTTATGTGGTCGGTGAGTCGCAAGACCAAGCCCGTGCTGACCAAAGCCGAGACGACCGTGTCTGCCCCGGCCACCGCCACCGGTCCCACGCCGCCGCCGCTGCCCCCCGCCGCGCGCCGCGAGAGCGGTCTGCCGCCTTTGCCCGGTCGCTCTGGCAACGGCGGCGAATTGCCCAGGCGTTAGGCTAAGAACGCCAGGGTGGCCACCTCAATTCCCCGCGCTGCGATTCCCCACACGGCGCTGCTGTTGCGCCTGCAACCGCTGGGCGAGGCCGACTACATCGTGAGCCTGCTGACCCTGGACGCTGGCCGGGTGGACGCCCTGGCCCGCGGTGCCCGCAGCAGTCGCAGGCGCTTTGCCGGGGTCTTGCGGCCGTTTTGCCGCGTGGCTGCCGAGGTAGAGCCGCCGCGCCGCGGTTCGCTGGCCACGCTCAAATCTGCGGATCTGCTAGAGGATTTGGCAGGCGACGCCCTGAGCTATCCCCAGCTCTGCCTGGCCGCGTACCTCTCTGAGCTGGCTCTGCAGGTCGCCCAAGCGGACCACGCCGAGCCGGCGCTGTTCCACTGGCTCGCCGATCGCTGGCCGTGGTGCCGCCAGCTAGCCGACGCGGATCTGCCGGCCGCCAAGCTCGCAGCTGAGGTGGCCTGGCTACATGTGGGCGGTGTGCTGCCCGACTTGCTCCACTGCAGCCGCTGTTCTGCGCTTTTGGTCAGCGGTGGCAGCTGGCCCGCCGATCTCGACGGCCTGGGCTGCCCCGATTGCCTGCACGCCCCGCGCGACTGGGTCCCGGCCGCCTCCCTGGCCGCGCTGGTGCAAGCCGCCCACCGCAGCGACCTGCAGACTGCGCTGGCTCTGCCGCCGGAGTCGCGCTTGACCTTGGATGATCGCGTGCGGCGGCTGGTGGGCCAGACCGCGCCGGGGCAATTGCGCGCAGAGAAGGCGTTGCGCGATTGCATTCGCTTGGGGTGAGCCTGCCAAGAGATTGGCGATTCGCTGCCGCAGCGCCAGAGGAAAATCGGCAGGGCAGTTGGCGTGTTCAGATGGAGCCCAGGGCT
>JBIKTV010000164.1:0-11598 GCA_044347905.1 Myxococcota bacterium
ATCAGCTACGTCTACAGCTGGAGCGTGGACGGCAAGCCCGTGGCGGGGGATACCGCCAAGCAGCCCGCGGGCGTGGCGAAGAAGGGCCAGTTGCTTAGCGTCGTCGTGGTCGCCAAAGACTCCGTGGCCAGCAGCGAGGCGGTCTCGGCCGAGGTCAAGATCGCCAACAGCGCGCCTACCAAGGCGAATTACCAGCTTACCCCAGAGAATCCGTCGGTCGTGGCGATTCTGGAGGCCAAGCAGACGCTGGCGGCGACGGATGCGGATGGCGACGCGCTAAGTGTCATCTCTACCTGGACTATCGCTGGAGAAAAGCTCAGCGGCACCGGCGCCACCCTGAACCTCGTGGGCCTCAAGCTGCCGAGCGGGGCCGCCGTCAAAGTGGGCGACGCCGTGGAATTGGTCGTGGAAGTCAGCGACGGCAGCGCCACCACCGCGGCTCTTGTGAGCGGAACGCCTGCAAAATTGGGCGCGTATGACGCATGTGCCGGAGGGGTGAGTCCCTGCAGCGCCAATGCCACCTGCACGGTGGGCAGTGACTTCGCCGCGGTGTGCAAGTGCAAGGCCGGCTTTGACGGCGACGGCAAGACCTGCAGCGATATAGATGAATGTCAAGCCAAGAGCGCGGGCTGCCACGCCGATGCGCTGTGTACCAATCTGCCGGGCAGCGCATCCTGTGCCTGCAAGCCAGGTTATGCGGGCGACGGCAAGAGCTGTCTCGATGTAGATGAATGTCAAGCGGGCACGGCTGGCTGCGCTGCGGATGCCACCTGCAGCAATTCGCCGGGCAGCTTTGCCTGCACCTGCAAGCCGGGCTACAGCGGCAACGGCAAGGTCTGCGGCGACATCGACGAGTGCGCGACGAACAACGGCGGCTGCGACGCCAACGCCACCTGCAAGAACAGCGCCGGCAGTTTTTCCTGCACCTGCAAGGCCTTCTGGGAAGGCAACGGCAAGAGCTGCAGCGACATCAATGAGTGCGCCGCCAGCAACGGCGCGTGCGGTACGGCGCCCGTGTACACCTGCAAGAACCAGACAGGCGCCGCGCCGCTCTGCGAAGGTCCGTTTGGTCCCAATCTGCCGCAAGGTGCGCTGATCATTAGTGAAATCATGTACAACCCGGCCACAGCGACCGACGACAAGGGCGAGTGGTTTGAGGTGACCAACGGCGTGTCCACAGAGCTGGAGCTGGGCGGCATCGTCATCCGCAGCGGGCCGAACAAGTTTGTCGTGCCGGTGGGCACCAAGATCGCCGCGGGTGGCATCCTGGTGTTTGGCCTGAACAAGGACTTGGCCAGCAACGGCGGCGCGCCGGTGGATGTCGCGATGACGGCCACCCAGACGAGCTTGCTGATTACCCTGAGCAATTCTGGCAGCGATGAAATCATCCTGGAGAGCAACGGCAAAGTCATCGACAGTGTGACCTACGACTTCGCCGCGGGCTGGCCGTCGACGAACGGCGCTTCGATCAGCCTCAGCAGTGACAAGCTGAGCGCCGAGGCCAACGATGACAAGCTCTCTTGGTGCGTGAGCATCGACGCCTATGGCCTGGGCGACAAGGGTACCCCGGGCAAGCTCAATCCCAAGTGCTCCACAGACAAGGACAAAGACGGCGTTGACGACGCGCAGGACAACTGCCCGCTGGCCTACAACGCCGACCAGAAGGACACCGACGCCGACAAGCTCGGCGATGCGTGCGACAACTGCGCGGCCAAGGCCAACGCCGACCAGGCCGATGCCGATTCCGATAAGGTCGGCAATCTCTGCGACAATTGCCCGGCCACGGCCAACGCCGATCAGAAGGACGTCAACAGCAACGGCATCGGCGATGTGTGCGACAGCTCGGCCACCTGTGGCAACAAGATCGTCGAAGCCGGCGAAACCTGCGACGACGGCGGCAAAGTCGCTGGGGACGGCTGCGACGCCAATTGCCAGACGGAGAGCACGGGCAACGAGCCCAGCCCCGGTGACCTCGTCATCACCGAGATCATGGTCGATCCAAGCGCCGTCAACGACGACAAGGGCGAGTGGTTTGAGGTCAAGAACGTGTCGGTGAAGGCCTTTGATCTCAAGGGTCTGGTCGTGCTCGGCTCCTCGACCAGCGACAAATTCACGGTCGCCACCTCGCTGCCGATCGGCGCTGGCAAGACCATCGTGTTTGCGGTGTCGAGCGATCCGGCGCTCAACGGCAATGTTTCTGCACATTACCAGTACAGCGCCTCGGCCTTCCCGCAGTCCAACAGCAACGCCGATGTGATTGATCTGCAGTGGAAAGGCGTGACGATCGACAAGGTGCAGTATCAGTGGGGCGGCACGGCGACGGGTTGGCCGGTCAAGCAGACCGGCTCGACGCTGCAGTTGAGCAATTCCAAGACGTCCGCGAGCTTGAATGACACGGCTGCCAATTGGTGCTTGGCGGCCAAAGCTTGGTCCGGCGCGGATCTGGGCAGCCCCGGCAGCGACAACGGCGAATGCGGCACCCCGGCACCCACCGGTTGGAGCGCGCCGTCGCCGATCCCCGCATGGTGGCAGAAGTTTTGGGCTTGGTGGGCGCTGTAGGCCAGAGGCCAGAGGTCAGAGGTCGTCTAGCGCCGGCCGCCGCGGCGGATCACCTGGACGATGTGGCGGGCGCGCCAGGCCTCGTGGTCGAGGAGTTGGCCGGCGCATTGGGCCAGGAACGCCTCCATGGCCCGAACGCAGCGGCCGTCGCCCAGCGTCTCTAAGGCATCCAGGAACAGCCCCCGCCCTTGCGGCTGCAGTTCAAGACAATGTCTCTGTAGGCACTGAGTAACAGTTTCCTGTAGTTCACTGAGCCCCAGCCGCGTTGCAACCTGCGCCGCTAGGGTTCCCAGCTCCACATCGCCGCTTTGCAGAGCCCGGCCGATCAGCTCTGCCAGGGCGCCATGGCTCTGGGTCTGCGGACGATCGAGCTCCAGCACCGCTCGCAGCGCCAGGAGCGCCCCCGGGTAGTCTAGCCCGGCCAGCCGCGGATCCGCCTGCCACTGGGGCCAAAGCCCAGCCAAACGCCCAGGTCCGCCTCGCTCCAGCAGATCCAGCGCCTCGGCATTGCGCTCCGGGCTCGCATCGCCGCGGCGCAGCGGCAGGACAGGCCTTGAAACGTCAGGCGTTTCAGAGAGAAAGTCCAGGTCTTCGTCGCCGGATGCTGTGTCCAAGGTGGCGCTTTGCTCGGCCCCGGCCACCAACCAAGCGATCAGCGCACCGGCGTCAAAGGTTGATTCTGCAAGATAAACTGCCGCTTCTGACTGCGCCATGACACGCCTCGCTTGCCGCGCCCGCGCCGCCGTGGTAACCGGTGCGCCGGAGGTTCTGGATGAAAGCACAAATCCGTCTGCGCCTATCGAGCCACGACGCCCATTACGGCGGTGGATTGGTCGATGGCGCCCGTATGCTTGGTCTTTTTGGCGACGTGGCCACTGAACTGCTCATCCGCCACGACGGCGATGAGGGGCTGTTCCGCGCCTATGACAGCGTCGAGTTCCTCGCCCCCGTTTATGCGGGCGACTTCATCGAAGCCGAGGGAGAGATTGTGGCAACCGGCCGCACCAGCCGCAAGATGCGCTTTGAAGCCCGCAAAGTCATCGCGCCGCGCCCAGACCTCAACGACTCGGCTGCGGACGTGCTGACCGAGGCCGTGGTGGTCTGCCGCGCCACCGGCACCTGCGTTGTACCCGCCGACAAACAGCGCGGCCGCGGCGCCAGCTGAGAGGTATCCCGATGTCTGAGCTCATGCCCATGCCGCCGCTCATGATCACCGCGGCGATCTGCGGTGCGGAAGTTTCTCGCGATCTGACGCCCTATGTGCCCTACACGCCTCAGGAACTGGCCGATGAGGCCCTGCGCTGCCATGAAGCGGGGGCCACCATGGTCCACCTGCACGTGCGCCAGCCCGACGGCACGCCGAGTCAAAGCGCAGAACTCTTTGGCGAAACCATGGCGCTCATCCGCGCGCGCTGTGCGATCCTGGTGCAGTTTTCAACCGGCGGTGCGGTAGGCATGAGCGTGACCGAGCGCGCCGATGCCCTCAAGCTGCGCCCCGACATGGCCACCCTGACCACCGGCTCGGTCAACTTTGGCGACGAGATTTTTGCCAACGCCACGCCGATGGTCCGGCAAATTGCCCAGCGGATGCAGGAGTTTGGCGTCCGTCCAGAGATCGAGTGCTTTGACACCGGCATGGTCGATACGGCGCTGCGCCTGGCCAAAGAGGGCCTTGTGCCGCTGCCCGGGCACTTCAACTTTGTGCTGGGGATGGCCGGCGGGATGGGCGGAAGTGTCCAGCATCTGGAGTTTATTCGATCCCTGCTGCCCGCCGGGTGTACTTGGAGCGCCGCAGGGATCGGCCGCTTTGAGTTGCCCCTGGCCCAGCACGCCATCGCCGTGGGTGGCCATGTGCGCGTAGGGCTTGAGGATAACCTGTATCTGAGCAAAGGCGTGCTCGCCAAAGGTTCCTACGAGCTGGTGCAGGCCGTGGCGCAGATGGCCCGCCAAGCAGATCGACCGCTGGCCACCGTAGCCCAGGCCCGCAAGCTTCTCCACCTGCCCGACTAGCAGCAATTCGCGAAGTTGTGTGGTGAAATGCTCAGGATGTCAACTGGTTATCCGCCCGGCCGCACGGTCGACGGTCCGCCTGTGGCCGCGTTGGCCTGCCAGCGGAAGTTGTCGATGAGCACCACCGAGTCCAAAATGTGGTCGCCTTCGTCAAAGATCATGAAGCGCAAGGTGATAGTCTCGCCCGGCGTGACCGGTGACGTCGTGGTCAACCAGCCCGTGCCGCCGCCGATTCCGCCCTCGTAGCCCGTGCCCTGCAGTCCTGTGTCGCCCAAAGAGCAGCCCGTGCATTCGTTGAACAGCGCGTTGTTGATCGAGATGCAGCTGCCCTTCTTGTCAAAACTGATGTTGCCTTTGAAGGACTTGGAGTCGAGCACGGCCACGAACTTGTCGTTGAAGGTGGTGCCGACGTACTCCGGGTATTCGCTGGACATGAAGTTGAAGTCAAAGGCGAAGGCCTTGGCGTTGGCCGGCACCTGAATGACCAGCTTGAGCTCGGTAAAGTCGTAGACAGACCCGGAATTGGTGCAGCTCACGGGCGGGAAGGGGGCGCTATTGCTAAAGGAACTGCCGGATTGCGGCAACACATAGCCCGGCTGGCCCTTGGCGGCCGCGACGCCGGAGGACATCACCACAAATGTCGAGCCCACCGGGACATTCTTGGGTCCGTAACTGCTGTGAATGGCGCGTGAATTTGCGGCAGCGGCCACGGGGAAGCTCGCCGAGACGACACCGGCGCACAGGCCCATGGACTTGGGATAGTCCGTGGCCACGCTGGATTTTAGCGCGGGACTGTCGCATTTGACCGCGCCCTCGTCGGTCTGGCCGTCGCAGTTGTTGTCGATGTTGTCGCCGCCGATCTCCAAGCCGCCGGGGCTAATGAGCTTGTTGTAATCGTTGCAGTCTTGGCAACCCGCAAAGCCATCGCCGTCGCCGTCTTCCTGGGCGTCGATGATGCCTGAGCAGTCATTGTCCTTGCCATTCTTGCAGTTGCGCCCTGCGCCGGGGTTGACGGTCAAGTCCTTGTCATTGCAGTCCAATTGCGTGTCCGGCAGCTTGCAGCCGGTAAAGCCGTCGCCGTCGTTGTCCATATCGTCGGTGACGCCGTTGCAGTCTTCGTCCTTGCCGTCGCAGGTTTCCAGTGCGTACTTGAAAACCTTGGGATCTTTGTCGTTGCAGTCGGTGCAGGCGGGATCGCCGTCCTGGTCGACGTCTTGAGCGCTGTCGATCACGCCGTTGCAGTCGTGGTCCTTCTTGGTGCTGCAGTCCAACGGTGCGCCGGGGTGGACGGTCTGGTCCTTGTCATTGCAGTCGTTGCAGGTGGGGAAGCCGTCGCTGTCGTTGTCGACCTCCATGTCGGGGATGCCGTCGCAGTCGCCGTCCTTGCCAGCCGCGCAAAAGCTCTTGGCGCCAGGAAAAATCTCCGGGTCGTCGTCGTCGCAGTCCTGGCCGGCGCCGGGGCACTTGGAGTAGCCGTCTTTGTCACCGTCGGCGTCATCGAGCTTGCCGTTGCAGTCGTCGTCGCGATCGTTGCAGAGCTCCACAGCCCCGGGGTGCACGTCGGCGCGGGTCTCGTCGCAGTCGCCGGTGGCCGGGCTGAAACCGTCGCCGTCGCCATCGACTTTGGAAAGGTTGGCCGTGTCGACCGCGGCGGCGTCCTTTGCGTCCGTTCCCTTGATATCACTTGATTTTGCGTCGCTACCGCTGGCGTCTGCCGCGCTGGCGTCTTTGATCGAGCTGTCGCCCGCCGACTCGCCGTCTAGCCCAGTGGCGCTGACGTCCTTGGCACCCGCCGCATCGCCCCACGGCCCCGTGCCGCTCGCATCGCCGACCACGCCAGACGGAAGGCTGTAATAACCGCCTGAAGGCGCTGGATTTCCCTGGGCTGCGCAGCCGCCTTGGGCGAACGCGACGGCCAGGGCCAACAGCATTGCCGATCCGAGCCCAAAAGTTCTTCGCCGTGTCATGCGCCCACCTCAGCCGAGTCCGCTCGCGGCTCCGCCCCAACCCTCCAAACTAAAGGAAGATGCGCACCGGAGCAACTGCCCCTCCAACCGATCTGCACCCCATGAGGTCGCAGAGCAAATTCTCTCAGCACAGGCCGGATGCAAGCTCGTCCCCCCGGCTTTCGCGGGCCACGGCCTTGTGCGCCACGTCCTCTTGGGCAAAAAGCTCCACGAGCTCTCCGTCAATGTGGCCCATGTCTGCTTCACCCTTGAGGATCTGCAGCGCGTCCTGGTGCGGAACCGCGCGCTTGTAGGGCCGATCGGCGGCTGTGAGCGCGTCGTAGATGTCCGCCACCGCCATGATCCGCGCTTCCAGGCAGATCTCGCTGCCCCGCAGCCCAAGCGGATAGCCGGTGCCGGACAGGCGCTCGTGGTGGCCGTGGGCGATCTCTGGCACGCGCCGCAGGCCTCGCGACCACGGGATTTGCGACAAAAAGCGAAAGGTATGGCTCACATGCCGCTCAATCTCCGCGCGCTCAGGCGAAGAAAGCGAGCCCCTGGGAATCGACAGCAGCTCGCACTCGTCAGAGGTCAACAGCGGCAGATCGCGGTCGTCCGGACCTCGGTACGTATGCGCCAGCAATTGGCTAAGCTTGTCAGGTACATCGGCGGGCAGTACCGTGGGACGGTTGCAGGTTTCGACCACCTGCCACATCAGCTCCAGCTGCTGCACCTGCCGCTCAAACCACTGGTCCTGCTCCAACAGCTCGCCGGGTTGGGCGCCCTTCTGTAGCTGCTCCATACAGCGACGCAGGTGCTGCACCTCTAGGGAACGCTTGGCATAATCGAAGCGCGACCGCAGCAATTCGCGCTGGAGCGGCTGGAGCTTGTTGGCCTTGGTCAGCACGTCTTCGCGCACGCCCACTTTGCCAAAATCGTGGAGCAGGGCGGCATAGCGCATCTCCAATCGCTGGGCGGCAGAAAACTGCAGACCGCGCCAGCTCGGCGTGCCCACGTGCTCCACGGCGGTGGCCAGCTCCATCGTGAGGCGGGCTACGCGCTCAGAATGGCCCGCGGTGGTCGGATCGCGCGACTCAATGGCGACCACAGAAGCTTGGACAAAACCTTCAAAAAGATGAGTGATATCCTCATGGAGCAGGGCATTCTCTACCGCTGCCGCCGCCTGGCCGCCCAGGGCCATGAGCAGCTCTTCGTCGTCGTCGTCAAAGTTGCCGTCGCGCTTATTGAGCAATTGCAGCACGCCCACGATATCGCCGTGGGTGTTGCGCATGGGCACGCAGAGCATGTTGCGCGTCGAGTAACCGGTGGAGCGATCGACCGCGGGGTTAAAGCGGCTATCGGCGTAGGCGTCGCTGAGGTTGACTACGGCGCCGCTGATGGCCACTGCGCCGGCGATGCCCGTGCCGCGCGGGATGCGGATCTCAGAGGCGCCCATGCCCTGGGCCACCTTGGACCACAGCTCGCCCGTGTCGGGATCCACTAGGAACATCGAGCCGCGATCCGCCGCCACCACCCGCGCCGCGGCGTCGACGATCAGCGCCAGCAAACGGCCAAAATCGCGTTCGCTGGTCAGGGCTTTGGCGATCTCCAGAAGCGCTTTGAGCTGATCGGTCTGTTCGCTCCGGCGCGGTGAAGCAGGCATCGCGGGTCTCCCAAATGGTGAAGAGACAGGCTCCTGCGACCAGCGATGACCGGTCTTGCGGACAAACCTTCCCTTCGCGATTGTCTTCGCAATCTACCACATCGGCATGTTTGCAGGTACCGCCGCCACCCTGGGGGATGGCTGTGGCCGCAAGACCTGAGGCTGTGGAGCCCCACGCAGCCGCCGAGGGCTCGCCATGCGTGGGACGCTGGTGTACATTTCTCGGTCATGAGCGCACCTCTTGAACCCCGTTCCGCTAGTGCATCGCGCGAGCCAACGCTTTGGCCCGTCGCCGGTTTTGAAGATGATCTCGTCGACGTTGCCGTGTTGGCCAAGGCCGCGCTGCCGTTGCCGCTGCTTCGCCAGGGCCTCGTCGATGGCCGCATCGCCGTGCGGGTCAATTCGCTGCGGGCACTGTCGCTGACAAAGCCTTTGGATACTGCGGATATCGACCTCGTGCTCGTGCTGCTCAAAGACGGCAGCCCGTCCGTGCGCGGCGAAGCGGTGCGGGCCCTGCTGGGGGCGCGGCCGTTTGATCGCCTCGTCCCTGCGCTGATGGCCGCGAGCTCTGGCGATGCGCGGCTGATTCCGGGGATCACCGAGCTCGTGGCGAGTGTAGGTGCCGCTGCGGTGGGCCCGCTGGTCCAGGCGCTGCGCTGCGACCCGGAGACGGCCGACAAATTCGTGTTGCCGCACCTAGTTGCCCTGGGCGAACCGGCCGCCAAAGCCCTGGGCGCGGCGCTTGCCCATCCCGATCCGCGGCTGCGCAGCAACGCTTTGGCGGGGCTCATGCTGCTTGGCGTGCCGGCGCTGCAGTCGGCCCAGCGCATGGTGATTGCCCTGGGCAGAGACGGCGACTCCGCGGTGCGCCAGCTGGCCCGCCAGGCGTTGACGCTGATCTCGCGCTCGTCGTCGCCGGCCTTTGCCGAAGCGCGGCCTCTGCCCCTGGACGACTTTGCCGACCAACTGGCCGACGACGCCTCCCTCAAGAAGGCCACCAAACAGCTTGAATCGACGGCACTCCTTGCGCTGGCCCGCGATGGTCGGCCCATGGTCAGGGCCAATGCCTGGCGGTCTCTGGCTGGTGCTGGTCCGCTGAATCCGGAGGCGGCGCTGCTGGCGGGTGTGGCGGTCCGCGATAGCGACCCCGTGGTGCGCAGAGAGGCGGCGCTGGCCCTGCGCCAGGTCGATGAAGCCTCGTTTATTCAGGTTCTTCCGCAGTTGCTGATCGCCAGCCGCGACATCGACAAGACGGTCACCCAGGCCGTGCGCCAGGCGATTCTGAGCCTCGGCAAGAAGGCCGTGCCCCACCTGATCAGCCAGTTCTCAGCGCGTCAGTCTGAGCTCGCCGCCGCCGCCTTGCACAACGTGCTGCTGTTTGAAGGCGACGCGGTGCCGCAACTGCAGCAGGCTCTGCTGGCCGGACATCCGCTGACCCGCGAATTCGCCTTGGCGGCTCTGCAGGATCTCGGCGGCACCGCTGTGGACGGGGTGATCGACCGAATCCTGGATCTGGGCAATGACAGCTTTGACGGCGTTCGCCTGAGGAGCATCAAGGCGCTGGCCACCCTCAGCCCGGCGGTAGCCAAGGCTAACTTGGCTCGGCTAAAGGCTTATGCCGATCAGCGCGCCCTGGGCGACGCCAGCCTGGGGGTGCGCAATGCGGCCAGCGCGTGGGCCGCGACCCTGGCGAGCCTAAAGTAGCCGCAGCCGCGCGCGGAAATTTGCAGGAGTCCCATGAACTCACAGGTCTTGGCCAAGCACATTCTTGAGCAGGCCCGCGTTGTTGCCGTGCTGGGCGCCCATCCTGACGCTTCGCGGCCCGCCCATTACGTTCCCGCCTACCTCGCGGCGATGGGCTATACCGTCTTGCCGGTCAATCCCACCTGCGCCGGACAAATGCTCTTTGATCATGCGGTGGTAGCTGAGCTGCCAGAGATTGATCAGCCGGTCGATGTCGTCGATGTGTTCCGCCGCTCGGAGCTCTTGCCAGGGCACCTACAGGAAATCTTGGCGATGCGCCCGCTGCCCCGCTGGGTGTGGCTGCAGTCCGGCGTGTACCACGACGAGGTGACGCGCGAGCTGGAGGCGCACGGCATCGCGGTGGTGCAAGACCGGTGCATGCTCGCCGATCACCGGGCATTTGGTTTGCCGCCGCGCAGTTAGGGCCGTCGCCCCATGCCATTGCCTCAAATCGCGGTGTTTGCCTCTGGCCGCGGTTCCAACCTGCAGGCGCTGATCGCCGCGTGTGCCGATGGCCGACTGGCCGCGCAGATCGCCGTCGTGGTGTGCAATCGGCCGCACGCACAGGCGGTGCTCTGGGCACAAGCGGCTGAAATTACTTTGCTTCTTTGTCCGCGCCACGGCCAGGATCGCCTGCAATGGGAGCTGAGGCTGGTCCAGGCGCTAGAACCGTTCCAACCGCAGCTCCTAGTGCTGGCCGGTTGGGACCAGATGCTGCTGGGGCCGCTGCTCCAGCGCTACCCCCAAAGCATCATCAATCTTCATCCGGCGCTGCCTGGGGTTCATCCGGGGCTAGGGGCGATCGCCCGGGCCCACAAGGCCTTTTCTCAGGGCGGGCCGGCGACCACCGGCGCCATGGTCCATCGGGTGACCGCGGAGATGGACGGCGGGCCCGCGGTGTTGGTCGACGAAATTGCGATGATCCCTGGAGAAAGTCTGGAGGCGCTAGAGCAGCGCGTGCATGTTGTGGAGCACGCTTTGCTGATTCGCGCCGTCGCCAAGGCACTGCAGGACGGGTGACCAGCTGCGGGAGAGGCGTCCTTTCAGGACCATCGCCATGACCATTGGACGGCGTGATCAACGCCGGGAATTCGACCTTTGCACCGCCGGTGCGGCATGCTAAAGGCGGATTAGCGATGCAGTGGCCGGCGGAGGCAGAGATGGCGAGCGACACGGGGCAGAGGGCAGGGCGCGGCGCTGGGCGTTGGCTAAAGGCGGCGCTCGCGGCGGCGGCGTTGACCATGGCGGCCTGCGGTGAGGAAGACGGCGTGGTCAAGGGCGCGCTGACGGCGGTGGGCGACGCCAGTTCGTCAGAGGTCGGCGCCGTGGACGGTGCGGCGGAAGACGGCGCAGCGCTTGGCGATGCCGGCGGTGCGGATGGCGCCGAAGCCGATACTACTGACCAGGACCTGCCATCCGCGGACGACACTGAGCAAGGCAGTGACTCCGCAATAGCCGATGCAGAGGACGCCGCAGACAGCGAGGCGCCCGCGGATACCGCCGGCAATGGCGATAGCGCGGGCGATTCTGCCGCACTGCAGTGCCCGGGGCAGAGCGGCTGCGCCTGCCAGAGCGACGCCGAGTGCCCGGCCAGCGGCGCGTGTTTGCCGACGGCCCAGGGCAAAGTCTGCGCAGCCCCTTGTATTTCTGAGGTCAAGTGCCCCGCGGGCACCGTAT
>JBIKTV010000599.1:0-3370 GCA_044347905.1 Myxococcota bacterium
AGTTGACCAGGGCGGCCTGCTGCTGCTGGGCCCCGGGCCGCTGCATGAACGGGCCAAAACCTTGCGGAAGCATGGGGTTGCGCGCCAGACGGTCGCCGCCCAGTTCCTGCCACTCCGGGTACAGCCAGGCGTAGGTCTGGGCGCTGGCGGTCACCTGCATCACGTAGGCGCGGGTCGCCGGGTAGGGGATGTTTTCGACAAAGGCATCGGTGGGCAGGTGGGCCCAGCGCTTGACCCAGTCGCGGGCGGCATAGGGCCCGGCGTTGTAGGCGGCGGCGGTGACTTGCAGGCTGCCCTTATAGAAGCTCAGCATTTGCGCAAGGTAATGCGCGCCGATCGTCAGGTTCACTTGCGGCCGCAGCAGCGATCCCGGCCCGGCGTAGGGCAGTCGGTGCAGGTCGGCGACATTCTTGGCCGCCCCCGGCAGAAGCTGCACGAGGCCATAGGCGCCGGCGTGGGAAACCGCGGTCGGCACAAAGGCGCTTTCGTGGCGCATGATGGCGTACAACAAACTCTGCGAAATGCCAGCCCCTTGGCTCGCTTGCACGGCTTCTTCAGCAAACGCCCGCGGAAAGGACTGCCGCCACATCTGCGCGGTCGAGTCGTCCGGACGGGCGGCTCGGCGGGTGTGGCGCGACATCACGCCGTAGGCTAGGCGACGCTGGCCGTCGATTTCATAGAGCGTGGACAGCAAATGCACGCCGTCGCGCGGCAATCCGCGGCTGATCTGCTGACCCAACAAGTGCCGCGCTTCTGCGGTCATCCCCGCGCGCACCAATAGCACCGCCTCTTCTAGGGCCTGATGGCGGGCCACGCGCAGGCGCTGGAGACTTGGCGGCGGCACATCGGCGGACATGGGGCTGGGCGGCGGCCCTTGCAGGCGAGCGGCGCGATCGGCGTCGATCTCGCGAATGCGGTCGAGGGACAGAATGCCGTAATAAGTCTGGGGATACGTGTTAGCGACGCTGGCCCAGGCCTCCATCGCCGCCTCGGTCTGGCCCATTTCTTGCAGCGATCGACCCTGCCAATAGATGGCCTTGGCGCGCCAGGGCTGTTGGGCGCCCGTCCAGAGGTGGCCGTGTTCGCGCTCAAGTTTCACAAAGGCTTCTAGGGACTTCGCCCAATTGCCCCCGAGAAAGCGCTGCCAGCCCAGCGCCCACACCGCCAGCTCTCGCTCATTGGCGTCCGGATGCAGATCTAGCAGGCGTTCAAGCACTTGCTCGGCGTCGCCTGGGCGATCGACGGCGTTGTACAGGCGGTGCAGCCGCGCCAGCGTGCGGGCCTGAACCTCTGCTGCGGCAGCGCCCGTCTGGCCTTGCAGCAGCGGGGCGACTTGGCCCAGGGTCTCAATCGCCGCCTTGTCTTGGCCGTTCTTGCCCAGCGCGTCGCCCAAAGCAAACACCGCCCGGGCCTTGTGCAAAGGATCTTCAAGCAGCTCAACCGCTTTAGCCAGGGCCGGCGGCGCCAGATCGCGGGTCTTCTTGTCGCGGATCCACAGGGCCCCCTGGACGTACAGGCGCAGACCGCTGCCCTCTTCGGTCACCGCTTCAGCCTCGCGCAGCCAGCCGCGCAACTGATCGGCCTTGACGCCGCGGCGCCGCAGGATGCGCTCTATGTGATCGGCCGGGCTCGGCGGCGCGTCGATCTCCGCCAAGCGCTTGGCCGCGCGTTGGGCATAGGGCTCCACGTCGCTGTTCCAGGCGTCCTCAAAGGCCTTGCGCGCCTCGGCGAGCTTGCCCGAGCGCTTGGCTACTTCGCCGCGCAGGAAGGCGTACAGGGCGCCCTGGTCATCGCTCAACCGCGCTGGGGTCAGGCGGTCCAGCGCATCGATCGCCGGGCCAATGTGGCCTCGCTCCAGCTCCAGGCGGGCCATTTGCAGAGTGGCGCTATCTCGGGCGACGTGCCAGCTAGGCACTGCGGCCAATTGCGCCAATGCTTCGGGGACATCCTTGCGGCGCATCGCCAATTCGGCCAAGTGCTGACGGGCGCGCTGCGCTAGGGGGCCGCTCTGGGCCAAACGCTGCCAAACCCGCTCGGCCTCTGGCCATTGGCGCAGCCCCTCATGACCCAGCGCTTGCAGCATCAGCGCCGCTTGGACCATTTGCGCCGCTTGCCGCGAGGCGCCGCCCGGAGGCCGATCGATGAGGTCGGCGGCGCGCTGTACCAAGGCCAGCCATTGCCGCTTGCGCCAGGCGTCGCCGAGCTCCTTGAACTCGGGCGAGACCTCGGCAAAAGGCCGCAGTTCATAGAGATCCTCCGTGGAGGCAGCGGCGAGCGCGGGCTCTTTGGCGGCCGCCTCAGCGGCACAGACCTCTGGAGCCTCGGCCACGTCGTCCACGGCTTCTGCGGGGTCGGCCTGGGCCAGGGGTGGCTCTGTAGCCCGAGGTGGTTCTGCGGCCAGCGCTGCGGTCCCAGGCGCCCCCAGGGCTGCGGTCAAGGCGATACCGGCCAGCAGCGCGCGCCACGCCGGCCGGCGGACCCGCAAGCGGAGCGACAAAAACCTAGCGATGGGGGCAGAGGCTCGCATCAGCCCCATGCTGACCGGGTTTGGCGGGGCTGACAAGAAAACTGCAACGTCCTGAGGTGGCCATTCCCCCCAAAGCGGCCTGGACAGGCGCAGAACACCTCACCGCGCCGGGGGGTTGCGCATGACGGCCGCGATCGCCGCGGGGCAAAAACGCCACCGCCTGCCGGGAGATGAACCCCGACAGGCGGCATGCACTCAGAGCAAAGCTAGACTATTCCGCAGCTTTTTCGCACTGCGCCTCTTTGACCATCGTCGCTTTCAGGGCTTCAAAGGCCGGATCGCCGTCGTTCTTGACGGCAATCTCGCGGCGATCGCGGTCAAACGCGTTCTGCTCCCAGATCAAGTCCTCGGCGTCCTTCTTGCCCTGGTCCGACTTGCCGGCATACTCCTTGGAGAGGCGAATGCAGTGCAACTCTTTGAGCACGCGCAGGTAACGCGTCTGGATGGTCCTGGGCTCGGGCAGCATGTCAAAGGAGGCGTTGTCGATGACCAGCTTGCCGTCCGGCTGCTTCTTGAACTTGCGCAGCGTCCACTTCTCGCCTTCGAGCTTTTTCTTGTCGAGCTCGGGCGGCAGCGGATCGTCGTAGAACAAGATGTTGCGCGGATAGTGGCCGGGGGCCCACAATTGCACTTCGTAAGTCCAGGTGGACACGGCGACGGTCTTGACCTCCGTGCTGGGGTCCACCTTGACCTCTTCGCCCTCTTTGGGCTTGGGTGCGGTCTCGAGCTTCTTTTGTAGGTCGGCAATTGCCGCCGCAGTGAGGCGCTTACCCGTGCCATCCGCTTGCTCTTTTTCAAGCATCGGCACGCCCTGCACGCTGATGGGCAGCGAGATTTCTTGTA
>JBIKTV010000165.1:0-11568 GCA_044347905.1 Myxococcota bacterium
CGGGGTTGCCCGCGTCGTAGCTGAACTTGTAGGTCTTGGCCGGGGTCTGGCCAATGTCCTTGTACATGCCCGAACCGGTCAGCGGCCCGGCCACGCCGTTCTTGGAGGTTTCGGCCAGCGCCAGCACTTTGAACGCCGCCTGAATGGGCCACTGCTGGTCAAACGCCCACGTCTCGCCGCCTTCCATGTACAGGCGCCCGGACTCGGCCAGATAGGTCATCAGCTGGGTCGAATCGGTCTCGGACAGCACGTAATTGTTGGGATACACGCCCAGAGCCACAAACACGCCCTTAAAGCCCTTGAGCGACGGGTACAGCGACAGATCGGTGATGTGCTGCACGGTCACGCCCTGGGACTTGAGCGCCGCAAAGAGCTTCTCGCCGTGGATCGCCGGCACCTTGCTGGGCCGCCACACGAGGTAGCCGCCCTCATAAGTCACCGTGATCTCAAAGGTACACAGCGAGTACAGCGAACCGTCCGACACCTTGACCGTCACCGGCCAGGTACCCACGTCCGCCACGGTCGACGGGCTGATGTTCAGGTTGGTGTTCCACGACTCGTCGAGCCAGTAGTACAGCGCGGAAGACAGCGTGATGAACGACGGCGCATTGACCAGCTGGAAGCTGAGGATCGCGTCAAAATCCGGGTCCTTGGCCTTGATCGGGATCGACTTGGTCGCGCCCAGCGGCACCACCTGATTGACCGGACACTTGGTCATCGACGGCTTCTCGCCCTTGACGACGCAAATGTTGTCCAGCGCGTAGCTGCTGATGTCAAAAGTGCTCGCGCCCTGCACGCAGAAGGCCAACCGCAAGCCATTGGAGCCGGTCAGCGAGGTGGGCAGCTTGATGTCGACGGTCTGCGGCCCCAGGATCGCCCCCTGGTCGGACCACGTCTGCACCAACACCGCTTGGGCCCAATCGGGCGTCGCGCCGCCCAGCGAACCGTACACGCTGATGTTCGCCGAGCCGATGTTTGGCGCGAACTCGTGATCGTATTGCAGCGTGATCGCCTTGGCGCCCGCGGCCTGAATCACCGGCGACTGCAGGCAGGTGTCGTAGTTGACCACCGTCGGCGTCCAGTCGAGCTTGGCGTGCTTGTCGGGCCCCAGACCCGTGTCGGTCGCCACTTTCCAGTTCTTGGCGGCCTTGCCGACGCCCAGATCGCCCGGGTTCCAGCCCATGGACGGCAGATCGCTGCCGGTCTGAAAGTCCTGGCAGTAGCCGATGTTGACCGTGCAGACGGGCAGGCTCTGGGCCTTGCAGCCCTTGGTGCCGTCCGGCTGATCCGCGCACACGCCTTGGGCGCAATCGGTGTTCAGGTACGCGCAGTCCAGGGCCTCGGTCTCCTTGGAACAGCACAGCTTCTCGCCGCTGGAAGTCTGCGGGTGGATGCACTCGCTGAACACGCAGTAGTCAAACGTGCAAGGCGAGCCATCGTCACAGTCGAATTTGTCGAGGCAACAGCCGGCGATCGGCGCGTTCTTGCACAAGCCGCCCGTACACGAATCGGCCGTGCACGCGTTGTTGTCGTTGCAGTCGATGCCAGCTTGGGCCGCCTGAACGTTGCAGGTACAGCCCGGCTGCTGGGTGTGATTGCACGATCCCATCTTGCTGGTCGCGTCGATATTGGCGCAGGCGTCTACGGTACAGCTGCTGCCGTCATTGCAGTCGGCATTGCTGGCGCAGCAACCGTTCTTGGGCACGGTGTGGTGGCAGCTGTTGGCCACGCAATAGTCGATGGTGCAACCATTTTTGTCGTCGCAGGTGGTCTTGGCGTCGGTGTCGCCGATGCAGCAACCGGGGATCGAGCTGTTGACGCACTGGTTGTTGACGCACTTGTCCTGGGTGCAGGCCGCCATCGGATTGGCCGGCTTGCCGTTGATCTCTTTGGCGTCGTTGCACTCGTAGTCTTCGGTACAGCAGCTCGCCTCGACTTCGTGCTTGCAGGCGCCGCAGCCGGGGTTGCTGGTGTCGCAGCTGTCGATGGTGCAGGCGTTGCCGTCGTCACAGTCGAGGGCCACTTTGCACGACTCGGGGTTGGGCTTCGTGGTGCACTTATTGTCGGCGCCGCAGTAGTCGATGGTGGTGCAGTCGCCGTCGTCGCAACCCAGGCTGTCAATACAGCAAAGCGGATCGCCGCTCGACTGGAATTGGCACTTCTTGGTGGCCACGTCGCAAGTGTCCAAGGTGCACGGGTTGCCGTCATTGCACTCGCTGTTGCCGCTCTCACAGCACGGCGCCTTGAAATTGTCCGGTCCATACAAGCAGTAGTGGTTCACGCAGGCGTCGGCGGTGCAGTACTTGCCGTCGTCGCACTCGCTGTCGCTGTCGCAGCAGCCCTCAGCCGTCTTGGTCACCTGGCACTTATTCGTATTGTAATCGCAGACTTCTGTGGTGCAGAACTTGCCGTCATTGCAGTCGACGTTCGACTGACAGCACGCCGGATCACTCTTGGCAAACTTGCACTGCCCCACCGAGTCGCCGCTGGCCTTCTCGCACTTGTTGGTCGTGCAGAAGTTGGCGTCGTCGCAGTCGCCATCGACCAGGCAGCACTCGCCGATAATCTTGTTCTCGCACTGGTAGTTGGTGCAGATGTCCCAGGTGCACGGATTGCCGTCGTTGCACTCGTTGGTGGTGCCCTTGAGCTCACAGCACTTCTTGTTGTCGACGATCTTGGCCGGATCCAGGCTCCAATCGCAGGTCTTGTAGCCGGCCGGCCCTACCGCAGTGCTGCACTTGTTGATCGTGCAGAAGTTGCCGTTCTGGCAATCGCCGTCCGCGGTGCAGCAGCCGGGCTTGAACTTGTCTTTGCCAAAGCGGCACTCGCCGTCTACGCAGCTGGCCACCGAGCAAATGTCCGGGGCGGTGCAGTCCGCATCGGCGCAGCAGGTATCTGGAATCTTGCTGTGTTTGCACTTCTTGGCGGCGGTGTCGCAGCTATCCACGGTGCAAGCGAGGCCGTCATCGCACAGATCGCTCGGCTGCGTGCAGCACTCGGCGTCCGGCTTGGGAAAGGTGCACTTGCCGACAAACGCCGTGGTATCGCAGACGTTGTTGGTGCACGGATCGCCATCGTCGCAATCGGCATTGGTCAAGCAAGCCGAGCACTTGGCGTCATAGGTGCCCACATTGAGGCAGTTCAGGTTGGGCGCGCACTCCAGATCGTTGCCGCAGCAGTAGGGCTTGTACTTGAACTCGCACTTGCCGCCGACGCAGTCGTCCAGGGTACAGGCGACGCCGTCTTCGCAATCCGTGGGGCTAAAGCAGGTATTGGCCGAAGAATTGTCAAACGGGTCCTGGGTGATAAACACGTGGCGCGCGACAAACGACTCCGGATTGGGCTCAATTTGCCCGGTCGCGGTGGCCAGATTGCAGGTGATCACCCGCGGGCCTTTGGCGGTGCCCAGGTTGATGTTGGCCAGATCAGTCGTCGTGGTGGCCAGCGGCGGACTCTTGTAGTCGATGCGGCAAATGATTTGCCCGGCGCCGGAGCCGATCACGTAGTTGCTCACCTTGAACTGCAGGTTGACCTTGACGGCCACCAGCGGATTCGCGGTGTAGTCTACGTAGAAGTACTTGTATTCTGTTGGATTTAGTATTTCCAGCGTCGGAGGCAGAGAAGCTGCAAACGTCTCAACGGCGAATTCCGCGTCCACTCCAGCCGCATCGCGCCGGTCATCGGCGCTGGGCTGAGGATCGCTGCATCCGGCGAAGGCCAGCAACAGGGCCCAAAACGTCACAACTAGTGCGCGTCGGGACGGCTGATTTCGCATCTCGATCCTCCTAGGCCTGAGAGCTGGGACAGGCAGGTTCCAGCTCTGGATCTTCCGGTGCAACGGACGCGCAAGCTGGCGCATACACGCCTTACAGCTGTGCCGGGCCGACGCCGACACGGGGTCGACGCGACGCGATGGGGCAGCCGGGGGCGGCGGGGGCACGCGCTGTGGGGGACAGCTCGGGCTTGCCGATACCCGCTTGGGGGGGACACAGGCGAAATCCGCGGTGGATCGGCCGCGGTCTCCGGCAGGTCGCGCGCCTCTGTGGGTCCGGAGTCCACAGGGCCGCGGCCCAACCTGCGTTCTTCTGTCTGTTCGTGACCTTGCGCGGGGGGAGGCGCGGCTGGCACGCGGATCGACCCAGGGCTCGCAGCCCGTGGTCTTGGGGGAAGGAGGGCTGATCTCGTGGCCGAGGAACAACACCCCGTTGAAGGCTAACAAAGGGTCTTGCGCTTCGCAACCGTTCGCTTGGGGGACTGCCAGAAATGCGCACTTCTGCCGCCCCCCCAAGGAGGCCGGCCTGCCCACTCCGAGCGGGCCAAGAACGCCAAACTGCCAGCCCCGCGCGGGCCAAAAACGCCAAAGGGGCCCCGAAGGACCCCTTTGATTCGCTGCAACCAGCCGCTGTTGTTTCGGCTGCTGGAGCGGGAAACGGGATTTGAACCCGCGACATCGACCTTGGCAAGGTCGCGCTCTACCGCTGAGCTATTCCCGCGGCGCGACGGCTGAGAGGCCGCCGCAGTTCCCCTGACCCGGCAAGCCGAGAAGGGGTCTCATAAAAGCGCCAAAGGGGCCCCGGGGGACCCCTTTGATCTGGACCCTTCTGCCAACAACGACAGAAGGAGGGAGCGGGAAACGGGATTTGAACCCGCGACATCGACCTTGGCAAGGTCGCGCTCTACCGCTGAGCTATTCCCGCGGTACCGGACCGAGGCCCGGGAACCAGAGCGTCCGCGCGGGTCGCCTGCTGGCTGCCTCTGACGTCGTCCGTCGGAAGCGAGGGCATCTTAGAGGAGGTCTGGGGAGCCGTCAAGCGTCTGACCCGGTTATTTTGCCGCGGCGGTGTTTTTCTGGACCGCCTGGGCTCTGGCCGGGTCGAGCGCCTCACAGCCTGTGAAAATATTCTGGATGTGAAAGAACAGCGACTGACAGCATTGGGCCTTTGACTCTCGATGGTCTGAAGCCGACGTTCTTTCACATCCTCTCAGGGCTCATTCATGTCGACCGACACCGAAGCGCTGCCGCCGGCCTTCACAGCCACGGAAGCGGTCTTCTGGACCGTGCCCTTGACGAGCGTGACGGTGTACTTGCCGGCAGGCAGCGTCACTTCCTGCGGGGTCAGGCCGTAGTCCTTGCCCTTAATCTGGATCTTGGCCCAGGGCTTGGCGGAGATCTTGAGCTTGCCCGGACCAGCCGGCGCCGCCTCTTTGGGCTTGGTGTCTCCACCGACGCTCGCGGCCTGGGCCGGCTTGTCTTTCTCTAGCTTCACCTCAAAGATCTCGCCGTCTTTCATGGCCATTTTGTCCATGACCTCGGTCTTGTGCCCTTCCGCCTTGACCTCGATCTTTAGGGCGTCGCCGATCTTGGCGTTGGCGATCTTGCCAGAGCCGCCCACGAGCTGCACCGCTTGACCGTTGACCGTGACGATCGCGTTGTCGGGCAGGACTTTGACAAAGAAATTGGCCGTCGCCACCGCCTGAGGGGCATTCTCCGGCTTCTTCTCCACCGCCGGGACGGTCAGCGTCACGACCTGATCGGCCGTCATGTCGACCTTCTGGTCTACGCCTTTGCCGTCGGCGTTTTCGGCCATGACTTTGTGCTCGCCGGCCTCGACCGTCTCGTCGCACTCGTCCTTGCCCATGCAAGCCACTTTGCCGTCGACGTAAATCTTGGCTGCACCAGCGGCTTTGACGGTAATCTTGAACTTTGGCTTCTCCGCCGGTGCCGCGGGGGCCACTGCTGCGACGGGGGGCGGCTCTTTGCCTTTGGTGGCCACGTACGCGCCGATGCCGATCGCTGCAGCGACCACAACGCCGATGCCGGCAAAGAGCCCGGCATTGGACTTCTTGACCGGAGCGACCGGAGCGGCGGCGATCGCCACCTGGCTCTTGCCGCGCAACTGCGCCATGGCGTCGGGCAGCGCCATGGTGCGATCGCTGTCCATGTGTGAAGCCGCGCCACCCGGCAGGGCCATGGTGCGCTCGTCGTCAGGGGTGTGCGCCGCAGGCTGCGACCCGGTGCCGAGCTTGCGTTGGCCACCCAAGGTGTTGCCCTTGCGCGCCTGGTCGAGCATCTGGGCTTCGCCGGCGGCGTCCTGGCGCATCTGGGCGATCTCGTCGCCAAACAGATCGTGCATGTAGCCGTTCATGTTGACGGCTTCTGGATCCGGTACCGCGGAGAAGAACCAGCGGTTCAGCTCGTTCACAAACGCGCCGACGTCCTTTTGCCGATCGTCGACTTCGCGAGCTAGCGACCGCAGCACGATCGCGTCGAGCTCCTTGGGCACTTCAGGGTTGAGCTCGGACGGCGGCGGCACTTCGGCCTTGAGCACGTTGTTCAGCGTCTCAAAGTCGGAGTCGCCGACAAATAGCCGTTTCCCCGTCAGCATTTCCCACATGCAAACGCCAAGGGCAAACAGGTCCGATCGCGGGTCCAGATTGCGGCCGCGGGCCTGCTCGGGCGACATGTAGGCGCACTTGCCCTTGACCGTGCCGACGCGGGTCTTGGTCGAGCGCGCCGCGGCCTTGGCGATGCCGAAGTCCATGATCTTGACTTCGCCGTTGAACGACACCATCACGTTGTGCGGCGAGACGTCGCGGTGGATGATGCTGAGCGGCTGGCCATCGACGATGCGTTTGTGCGCATAATCAAGACCTTTGCTCGCCTCGATCATGATGTAGACCGCCTGGGCGATCGACAGCGGCTTGCCGAGCTTGGCGCCCTGATCGAGAACGCGCTTGAGGTCGCGGCCCTCGACATACTCCATGGCGATGTAGAACAGGTTGTCCACTTCGTCGAAGTCGAAAATCTGAACGACATTGGCGTGGTTCAGGTGCGAGGCGACCTTGGCCTCGTCCTTGAACATCGTCACAAAGCCTTCATCCTCGCTAAAGTGCGGCAGGATGCGCTTGATGACGACGGCCTTCTCAAAACCCTCAGCGCCGACGCTTTTGGCGCGAAAAATCTCGGCCATACCGCCCATGGCGATCTTAGCCGTGAGGATATAGCGACCAAACTGCTGGGGGTAGGCGCTGGTAATGCCCGTGGCCATGCTTCTCCGGGGCTTCTTGCGGCGGCGGGTCGCTTCCGACTCGGCCGGCCTGTCGCTCTTGTAGGGCGCGGCGGCGGAGGCAATTCCGTCGCAAGCGCGCCTGCGTGTGGGCTGCGGCGCCGCGACGGAGGTCGGGCTGTGCAGCTAAGGGGGGAGCAGCGGTATTTCCGCTCCTGCCCTGTCGCGCGGGGCTCCTGTTTGGCTCTGCGCAGCCCCCGACGATACCACGCGGTCCGCCGGTCTGGCAAGGCGCACTGCGTTGCAGAAAGCCCCTAAGGAGCAGTCCTGCAACAAGTCGACAACTGGCGAGAGTCGCAGAGCAGCGACGGAGCCGCCTGATCCCGTTGGGCGGGAGCCGGATCTGTTGGGGCGAAGGCCAAGTAGAGAGCTACCCAACGGCGCCGGGCGAACCCGCGAGGGGATGCTGGTCGCGGCCCAACGGCCAGGCTCGCTAACCTTCCGGGTCTTTCATGTCCGAGATGAGGCGAGCCCAGATTTCCTGGTCGAGCAAGCCCTCGGTATCCGCGTCGGCGGCGAAGGACTCGCGGTTCAGGCCGCCCTGGCCGCATTCAAAGCAGACCATCGACTTGACGCGCAAGGCGTTGGCATTCATGTAATCGTCAAGGCAAACGGACAAGGCCAGGTTGCGGTTGCGATGGGCACAGCGGAAGAAATCGCTGAGGCGGTGCGGGCGGCCGCTATCGTCGAGTACGGAGGCAGGCAACAACGTCGACATCTTGGCATCCTGCGGGCGCACACAAGGGGGTGCGGCTATCGGCGGGCGGAGGATACCCACCAGCGGCGCGAGGTCAAGGACAAAATGCAGCCTCGGCTCTAAGGGCCCGACAAATGCAGGCCTATCGCCTGAAGGGCCGGGAGCCGCCACCGGTGGGTTCCGGTGAACTGGGCGACCTGCCCAGCAGCGCGAGGCGACCCGGCGAGTCCTTCTCGGCAAGGCACCTAAACACTGGCAAACCCTGACTATTCTGGCTGTTCGGCTGGAGGCGGCGCTTCGCCCTCCGCGGGAGGATCGGCCGGCGGGCGCTCGCCCTGGCCGCGCTCTGCGCCCTCCGCGGGCTCACGGGGCTGGCCCGCTGGCGCCTGATATTCATCCGGCTTTTCCGGCGGTGCGTCTTGTCGCGGCGCCCGGCCCGGCGCCTGGCCCTCGGCGGGCCGCTGCTCAGGCTGGGGTTGCTGCTCCGGCACAGGCGCCGGCACAGGTGGAGGCTCTGGGGCTGCCGCGGGCACGGCAACCGGCGGCGGCTCCGGGCGGGCCACGGGGCGGAATTCGACATTGGGCGGTGGCGAGCCCGGCGCGGCCGCGGGATCGGCGGAAGCAGGCGCAGGAGCGCCACCTGCAGGGGCCGGCCCACCTTCGAGCTTGACGGCCCCGCGCCCACCGATCGTCACTTGAGGAATCGAAGGGTTGCACTGTGGCCGCGACAGAGGTCCGGTGCACGTCATGCCGATGTAGCCGCCGCGCTCAAAGGGCTTGAGCTTGTTGCCGGCCATGCTGAGCAAGGACGTCCACTTGAGCCGGTCCGACACGGGCTTTTCATTGCCCTCCTCCGCGTCGTCGCCAGCCTTATCGCCGTCTTTGCCGCCCTTCTTCTTTTGCGGCTTGTCTACGATGTGAAAAGCAAAATGCAGCTGCATCGACGCGGCCTTCCACCCTGATTTGCCGGGCGGAATAAGGATGTGCGAGTTTTCAGCCGTGATCAGCTCTAGCTGCTCGCCTTCTGCCTGCAACTGCTCGATGTGGATGACCGTGGCCTTTTCGGCACCGCGCTCGGCGGCCAGCGCCGCCATGCTCTGTTTGAGGCCCATCTTGACCTTGAGGGTCAGGGTGCCCATCGCCAAGTCGGTGAACTTGAGGCCCCCTTGCATCGACAATTCGGGGGATTTGAGGATCGCGTCGGCGAGCTCCAGGTCGACCGAGCCCTTCAGATCGTCGGTACTGCCGCCGTAGTGAACTTGCAGCTTGCCTGCCAGGGAACCGTCGATTTCGCCCAGCAATTTGGTCTGCGTCCCCAGAGCCCGGCCGCCCAGGCCTGAGGCGCCCAGATCCAGGCCCTCGATCTTGCCGATTTCAATGTCAAAGACCTCGCCCTTGCGCACGACCCGGCCTTCGCTGATGGCGCCGCCGCCTGCCTCAATGTCAAAGCGAACGTCGACTGTCTTGCCAAACAACAGCGGCAACACCGCGACTTTGGCGGATATTCTGTCGATCTTGAACTCGACTTCGGGCAGAGCTGCCGACGAACCGCCGCCGGGCTGGGGCTCACCGGGCTTGCCGGGCAGGGTCAGACGCAGACCGGCGATCTCCAAACCGCCAATGCCGCGCAGCTGCACGTCCTCCATGTGCAAGGGATAGCCTTGGGCCCGCGCCTGCTTGGCAATGAAGGTGCGCACTTGCCGCGACGGGAAGGTCCACGGAAAGGCCAAAAGCACGGCCAGCACGAAAAACATCGTGTAACCGGCGTATTGTAGGGCGGCGATGAACCGCGGGTGTTCCCAGAAGCGCTGCATCGCCTACTCCTCCAGCTGGCCGTAGCGGAACTGGCCGATCTTGATGGTCGCCCGCATTTGTTCGTTGCCGTTGCCGCTGCGGTTGATGTCGACGTTGAGGCCAAACATCGGCTCTGGATGGGTCTCCAACTTGGCCATAAAGCGGAAGATGGCCTCATCGGGCACATTCTCAAACACCGCATCGATGGTCGACAGGAACACTTCTTTGCCGCCCTTCTTCTTGGTCTTCTTCTTGACCGCCTTCTTGGTCTTGGTGGTCAGCTCTGCCAAAATGTCAGACGCGTTAGAGAACTTGATGACATCCGCGAGCTTCTCATTGATCACCGCGCCGTCCTGATCCTGGCGGTCGTAGGCGATCGCCTTGGCAATGCCCAGAACCGCGGCCTGCAGCGGCTCTTTGGAGGCCCGCTCCAGCTGGTCGGCCACGGCCTTTTCATCTTCGCGCATGCGTAGATAGGCAGGACCAGCGGCGACGATATCCGCCAAGGCCTGCTCGCTGGCGACGACCTCTTCTTCCATCGCGTTCACCCGCCGCGATACCAACAGCGCCGCCAAGACCAGGCCAGCCAGCACCACAAGCGCGGACCCGGCCAGCACAATCTTGCGCTCGCGGTCGCTGAGCCGCTCAAATGCCGCGGAAAGGCGAGTCAATTTTGATAGGGCCACGGTCATCTTCTGCTCCTCTCATCCCTGGACGGGCGCTGCGGCCGGCAGGGCCCTACTCTTCTTCGCTCTCGGCCTTGCTGCCCTTGGCGGCGCCTTTGCCGTCCTTGCCCTGCTCTGCGGCCTTGGCGGCGGCGGAGGGGCAGGCAATTTCAAATTCCAGGGTGAACTTGAACCAGTCGTTGTGGCGCTCAAAGGTGATGCGGTCCGAGGACGACTTGACCTTGCCAAAGCAGCGATGGGCATCGACCGCTTGCTGCAAAGCCAGCAGCGCGTCCTGCGAGTCGGCATCGCCGCGAAGGGTCGCGTGACCGCGGTCGATTTGCACCGAGGAAAGCTCGATCTGGTGGCCGGAGAACTCGCCCTTGGGCGCCTCTCCGCCGGCAGCCGCCCCATCCTCCGCTGCTGGAGCGCCAGACGCCCCGGCCCGCGTTCCCGCTGCGGCGCGCGGGGCCGCTGAGGGATCCGCGGGAGAGTCGCCCCCTGGGGCCCCGGGGGCCATGGGCGGCACAGTGGCCGGTGGGGTATCCTCTTCGCTGTCGCTCCTGGCCGCAGCCCGGCGGGCGCGAACGGCGCGCATCCCCTCCAGCGGGCGACCTCCCAGATCTGGAACTCCGCGAAACTGCGGCGGCGGAAGGTTGGCCGGGTCACTCGACGGCTGCGGCACTTCCGCTTCTTCTGGCCCACCTGGGGTCTTGAAATCCGGCGGCTCTGTGACTTTGTCGATGATGTTGGAGACTTCTTCCAAGGCGCGAAATGCCGACAACTCAGGATAAAAACTAGCGATATCCAAAGCGATTGGCCGCTCCAGCTCCGTCTTGACCGCGTCAAAGTCGGTGGAGGCCTTGCCCGTCAGCTGTTTGGCCAGCACCTGCAAGGTCCCGCGTTGCTGTTCCTGCTCCGTGACCAAGGCGCGGTAGTTCAAGCTGGCGCGGATGCCAATGAGGCACAATGCGATGATCACAAAGGCCGCGAGCTGAGGAAGCCGCTGTCGCAGGATCTTGAAGTCGCCTTCATAGGCCAGATCGCCCTGGCGAAAATCGACGTCGCCCTCAGGAATCGCTTCCCCGGCGCCCAAGGCCAAGGCGACAGCCAACGCGGCGCTGTCACCCAGTTGGCTGGCCTCTGCCACGCGCACGTCGGGCATGTCGCCTAGGCGCACGTGGCGCACGGGCAGATCGAGGCAGCGCTCCAGGTATTCTGCTAGCCCGTTCAACTGCGCTAATCCGCCGGTGATCAGCACGCGATCGGGGCGGCGGTGGGCCCGGCGCAACCAGCCGGACAGGGTCAGGCGCAGCTCGCGCAGCAGAGGCTGTAGGGCCAGCCG
>JBIKTV010000166.1:0-11557 GCA_044347905.1 Myxococcota bacterium
TCCTCTTCAAGGTTGAGGACCATGCCCTTGACATCGCCAGGGAATTCAAGGAGCTCGCCGGCAAGCGCGCCCTCAAGGCCGTGGACGCGGGCAATACCGTCGCCCACTGCCAGCACGCGGCCAGTCTCCTGCACGTCGACTTTGGCGCCGTACTGGGCCACCTGATCGCGGATGACGCGGCTGACTTCTTCCACGCGGATTTCCATGTCGTCCTCTCCTGGCTGATGCTGCCCCGATGGCTGATGCGCTGGGCTGGTTCTGTTGCGCTGGCCGGGTGGCCTTGGGGTCTGCGGTTGTCTGCTAAACGGCTAGTAAATACGGGCCGGAAACGGCATATACGGAACCAAAGTCTACTCGGCGATCAACTGCTGCCGCAGGCGGTCCAGGTGGTTGGCCACCGAGCCGTCCCAAACGGTGTTGCCGATCCGCACCACCAGTCCGCCGATGAGTGCCGGATCGACGCGCGCCATCAGCACCACTTCTTTGCCCAGCATCTTGCCGAGCAAGGCCTGAACGCGCTGTTGCGCGGCCGGAGCCAATTCGATGGGCGAGCTGAGCTGAGCCTCTACGCGGCCGGTCTTCTGGTCCAGCAGGGTCGAAAACTCTTGGCGAACCAAAGCGATTTCGATGATGCGGCCCTTGTCGAGCAGCAACTGCACCAGGTTGCGCGCGGTGCCCTGCACGGACGTCGCGTCGAGCAATTGGCCCAGCAGCGCCTTGCGCGTGTCGAGCGGCACCGTGGGATTGGCCAGCAGCTGCAGCGCCTCGGGCACCTGGCCCAGCACCGCCACCAGACCGTCCAGCGCCGAACGCACCGCTTGGCCGTCACCGCGCTCATCGCAGAGCGACATCACGGCCTTGGCATAGCGGCGGGCGAGCTTGGTGGATGCGGACATGGGCAGTTCCTCGCGTCTTGGATGCAGAGTCCGCGGCCGGTGCTCTGCGCAGGGGATGGTCAGCGCGCTGGGCTAGTGGACGCCGCCGGCCAACTGCTCGAGTTCGTTTAGGGTCTGCTCAACGAGCTTGGCCTGGTTGCCGGCGTCCATGCGCTGACGGACGATCGCTTCGGCCATTTGCAGGGCCTTGGTCGCCGCCTCGCGCTGCAGTTGATCGCGCAGGCGCTTGGACTCCTGCTCGAGCCGCACAGCCTGTTCCGCCGTCAGCCGCGCCACTTGGGTGCGGGCCTCCGCCAGAATACCGTCCATCTCAAACTGGGTACCGGCGCGCATCTCGGCGAGCATCCGCTGGTTTTCGTCTTCCAGCTTGGCCATTTTGGCCTGGTAGTCGCGCAGGCGTTGCTCAGCGGCGAGCTTGGCTTCGCGGGCCGCCTCGATCTCTTTGGCGACTTCTTGGTAGCGCTTCTCTAGGCTAGCGGCCAGGGGCTTGCGGCCAAAGTACACCAAAATCCCGACAAAAACCAGGAAGTTGATGATGTAGTAGCCGTGGATCTGGAACTCAAAGCAGCCGTCGTGGGCCGAGCAGGTCCCAGCCGCACCACCGCTGGCAAAGGCCTGGGCGGCGAGCAGCAGATTGGCAGTGATCGCGAACAAAATCGAGGTCATCTGGCGCATCGTGGTCTCCTCGCTCAGCCGCGCACGAGTTTGTCGGCGATGGCGGTGGCCAGCGGTGCCGCCGCGGCGTCCAATTCAGCTTGGGCTTTCTTCATCGCCTGGCGCTGCTCGGCCAGACCGGCGTCAATGCGCGCCAGAGTCTCCGTGCGGGCTTGCGCCACAAGGGCGTCGGCTTGGCGCTGGGTGGCCGCGCGGGTCTCGCCGCGCTCGGTCATGGCCTTCTTGCGCTGCTCTTGGGTGGCTTGCTCGTAGCTGGCGACTTGATCGTCGGCTTCCTTGCGCAGGGCCTTGGCTTCGTGGCGGGCGCCTTCCGTGCGGGCATCGCGCTGGTCAAAGCGCGCCACCAGCGGCTTGAGCACCAGGCCCGGCAGCACCAGCAGCAGCGTAAAGAACAAAACAGCTTGGATAATCACGGTAAAGTCGAGGTCGACTAGACCGGCGCGCTGCACGGCCTGCACTGCGCTTTGCCACGACGCGCCATCCACGACGGGCAGGGCTAAAGCCGCGAGAGGTTTGGCAAACAAGCTGGCGGTCGTAAGCATGGGGCGACCTGGGGTGGCGAGGGGTGGCGCTGATCGCAACGGGCGGGCGTCTGCAAGAACCGCGGAATTCGGTTCAACCTGCTGAAACACGGCGGGAAAGGGCGAGAACGCCTCCACCTGAACGGCCCCGCTGCCGACCCTGGTGGGGGCTGGAGGGGACCGAACCGGGGCAGCGATTGCCCCAGCGGCGCGGCCTTGTACCAAGGAAAGGGCCGCAGGTCAATCTGTGGCCGGTGGAAGGGCCCTTGAGCTCCGCCCTGGGGCCGGGCGATTCGTTTGACCTGGGCGGGCGGGTCAGACAGACTGAGGGGGCTTGGGCGCAGAATCGGACCACCCGACCCCCGGCGGAGGCGATGACATGAGCATGTGGGCAAAATCGATGGCGGTTGCGGCACTGGCTGTGGCCATGGCGGCTTGCGGGGAAGACAGCGCCAGCGGCGCCGATGCGGCTTCTTCCGCGTCAGGCAACGACGCCGGCACCCTGGGCGACGGCAACAACGGCGGCTGCCCTGCAGGCACCAAGCCCAAGTTCGACCCCGACACGGGCAAGCTCGACAGCTGCGTCAAAGACACCGACGCGGGCGGCCTGGACGTGAAGTACGACGTCTCGGGCGACTCCGGCGGCGGCTCGGACATCGGCACGCCGACCGACGATCTCGTGCCCATCCCCAACTGCAAACCGACGATGACGTCGGAAGAAAAGTGGTTCAACTGCGTGCCCACCCCGGTCAACGCCGGCGCCAAGCTGCACGGCCAGAGCTGTGCGGCGGATGCCGATTGCCTCTACGGCATCTGCATGTTCGGCCTGCCGCTCGCGGGCTATGACAAGGCGATCGGCGTGTGCAGCAAGAACTGCGGATACGCGGGCGGCGGCAGCAAGAACATCGCCTGCGACGCGGAAGATCCGTCGGGCAATCTGTACAAGTGCGTCATGGAAAAGACCCAGAAAATTGGCAATACTTACCGCGACGTGACCAAGCAGGACCTGTTCAAGTCTTGCGCCCGCACCTGCGTCAACGACAACGACTGCAAGGCCTGGAACCCCGACCTGCCGACCTGCACCAAGGTGTCGACCAGCCAGCTCTCGACCCCCGCGGTCGGCGTCTGCGTCAAGCTGCCGTAAAGACACAATATTTGCGCACGGTGGCTGGAGCGCTTGGCTCGCCACCTGCGGCAGAATGACGCGCTTGGACTGAGGACCTGTCCGAGAATAACTCGACCAGGTCCGTGCCGCTGGGTGGGTCGCAAGTTCGCGTCCTTGTTGGCCGTCTCACCGCTCCGTGTCCATCAAGGCGATCGCCTTGTTTCGGGACACTTCCTAAGCCGACTGATAAGGGCGACGAACCACCGCGGGCGCGGCCTCTAGCTGTCCATACCCAGCAGTCTGTCGATCGTCAGCTGATCGGCCGGCGGAAAGCGGTAATCGCCCAGCTCTTGCGGCCGCACCCAGCGGAAATCCCACACGCCCACGCGCTGCAGCACACCGTCGCGAATGCGCGCCTCAAAGCTGTGGAAGTCGATGATATACGAGTCGTATTCGCGGAGCGTAGACAGGGTCTTGGTGCCGATGTCGATGTCGACGTCGAGCTCTTCGCGGATCTCGCGGATCAGCGCCTGCTCATCCGTCTCGCCCGACTCGACCTTGCCACCCGGAAATTCCCAGAGCAGCGGCATCCCCGCGTGGGGAAGGCGTTGGGCGATCAGGTAGTGGCCCTGGTCATCGATGATCTCTGCGGCTACGACGCGGATGACTCGCTTGGCGGTTGCGGCACTCACGATCGACCTCCGCGATAATCGTTGAACTGTTAGGGCGATTGGCGGAAGCGCAGGAGAATCGAACTCCCCCGGGACGCTCGTCACGCCCCACACCAGTTTTGAAGACTGGGGGGCCCACCAGGACCCACGCACCTCCGCTGCTGAAGGTGCGTTGTTTGGCGAGCGGGGTCAAGGGTCATTGGCCGGCGCTGCGGTTGCTTGGGGCGGCGCACCCTGCGAAACTGCGGGGCGACCTGCCTGGAGGCCCCTATGAGCGCGACCGTCACGACCCCCCACGCCTCTGGGCGCAATGAACTGAACCAGCGGATTTCACCGCCGTTTCCGCGCTTTGAGGTCGGTGAGCACTTGGCGATGACCGAGTGCTTTCGCGTGCTGGATCCCGACGGCAAGGTGATCGCCGAAGACCCGACCCTGGAGAATGGCACGGGGGTGAGCGACGCCGACGCCCTGGCGATGCTGCGCTCGATGGTGCGGCAGCGGGTGTTGGATGAGCGGATGCTTGGCCTGCAACGCCAGGGGCGCATTGGCTTTTACGGCGCGGCGACGGGCCAAGAGGCCGGGACCATTGCCGCCGGTCACGCCCTGGAGCTGCGCGACTGGGTCCATCCGGCGCTGCGCGAAGGCGGGATTGCCCTGCACCGCGGTTATCCGTTGCGCACGTACTTGTCGCAGATCTTTGGGAATACCGCCGATACCTCGACCAAGGGCCGGCAGATGCCCTGCCACTATGGCTCAAAAGAGCTGAATTTTGTGACGCTTTCGAGCGTGATGGCCACGCAGATGCCCCAGGCGGTGGGGACGGCTTATGCGATGGCGCTCAAGCACGACGCCCCGGATCGGCCGGTGTGCCTAGGGGCGATTGGCGATGGCGCGACCAGCGAAGGCGATTTTCACGTCGCCCTGACCTTTGCCGGGGTGATGAGGCCGCGCGGCCTGGGGCTGCCGCTGTTGCTGTACGTGCAGAACAACCAGTGGGCGATCTCGACCCCAGTGGAGAAGCAGACGGCCGCGCCGACGCTGGCGCTCAAGGCCCACGGCTACGGCTTGGTGGGCGTGCGGGTGGACGGCAATGACGCCTTGGCGGTGTGTCGGGTGGTGCGGGCCGCGGCCGAACACGCGCGCAAGGGCGGAATTCCCGTGCTGATTGAAGCGCTGACGTACCGGGTGGGCGCGCACTCCACCTCGGACGATCCCAGCCGCTACCGCGATGAGGCGGTGACGCGCCAGTGGGCCGCGCTGGACCCTATCGAGCGACTGCAGCGCTATTTGCTCCAGCGCGGGGCCATCGGGGCCGGCGAAGTCGAGGCGATGCGCCAGTTCTACGACGACGAAGTGCGCACGACGCTTGCGGAAGTCGAGCAGATCCCCCCTGTGGCCCTGCCGACGCTGTTTGAGGACGTGTTTGCCGAAATGCCGGCGCACCTGAGCGCCCAACTGGCGGAACTGCAAGCGCTTCAGTCTGCGGCCCAGGAGTAGCTGGTGCGTTTGGGCGCGCGCCCGTGGCCGCGGTGTCTGGCAGCGCTGGCTGCGCTGGCGACGCTGGTGCTGGGGCTGTCTGCCGCCCGGCCGGCCATGGCAGGGGACGGCGATATCCGCTGGCTTTCTCTGACCTTGCCCGAGGCCGACCTGCACTTTCCGGCGCAGCATCAGGCGCTGGCAGAGAGGGCTGCGGCCGCTTGGCAAGACGCTAGACAGACCTTGGCGCCGCTGTTCAACGCCCGCGACCGACCGCGCCTGCAGCTGACCATCGATGATTACGTCGACGGCGCCAATGGTTACGCGACCCCCGTGCCCTATGATCGCCTCCACTTGCAGGCCTACCCGCCCGAGGTGCTGAGCGATCTGGCCGACCACGGCGATTGGGTCCGCGCCCTGGTGTTCCACGAATACGCGCACATCCTGCATATGGGCGACGTCTCCGGGCTGCCGAACCTGGCGAATCGCCTGATGGGCCGGCGGTTTTTTCCCAATGCCGCCATGCCGCGGATGCTGCTGGAGGGCATCGCCACGTGGGTGGAGACGCGCCACACCGGCGCCGATCACGCGGTTCAAGGGCGCGGTGGGCGGATTGGATCGGCGCAATTTCGTGCCCTTCTGCGCGCTGCCGCCCTGGAAAACGCCCTGCCGGCGGGCTTGGACCAGCTGACGGGACGCCCCCTGCTTTGGCCGCGCGGCAACGCTTGGTACCTGTACGGCAGCCTGCTCATCGACCACTTGGTGCGGACCTATGGCGCCGATCGCCTGCGCGAATTCATGGCCTTGTACGGCCAGCAGGTGGTGCCCTACGGCGTGCAAGGCCTGGCCCGGCAAGTCTGGGGCGCTTCCATGGAGCGGCTGTGGCGAGACACAGTCACCGAGGAAAAGCGGGCGATCCTTGGCGAATTGCGCGAGCTCACCGGCACCGATCTGCGCAACCTGAGCGATCCGCGGCTGGCGGAGTTGGCGCGCCAGGGCGATGGCGAGCGGCTCAGCCTCGACGGCGAGTGGCGCGGGCGCATCCGCCCTGGGCAGACCGCGGACAGCGCAGTGGTGGCGCACACCCCCCGCGACGGCCTGGCTCGCATTGAGCAATTTCAAGCGGATAAGGCCAAGGCCGAGCTGCTGCACACCTGCGAATTGGACTGCGATGAGCCCCTGGTCACCCCAGATGGTCGCTGGCTGATCTTTACGGAGTCGCGCAATTTCAGGCGGGTCTATCTGTATCGCGAGCTGGTGGCGCTGGCGCTGGGCAGCGGACCGGCCAAGCCGCTGACCCTGAGCCACGGGCTGCGCGGCCGCAGTTTTGCGGTGGACGACCGCGGCGAGTGGCTGGTGGGCATTGCGGTGCGCGGCGCTTCGACCGCGGTGGTGGCCGTGCGACTGGCGCAGGCGTTACAGGCAGGCCAGGCACAAAGGCCCCTGAACCCTGAGGATTTCCAGACGCTGCTGCCGCCCACGCCCTTGGGAACCGTGGTCGATTCTCCGCTTATGGTCGGAAAATACCTGTGGTGGACGGAGAGCCGCGGAGGCCAGCGCCTGTTGCGCCGCGCGCCGTTGGACCGCCAGAGTCTGGCAGTCGGTGTCGCGGAGACCCTGCCGGCTCAATTGCGCCCCGGGCAGGAGCTGGCGCCGGAGGGGACAAAGACCGCGCGCCCCCTGACCTGGGTTGGAGATCTGCAGCTTTTTCAGATGGATGGGCAGCCTCGCCTGGGCGCTTTGGTCGATGCGGATAGCCGTCGCGACGCCGCCTGGCTCGATCCCGCCGCGCCGGAGCAGGGTTGGCGGTTGCGGACGCGCTCGCTGACCGGCCTGGTCTCCGCGGCGCACCTGGCTAACCGCGCTATGACCGTGCGCCACCACAGCCGCGGCCTGGACGTGTGGGCAGGTCCGGCGGATCGGCCGCGGTCTGACCAAGCCGTCGCTGTGGCCGGCGCCGGTACGGTGGAGACAGCCGTGGACGCTCCTTACACCCCTCCTCAAGCGGTGGCCTCGCAGCTGGGGCCCTATCGGCCGTGGTCCACCCTGCGGCCGCGCGCTTGGTATCCGCTTTTCTTGACCACCGGCGACGGCACGGACTGGCGCTACGGCGGCTCGTGGCTGGGCGTGCAGGTCGTGGGCCGCGATGCCTCTGATTTCGCCGGCTTTAGCGCCCTAGCCCAGCTGCGCAGCGATGGCCAGGATCCGCTGCTTCAACTCGACCTAGAGGCGACGCGCTGGGAGCCGCGCTGGACACTTTCAAGCGCCTATGACCAGGCCTTTGGTTATTTCCGCAGGGGTTATCAGTGGTACTCCACGCCCACCCACCGCATCGGCGCAAAAATCGGCGGCGAGTGGCGCATTCCGCAGCTGCGCTCGGCTTGGAGCTTCAATGGCGGCCTGCGCACGGTGTATTCGTGGCTGCGCTATGACCGCTATGATCAGCTGATCTCTCAGGATCCCGGTGGCTTGCCGCCCATCGACCCCAGCCTGGGCGCGGAGTTCCTGGGCGACGCCGCGGTAAGTTGGCACCGCGCGGAGGCCTATGCCGAGTCCATCCGCACCGAGCGCCTGCACAGCGCCGTGTTGCGCACCACCTGGGGGGCCAAGCCGTCCAGTGGCGACAAGCGCTGGGTCGTGGCGGCCCAGACCGATCACGCTTGGCCGTTGGGGCGCCGGCAGGTGCTGAGCTGGTCGCTCCACGGCGTGCTGGCCTTGGAGCCGGGTCAACGCGACGCCCTCTACCGCATCCAAGGGGTGATGCCGCTCACTGCGCCGATCCTTGGGCTTTTTGGCCCCACGGGTGCCACGGTGCGCGGCGCGCCGCTGGAGACGGGCCTGGGCGGCCACGCCTTGACCTGGAGTTCGCTGGCCTGGCACCTGCCGCTGGCCGACATTGGCCGCACCCTGGACGTCCTGCCGGTGTACGCCGGGCGCATGCGCGGAAGCCTGTTTGCCGATGCGGCGTGGGCGGCGGTGCAGGCAGGTCGGCTTGACCCAGGGGCCTTGGGCTCGGTAGGCGCGGAGATCAGCTTGGATCTGGAGATCGGCTATGCCTTGGGGGCGGTGCTCCAGCTCGGCGCGGCCTGGGTGCCCGGCTGGGGCCCCGGGACTTGGCTCAACTTTGGCCTGTAAAGCCGCGACCGTTTGCGAGTGGGCTTGCGCGAAGGGGTCATTGTCGCGCAAATTGCGCAGCCCGATCTTCCGGTCGGTGCGACGATGGGCGGGCCCCAGGGCCGGCAGCGCGAGGAGACAAGGGATCCGATGCTGAACAAATGGATGCGCATCAAGGGGCTGGATTTCGCCTGTGCAATGCTGGCGCTCAGCGCAGCTCTGGCGGCCCAGGCCGGGGCCCAAGAGGCCAAGAACGCTGCAGCCGCCCCGGCACCGGCCGCCGCCCCAGCTGGAGCGCCAGCGGCCCAAGTAGCTGATCCAGAGGCTGAAAATCACGGCGCAGTGGGCATTGGTGCGCGCAAGGTTCACGCGGGCGCCAAACTCGACCCCAGCGCGGCGATGGCGGGGGACCGCGCGGCGGCTCTACAGGCCATCGAAGAGAAATTGTCTTGTGTTTGCCTGGTCAACGGCGACCTAGATATCGACGCGACCAAGAGCCTCCGGGCGGACAGCTGCACCTGCCCTTATGCCGCCACCGTCCGCACCGATTTGGCCGACGCTTTGGCCACCCTGCCCACCGCCATGCTGGGCGACAAGCGCACGGTGGCAGAGCAGATTGAGAGCACCTTTGTGCCCAAGGCTGCCGAGTACGAACGGGTTTTTCGCTACCCGGTCGACGACTTCAACTGGTGGATGGACAACGTCCGCTGCGTCTGCGACGGCTGCAAACCCACGGTGTTTTTCAGCAAGTGCCAGCTTTCCTGCACCCCGGCGATCCTCTACAAGCTGCGCTCGCGGATCTTCTTGGCCATGGGCTTTACCCGCGACGAATTGCTGGACTATTACCTGGCCGAGTTCAACGACGGCAAAGCGCCGCGCGAACAAAAAGATCGCGCCTGGCTGCTGCCGCGCAAAGAGCGCGATCGGGCGTGGATGGTGCCGCTGTTTGTGCTGTTGGGCGCCGTGGGCACGCTGGGCTTTGCCGTGCGCCGCTGGGCGAGCAAGCGCAACAGTGCGGGTACCCAGGACAATTTGGCCGCCGCAGCGCCTGCTGCTGACACCGCTGCCACCGCCGCCGCGCGCGCGCGCTTGCTAGATGAGCTGGACCGCGACGACGAGGACTAGCCCAAGCGGCGCCTTACCGCGGCTGCAACTGCCAAGTCGCCCACACCAGCGCCACAATCTCGCCGCGATCATTGGCAATTGTTCCAGGCACTTCTAGCAGGATCTTGCCGTCGATGCTCGGCAGCTCGACGTCACAGCGCGCCGTCAGCGTGCCCCGGGCCTTCTTGAGGTACTGGATGCGCAGATCGGTGACGATGCCGCGGGCCTGGCCGTCCAGGCGGTGAAAAACCGCAAGGCCGGTGGTCAGTTCGCCCAGGTTGACCAAGGCAATGGCGTGGATGCTGTTCAGGTGATTGCGCACGGCGCGGTGATCGCTCAGCGTCACCACCGCGTGGCCGTCCGCCAGCTCCTCTACCTGGGCGGCGATGCTGCCGCTGTAGGGCACCATCACGCGGATCAGCTGAGAGAACATGTGCTTGCCCATCGGCTTGCCGGCTAAGGCCGCCCAGGTCTGCGCCAAGGTGGGCTGCGGGATGCCGCTGGCGGCAATCAGGCGCGAAATCACGGACATCGGTGCCTTGGGCGAGCCCTGAGGTGGCTGCGGTGCCGAGGATAGGCTGGGACCCGGCCGCGGGGCAAGCGCCCTTGCCTGTAACCGCGCCTAGCGATACCGTCGCCGCCCAGGCCCCTTGCGGCCCAGAGGCAACCGCGCATGGCCCATCCCAGCGGACAGCAGCAGCGCTGGATGGCGGTGGGGGTGATCGCCATGGCGCTGGCGGTGTACGGCCTAGTGCTTGGCTTTTTTGTCGCAGACCACCGTGGCTCCCTGTACGACGACGCCTATATCTACTGGCGCTACGCCGACCACGCCGCGCAGGGCTGCGGGCTGCGCTTCAACTGCGCCGATGCGCCGGTGGAAGGCTTTACCTCGCCGCTGTACCTGGCCCTCCTGATTGCGGGCAGGATCGCGGGGATTGGACTCGAACCTCTGGGGCTTTTCCTTGGCTTTGTCAGCACTTTTGCCGCGGTGGCTGCGGCGATGGTCCTGGCCCAGCGCCTCGCCCGCGCCGCTGGCCCCTGGCCTGCCGCAGCGACGGCGGCGGCGACGGCCCTGGCGCTGGGCGATCACCTGTGGCTCCTGGGCGCCGTGACGGGCTTGGAGACCCCTCTCGCGGCCCTGGCCGCCACCCTGCTTGCCCTGGCCTTGGTCGAAGAAAGGTGGCTGCGGACTGCGGTTTTTCTCGCCTGGCTCGCGCGACCGGAGGCCGCAGTGTTTGGCCTCGCCCTGCTGCTGCACCGGCCCTACCGGTCGCCTCGCTGGCTGGCGCCCCTGGCGGGTGCGGTGATCGGCGTCGAGCTGGCGCGCTGGGGCTACTTTGGCGATTGGCTGCCCAACACCGCCCGCGCCAAAGCCGGCGGCTCCCCGGCTCACCTGCGGCTAGGCCTAACCTATCTCATTGAAACAGCACAACTCTTCCCCCTCGCCCTTGGGGCACCGCTGGCGGGTCTTGCGGCCATCCCGTGGAGCAATCCGCCGCCCGAGCTGCTGCGGCAGCGCCAGGCCCTTGCGATTTGGCTGCTGGGGGCGCTGTTTTGGCTCCTGCTGGTGCTGGCCGCCGGCGGCGATCACTTTGGCTATGGCCGCCTGCTGGTGCCGTTGGTCCCTGCGGCCACGGCGATGGCCCTGGCGGCCCTTGCCCGGGCCATGCAGCGCCTGGGCGGGCCGAGCCGCTGGCTGCGCGCCGAGCTGTGGCCCCTGACCGCGGCGGCGCTGCTGGCCGGCTGGGGCTACGCAGATCACCGCCTGCAGCCGAGCCACGGCTTTGACAACGTCGGCCGCTGGCAGCGCACGGGCGAATACTTGGCCCGCGCCTTCCCCAACGCCCGGGTCGCCACCGTGCCGATTGGCGCGATGGGCTACTTCTCCGGCCTGCACGTCATCGATCTGGTGGGCCTGACCCAGCCTGAGATCGCCCGCGGCGGCGCGGCGGTGCCCCCAGAGAAGCTGGTGCGCACCTGGATCGGCCACGAGCG
>JBIKTV010000600.1:0-3357 GCA_044347905.1 Myxococcota bacterium
AGGCGTCAAACTCCATGAATTCTGGGAGCCAATCGCTGGATTTGTCGACAAAGCCGCCCTGCCCGTCGCCGACAAACACCGCCATGCCCGATCCCACGGTGCCGATCACCAGGTCCGGCACGCCGTCACCGCTGACGTCGAGCGGGTTGCAGCCCATGGCCGGCACGACCATCGTCGCGTCGATCTTAGAGAATTTGGTCACCCAGCCGCTCGGCTTGTTCAGCATGGCGCGGATTTGATAGGCCTGCTTGCCCGTCGGCCCCGGCTGCGACTCCACCAGCGCAAGGTCGTCGCGGCCGTCGCCGTCCAGATCCAGCCCCGCCGCACAGGCGCGCCGCTTGAGCCCCGGGGCCTGCCCCAGCCCCATCGACTCAGTGATATCGACAAAAGGCGCGCTCAGTTGAGCTTGCAGATCCAGCGGTTCAATGCCAGAAGGCCCGACCGCCACCGCGTCTGCGTCGCCCCCGGTCCCGCCCGCGTCGCTGCCGCCGCTGCCGCCGCCCTGCTTGATCTGCGCGCTGGACTCCAGCACCACCAGGACCTGGTCCACCGCCTGCGGCCCCAGCATCGACACCCGCCCGGACGGCCACCAGACCACCACTTCGTCGATCTTGTCGACGGCGCCGAGGCCGATATGGCCGGTAAAGCTGCCGTGGGTGCCCGTGCCAGGACTCCACGAAATTTCGCGCTCTTGCACGTAGCCCTGCGCCCACACCTGCACCTTGGCGCCGATGCCGCCCAGCGCACTGACATCACGCACCAACTCCATTGAAATCCAGTGCGATCCCAGGGGCGTATCGTTGCGCATGACCTTTAGGTAGCCCGGCGGGGTGGTGTAGACCATGTCCAGATCGCCGTCGCCCTCCATGTCGGCCGCCGCCGCGACCAACGGCGAGATGAACTGCTCCTTAGAAGTCGGCCAGGGCTGCAGAGAGGTGTTGAACGTCGCGCCCTGGTTGTGGAAAAACACGTGGTAGCCCGGCGCCAACAGCGGCTGCGGGTTGACCGATTCCATGGCTTGCTGGAGCTTGTCCGCCTGGGCGCTCAGCGAGGTCAGGCTCCACAGGTCCACCCAGCCGTCGTTGTCAAAATCTGCGGGCAGCTGGGCCCAGCCCACGGAGTTCTTTGTCTTATTCCAGGTGCCAAACTGATTGCCCGCGTTCTGCCAACCGCCGCCGGGCTGGCCTTTGTAGATGCTGACGGGCCCCACATCGCCGTGGGCCAGGTCGATCCAGCCGTCGCGATCAAAATCCGCCGTGCCCACGCCCATCATGTGGCCATACGGGCGCAAACCGGCCGCGGCGCCGCTGTATTTGCACGTGCCGTTGCCCTGGCCGCGGTACCAGCCCAGGGGGCCAAAGTCGTTGCCGGCAAACAGATCCGGCCAGCCGTCGCGGTTGATGTCGTGGGTCGCGGTGGTGAGCGTCGGATAGGCGTCGTCGCAGCCGCTGCCGATCGAGATGTCGGTCATCATTTTGCTGTCGTTTCGCAGAAGTACGTTGGTCGCGCCCGGCAGGAACTGGGTGCAGCACTGGTAGGTGTCGATGGGCGTGGCCTGCTTGGCGACCGCACACGCCTGGTCCAACGCCCCGCCGCCATAACAGCACTGAATATAAGGCGGATCGGCCTTCTGGCAGCTGTATTGCCCCGGCTGCAGGTTCATCGGCCCGGTCCGCGCCAAGTACAGGTCCTGATCGCCGTCCCGGTCCAGGTCAAGCGTCGCCGAGCTAAAGACCAGCGCCGACTTGGCGGGCGCCGGCACCACGCCCGGGGCTGCGTCATAGAACTGCCCGGCCATATTGAGGATCATCCGCAAGCCGTTGCCGGTGCTCAGGGCAATGTCGACATCGCCGTCGTCGTCGTAGTCGATGGGGTTGCAGTCGGTCACCAGCTGCGAGGCCGGCAAAAACGTGTTGCTCACAAACCAAGGCCCGTTGGGATTCCACTCGTAGTACCGCAAAATCCGCTTGGCTGTGGGGCTCAGCGGCTGCTCGATGATCACCAAGTCCGGCCGGCCATCGCCGCTAAAGTCCTGCCAGAGCGCGCAAGAATCGACCAGGCCGATCTGCCCCAGGCCAATCCCGGCCGTCACATCGGTCCACACGGGCGGCAGCCACTTGGCGGGCGATGGCCACCCCGGCTTGGCGCACGCGACCCCGGGCACCGGAAAGCCCAGCGCAGGGCCTGGGTCGCCCAAGGCGGTCACCGGATCGGGCGGGCACACCCCCAGCCACGCCGGGCCCGCGGCGATGTCCGCGTCTCCGTTGAGATCGCTGGGCGCAGCTCCGTCCAACTCAGCGTCAGAGAGGGCGTCGGCGGCGATGTCGCTCGCGGCGTCTGAAATGGCGTCCGCGATCACCTCTGGCCCCAGATCGCCTGCGGTGTCGGCATTTGCGTCGCTCAAGCCGTCGGCGGATGTGTCCGCGTTGGCGGCCGTGGCTTCCTCCGGCCCGGCAATGTCTCCGGCGGCGTCCAGAATTTCCTCAGGCGCATCGGCAATTTCGCCGACCTTGGCGTCCAGGAGAGGCTGGGCATCGCCGGGTCCGGCCGCGGCATCGCCTGCCCCAGCCGCCGCGGTCTGCTCTGAACAGCCCAACGCCAGAGAAACGGCAAAAAGTCCAAGGATCAAGGCCACCGCGCCGGGCCCCGCGGAGATCCGCCCGCGACACTCAGTCAACCGGCACCTCAACGCGAATCGTCACACGCTGCGTCTCCGGATCGTGATCGAGGTAGGTCACCGTGCTGCGCTGGCCGGCGCTGGGCTTGAGACCGGCCGCCTCAACTTCCGCCAGCACCGCCGCGGCTTCAGCCGGCACTTGCTCCAGCGGCACCTGGGCAAAACGCCCCGCCACTTTGGCCGCCGTCGCCACGCTCGCCACGTGGGGTTGCACACCGGGCGCGGCCAAGGCCGACGGCCAGCGCGGCAATAACCACAGCTGAAAGCCCTCATTGGCCGCCGATCCCAGCGGCGCCATGGCCTCGACGACCTCAAACTGGTCGACCACCGCGCTCAAGAGCACCTCGGTCACCAGCTTGTCGAGCCGCGAGAAGAACAGGTCGTGGCTGGCAATGGGGAACACCATCGCCGTCGCCGCGAGCCGCGAACCGCGCTGCAAGCCCTTGGGCAGCGCCAAAACCGGAGCCTTGGCGGGCAATTCTGCGCCTGGCGTGACTTCAATCACGTGGATCGACAGGTCGCGACTGCGCGGACCATCCAGCGTCGAGCTCACCTTGAGCGTGCCGGCCAGCATCAGGCCAGAGAAGCTGCGGGGCTCGCTAAATTCCAGCGCGATGGTGCCCGGTTCCTTGGACTTCACTTCGGTCGAGCCGGCTTGCACCCCCGCCGCGGCAACCCGC
>JBIKTV010000601.1:0-3353 GCA_044347905.1 Myxococcota bacterium
GGGCGCAGGGGTGGCGGACAGCACCGCGGTCTCTGGCTCGGCGTGCTCGGCGTTCTCTGCGTCGCTGACTTCGTCCGGGCTGAGCTCGATGGCCTCGCTGACATCGCTGGGCAATTCGTCACTGCCCAGGCCATCTTGGGCCTGATCGTCGACGCCGTCGTCCATCACCTCGATGGCGGCGAGGGGCATCTCTTCTGTGCGCGAGTGGCGCGGCGACACGGCGCTGCGGGGCTGGGCGAGCCAAGCGGCCAATTGTTCCAGGGCGGCCAAAACCCCGAGGCCGCGGTCGTCCAGCGGCAGGCCCAGCACGGCCTGATGGCGCGCCACGGCCCACGCGGCACTCTCTGCGGCGGCCAGCGGATCGTGGGGCACGTCCGGTTCAATGGCAAAGGAAGTCGTGTAGTTGCTCGAGGAGGTGGAAGTCATTGCAGGTCCAGACTCCTTGAGGTGGCCTCGGCTGGAGGGCGTGTCGCGCGGATCTTGGCGGCGCGAGCCTTTGCGTGCAAGAGGGTGGACCGGCCAGGGTCAACCGGGGCATCATACGCGAGCGCCGGAGGTTTGCCAAACCGAGGGTGTGCAGCAGAGAACCGGAGGGCGCATTGAACACGGGGAACGAGGGTACGCTGGAGATCGCGGTGACGGAAGTCGCCCGGCTCGATGTGGTGGTGGCCAGCCATGCCGGACGCAGCCGCGGCCAAGCACAGGCGGCGATCGCCGATGGCGCGGTCTACGTGGACGGCAAGCGCGTGCGCGAGGCGGGGCTCAAGGTCCAGCCGGGTCAGCAAGTGCGCGTCGAGCCGCCCGCGCCGTCGCAGCGCCGGCAGATCGACGGCGGCGGCCTGCAGATCGTCCACCGCGACGCGCGGATCCTGGTGGTGGCCAAGCCGGCGGGGCTGCCGACCCAACCGCCGCCGCGCGGGGGCGACGCGCTGAGCCTGCGGGTGCAGAAACTCTTGGGACCGCAGGCGTATTTGGGCGAGGTTCACCGGCTCGACCGCGACGCTTCTGGGCTGGTGGTGTACGCGCTAGATCGCCAGGCGGCGGGGGAATTGTCCAGGCAGTTCAGGGATCACCACGCGGGTCGCCGCTATCTGGCCCTGGTGCGCAGCAGCCGCGCCGTGCCGGCGATGCGCATCGACGAGCCGCTGGCAGAAGTGGGGCCGGGGCGCATGACCACGGCGGCGACCGGCGTGCCCGCGTGCAGTGAAGTGCAACCCCTTGGCTTTAGGGCTGATCAACAAAGGGCTCTGCTGGAAGTGGCGCTGCGCACCGGCCGCAGCCACCAGATCCGCGTGCATTTGGCGTGGGGCGTGGGGCCGATTGTGGGCGATGGCCAGTACGGCGACCCCGAGGGGCCTTATCCCCAGGACGGCGCGACTCGGCGGATCGCTTTGCACGGTGCGTGGTTGGGGCTATACCACCCCGAGACGGGCAAGCGCGTGAGCTGGGTGTGCCCGCCGCCGGAGGATTTTTGGCCCGACGGCGCCGCGTGGCCTGAAGCGGCTGCGTGGATCGAGAGCGCGCCCACCGGACCGCAGCGCCGGCCCGCTGTCGCTGCGGCCGCGTGAATTCATAAATGGTACTATATGTTAGCGGAGGCCCGAATGACTGAGCCCAAAGACACCGCCGTAACGCTGGCCTCTGAGCAGCAGAACTGGGCGCACAGATTACTCAGCGGCGCCAAGAAAAAGGGCTTGCGCCAGGCGAGTTTTCAGCGCTCAACCGGCGCGGAAGTCGCCGACCTGTACGCGCCGTTGGACGGGAGCACCCCCAGCCCGGCCTACCTGGATCAGATCGGCTTTCCCGGCCAGCACCCCTACACCCGCGGCGTGCAGGCGACGATGTACCGCGGGCGCTTCTGGACCATGAGGCAATACGCGGGGTTTGGCACGGCGGCGGAGTCCAACCAGCGCTACCGCTACCTGCTGCAGCGCGGCCAGACCGGGCTGTCGGTGGCCTTTGACCTGCCCACGCAGATGGGCTACGACCCCGATGATGCGATGGCCCAAGGCGAAGTGGGCAAGGTCGGCGTGTCGATCGCTTCGGTCGAAGACATGCACGTGCTGATGCGCGATCTGCCGCTGGATCAGGTCAGCGTGTCCATGACCATCAACGCCACGGCCACGACGCTGCTGGCCTATGTGGTGGTGGTGGCGGAAGAGCGCGGCATCGACCCCAGAATGCTGACGGGCACCGTGCAGAACGATATCCTCAAGGAATACATGGCGCGCGGTACCTACATCTACCCGCCGCGACCGTCGATGCGGCTCATCACCGACCTGTTTGGCTGGTGCGCCCAGCACGCGCCCAAGTGGAATACCATTAGCATTTCTGGCTATCACGTGCGCGAAGCCGGCTGCGACGCCGCCCAAGAGATCGCCTTTACCCTGGGCGACGGCATCGCCTACGTGCAGGCGGCGGTGGATTCTGGGCTGGATGTGGACGAATTCGCCGGGCGGCTGGCGTTTTTCTTTAACGGCCACAACAATTTCTTGGAAGAGATCGCCAAGTTTCGCGCGGCGCGGCGGCTGTGGGCGCGGATCATGCGAGAGCGGTTTGGCGCCAAGAAGGAGGAGAGCTGCAAGCTGCGCTTTCACACCCAGACCGCGGGATCGATGCTCACGGCGCAGCAACCGGACAACAACATCGTGCGGGTCACCCTGCAGGCGCTGGCGGCAGTGTTGGGCGGCACCCAGTCTCTGCACACCAACTCGCGCGATGAGGCGCTGGGCCTGCCGACCGAGGCCGCGGCGCAGATCGCCCTGCGCACCCAGCAGATTATCGCGTATGAGTCGGGGGTGGCGGATGTGGTGGATCCGCTGGCCGGATCGTATGTGATCGAGCAGTGGACCGACGCCCTGCAGGCCGAGGCGCAGCGCTACCTGGACCGCATCGACGACATGGGCGGCATGGTGGCGGCGATCGAAAAAGGCTATCCGCAGCGGGCGATTCAGGACAGTGCCTACCGCTGGCAGCAGGCGATTGAGAGGGGCGACCAGGTCATTGTGGGGGTCAACCAGTTCAAGCAAGAGCACGAGCCGCCGGTGCCGGTGCTGACCGTCGACCCGCGGGTGGAGCCGGAGCAGGTGGCGCGGGTGCAGGCGCTGCGGGCCAGTCGCGATGCGGCAAAGTGGGCACAGGCGATGGAAGAGCTCAAGAGAGCGGCGGTCAGCGGCGACAATCTGCTGCCGGCGGTGGTGCAGGCGGCGCGGGCCAGGGCGACGACGGGCGAGATCAGCCACGCGCTGCGGGCCGTGTTTGGCACCCATCAAGAAGTGCTGGTTGTCTAGGCACATGGGCGAGCCGATCCAGTTTCAATGGGATCTGACGACCCGCGCGGACCGGCGATCGGC
>JBIKTV010000602.1:0-3352 GCA_044347905.1 Myxococcota bacterium
AGGGGGCGGGGTCCAGGGGGCCAGAGCCTACACGGTGCGGGCCGCGGGGGCTAGAGCCCATTTGCAGGGGCGGTCCAACACGTTGGAGCATTGTGTCTGATCGCTGATATTGCAGGTAAAAGCCGTGTAGGGCTGTTGGGGCGCATCCGGCCGGGGTGCGCTCGCCGTGCCGGCTCGCGCGCCTGCGGCCGGACCGGGCCCTATCGGCGCTGTCGCGCCGACGGCGACCGCTAGGGCGGCCGCCGCCCCTGCCGGGGTAACGGTCCCTTGCGCATGGTAATCGCTGGGTTTTTCGCTGGAGCGCAAGGGATGAGGCCCCGCTAGGGCGGCGTGCGACGCCGCATTTTGCCGCGACCGCGGGCCACCGCGCAGAGGGGGCCCGCGGGCGGCAAAATGGCCCAGCCCGGTCGCCGCAGGCGATGCGCCAAAATGCAGAATTCTCTAGTGCCCAAGCTGATTTGACGTAAGGGGGGTATGCTTCCCGCCGGTCGTTGACGCCTGGACCGCCGCCGCGTAGTCTCGCCGCCCGGGCGCGTGCCGCCTTGGCACCCCTAATGCTGGAGAATCCATGTCGTTTTCGTTCATCCGCCCCCTTGTTGTCGTCTACCTGAGCCTTGCGGCCACCGCTGCCTGGGCCAACGGCGCCGCGCCAGCCCGCGTGAAGTTGCCGGCGTTTCAGTCCGCCGAGGGCGAGATCGACCCCCTGTACCAAACCGAGGGCTGCCACTGGGTCTCGGCCGACGAAAAAGAGCTTGCCTGCACCGCAATTACCGTTTGCGAAGGCTGCATGGAGTACCGCATCGAAGTGCGCAAGCTGGGCAGCAAGAAGAGGGCCAAGTTCGTGCTGCTGGGCGGCGAGCGCTCAGACTACCAGCCCAAGGGCTTTGCCAGCGCCCAGAAGTACCTGGACGACCATCGCTTTTATCTGCCCAAGCCGCTGCCCGCCAGCGCCGCAAGTGTGCGCCAAGGTCCGGGCCCAGCGCGCGCGCTGCTGCTGCAGGTCGACGGCCAGACCCTGCAGGCCAAGCTGCCCAAGTTCGACCCGCGCCAGGTGCCCACCAAAAGCGAGAGGCCAGCGAGCGACCTGCCTGCCGATTGGCCCAAGATTCGCGCCACCCCCGCCGCCCAGCGCATCGCCGCGTGCTGTAGCGACAAGGTGGCGGCCGTCTACCTGCTGCCGCAAACCCGCCGGGTCCTGGCGCTGGTGACCTCGCGCTGCGAATTTGCCCCCGAGCCGGCCAACCGCCTGTGCCTGTTCCCCGACTACAATGCTGAAAATGATACAGAATCTGGCTTTGCGGTGTATGACCTGGCGCTGCCGGCGGTGAAGCCTTAGAACACCAAGAGCACAATTCAGCGCCGTGCCTGTGTCGAGCTGGGACCGGAGCGGGGCCGCGGGCACGTGAGGGCGGTACAGGTCGCTACTGCCCCGCCCTTGCAGGTGGCAGACTAGCCGAAGGATCCGCACCTGGACGTGCGGCGTGGATGCGAGAGATGCCCGTGCAGTTGCCCATTGGCTACTCTGATTTTCGCGGCCTCCGCGAGCGCGGGCTCCTGTACGTTGACAAGACCGATCTCATCAGCGCCATCCTCACCTCTCCAAGCCAAGTCGTGCTGCTGCCCCGACCGCGTCGCTTTGGAAAAACGCTAAATTTGTCCGCCCTCCGTCACTTTGTCGAACGGCCCTTGCCGGGCGATGAGGCCGACCTCCCGGCGCGCGAGGTGCTGTTTGCCGACCTAGCGGTTTGGCGCGCGGGTCCAAAGGTTCGCCGGCACTTCGGCTCCCATCCGGTGATTTGGCTGACCTTCAAAGATGTCACGACCGCCAAGTGGGAAGACTGCTACAACGCGCTAGGTGAGGTCATTGCCGCCGAGGTCCATCGGCTCACACCGGTTTTCTGGGACAGCCTAGATGCCCAAGAGCTGGTGCGCCTCGATAGGCTCCGCGCCGGCCAGGCCTCGCCCGCCGTCCTGAGCGAAGTGCTGCGGCTGTTGAGCGCTTGGCTCCACCGCGCCACCGGCCAGAAAGTCTTGATCTTGCTTGATGAATACGACACGCCACTGCACGCTGCGCATTTTCACGGCTATCTCGAAGAAGCGAGCGAACTGTTCCGCAACCTGCTTTCGGGCGGCTTCGAAGACAATCCTTCGCTCGAGCGCGGCGTGCTGACAGGCATCCTTCGCGTTGCCAAAGAGTCGCTCTTCTCCGGCCTCAACAATTTGGCCGTCTACACATTGCTGGCTGAGGAATTCTCTAGTTCTTTTGGCTTTACCCAAGCTGAAGTGGAGGAACTGGCCGCCGGCTGCGCTTGCCCAGAGCTGCTGCCGGAGCTAGAGCGCTGGTACAACGGCTATCGCTTTGGCGGCACGACCATCTACAACCCCTGGTCCATTCTGAACTTTCTGGCCAGTCGTGACCGGATTGCCCGGCCATACTGGGTCAACACCGCATCGGACGACCTGTTGCGCGAGCTGCTGGTCTACCGCGGCGTCGCTGAACTGCCCGACCTGGAAGCCCTGTTGCGCGGCGAGCCCGTGGTCAAACCAATCGACGAGCACATCGTTCTGGCCGAAGTCCAGCGCAATGGCGACGCATTGTGGAGTTTTCTGCTGTTTTCTGGCTACCTAAAAGTCGTTCAAGTGCAGGTGACGGAGGGTAAGCCATTCGTAACTATGGCGATTCCCAACCTGGAGGTCCGCGGTGTGTTGCGCGGGCTGTTCGCGGGTGCCTTGGAGACGGGCCTTGGCGGCTCTGGCAGAGTGGCGCTATTGTGCAAAGCTCTGGTCGCCGGCAATGCCGAAGATTTTGAGCAACTTCTGAGCGATCTGCTGCTAACCACCCTGTCTTACCACGATATTGCCGCGCGGCCATCCGAGGCGATGTACCAGGCCTTTGTGGCCGGCCTGCTTGTGGCGCTGGACCCGAGCCATGAAGTGACGTCCAACCGCGAGTCAGGCCTGGGCCGCTACGATGTGCTGGTCGCGCCGCGCCTTGCAGGCGGGCCCGGCGTAGTGTTAGAGCTCAAGGTCCTGCGTATGGACCGCGGTGAGACCGCCGAGCAGGCGCTCCAATCCGCTCAACGCCAATTGCTCACCCGCGACTACGCCGCAGTGCTGCGTCTGCGTGGCGCGGCGCCGGTGCACCAGTGGGCAGTCGTGTTTGACGGCAAACGCGCTTGGGTGCGCCAGGTCTAGGGAGCGTTCGCGGTTTTGGCTGAGCGCAGGCCGAGCTTTTGAACAGTGACTACGTAGTCAAAGCTCAAAAGCTCGGGTCGACTATGTAAGATCAGGTGATTATACGCAGGCGCGGTCGCGGGGGTTGGCGGCTTGGGGGGCCGGCTGCGCCGCGGCG
>JBIKTV010000167.1:0-11518 GCA_044347905.1 Myxococcota bacterium
ATGCGCGGTCGCGTGGACATGGTGTCGGCATCCAATGAGAAAATCGTCATCTTCCACGACCCCGCTTCCAAGTGGGTTTTCGTCGGCGACCTGCCGGGCCGGAGCGGCACCCGCCATCCGGTGGACGAAGATACGTTTGCTCTCGCGCTGAAGTGGCCGCTGCCATGAACGCGACGCTGTCTTAACCTGCTGTTGCGCAAGAACCCACCGGCCCGTCCCACCGTTGACGGTCCTAACCCAGCGGTGTAGCGTCGCCCGCGGTGCCTGCCAGCCATCTGGAGCCAGGGCCAGCACAGGAACGGTCCATGATTGAGCGCGTAAGATTCGAGAACTTCAAGAGCCTTGCCGACACCACCGTTGCGCTGCAGCCCTTCACCCTCATCGTGGGCGGCAACGGCAGCGGCAAGAGTTCGATTCTCCAGGGCCTCCACGACGTCCTGCAGGTCGTGAGCGCAGGGCCGCGCCAAATCAACGTCAGCAAGCCAGCGAGCGTTTTTGCCGGCCGCCATCATCCTGCCCGCATTGGACGGCCAAACCCAAATAACTACTTTGAAATAGAGTGTTTTGGCGCCATCTTTGGCAGCTTTGGGCTCCGAGCCAACATGGTCGCGGATTCCAACTCGCGCTTTCTGCTCTGGCGAGAAAGCGCCACTGGCCGGCAGGAAATCGCCTATCCGGGGACGGAGGGCAAGGAAGAGTCGACTTTCTTCGCGCCGCTCGTCCAGGCCGGGCTCGGTTCAGTCGTTTACTTGCGCATCGACGCCAAGACGGCTGCCGAGCCGCATTACTCAGAAGACGAGGAGGCCCGCGTCGAATTTGACGGTTATGGCCTCCCATCTGTGCTTCAGCGCCTGCAGTTGCTCCGCGACGGACGTTTTGAGGCCATCGAGACAGCCCTGGCCCGCGTGGTGCCATCGGTCAAGCGCCTTCGCGCTGTTCCCCACAAGGTCCGCCGGCCAGAACGGATGCGCATCGACGTCGATGGGTCTGAGAATTGGGTGGACCAGGTGCGGGAACGAACCGGCACGCGCCTGGAAGCTGAAGTCACCGGAGGCGGCTGGATCCCGGCAGACCTGCTTTCCGAAGGCACGGTCCTCACGCTCACCCTGCTAACGGTGCTGCACGATAAGGTTCCGCGCACGCTGCTACTCGATGACCTCGACCAGGCGCTGCACCCGTCCGCTCAGGGCAGGCTGATGGCTGAACTCCGTTCAGTCCTCGCGAATCATCCGCAAGTCCAGGTCGTGGCAACGTCCCACTCGCCCTTCGCCGTGGATCACGCCGCCATCGAAGAGGTTAGGGTGGTCCGGCTTGGGAGCGATGGCGCCTCAAGCTGCCGGGCCTTAGGAGACCACCCCAAATGGGCCAAGCGCTCGGGCTTCATGAAGCCTGGGGAGTTCTGGACCGGGGTGGGCGAAGACTGGGTCGGGGGGTAATCTGTGCTCAGGTGGGGGATTGTCGCAGAAAGTCGGGGCGATGCCGAGTTCGTTTGCGCGCTCGGCGATGCAGTTGTAGTCGACGTCGCCGACTGGGTCGCCAGCCAGCCTGAAGCTTTTAGGCAATGGTGCGGGCTAGGCAATGCGGAGTTTCTCGACCTGCATGCGGCGACTGAACTGGCACGCAAGCGCGGAGTTCGAATTTCTGGTCACTTTCAAGATGGGCCCGGGAAACTCGATGCGCAGCTCTATCGCAACATCTTTGCCCTATTCGCGGATGAGGATGAGCCGCCCAGCATCGTGGTCATTTCCCAAGATACAGACGAAGACCGCGAGCGTTTGCTCGGATTCCAGCAGGCTGCGAGTGATCGCACATGGGGCTTTGCGGCCGTCCATGCCGCAGCTCACCCGGAACACGAGGGCTGGCTTCTGGCTGCCTTCGTTCCCCAGAATGACCGGGAAAGCGCATCCCTGGAGGACCTCAAGCGGGAGCTTGGTTTTGACCCCACTGCCGATGCCGACGACCTGAAGGCAGGCGTTGAGACCGCCAAACGCAACGCCAAACGCATCTTGGCCATGGTCACCACGGTTGAAGAAGGGCGCGAACGACTTCTTGCGACTCCAATTCGCGTTCTGGAGGAGCGCGGCCAACCGTCCGGACTTAGCGCATTCCTCAACGACTTCAGACAGGTCGTCGCGCCAAGCCTAGGCGCGCATCTAGGATGACCGGGGGGTCTCGAAGGTGACGTCGCGTACAACCTTCCTCGGCATCCCATGGCGCGGGCCAAGAGCCGAGGACGACGCCCGTGCTGGCGGCTCATCCTGAACACCCCATGCCCGGTCTGACTTCTGATTTTCCAAAGCTTCTTCAGGAGTACGTCGCACGCGCTCAGGTGGCTGAAGCCCAGGACGACCAGGCCCGCCACTACCGGAGCGCGGCTGCCCATGGACTATTCGGCATCTACTGCGTGGCCAACGACGCCCATGTTGGCCGGTTAGATGAAGCGCTGGACCAGAAGATGCGACATGCGGGTCTTGGCCGTCCTCGCTCCACCTCCAGCCACATCAGAGTAACTTGCGGGCCTGGGGGTCGGCGCTGCTGCGCAGCTGCCTCGCCCCACCGCGCCCTATCGTCCAGCTTGCCAGCTGGCCGACCGAGCCCTCGGGCGCGCCGCGGCTGGGTGGTTTGTGGTGCGCGAAGGCCGCCGCAGCCGCGCGACGCCCGGGGCTCGTCCCATCCGGGTGACGGTCGCTGGCCCACCGGCCCGCCTGGCCAATGGGGCAAGCGAATACCGTTGGTTGGTCACGCAAGAGGGATGTGGGCCCGCCAGGGGGGCGTCCGACGCCCCTTTTTGCGAGCGCAGGGGCGCCCTTGGGCGCCGCCGGTCGCGGGCAAAAAGCCCCAGCCCGGTCGCCGCAGGCGGCTTGCCCAACTAGTTGCGGTTGGTGGACCAAGGACCGTATGGACAGTCGGCCGCGGTGCTGTGAACCGGTCGGGCCAGAGACCCGCCCCAACCCAGCCTGCCAGTAATTCCCATGGATTGTCGAGGCCGATCTGCTGTGAACCAGTCGGACCAGAGACCCGCCCCAACCCAGCCTGCCAGGACGCACGCGATCCCAGGGGAATTGGCCAGCGGGGGTGCCAGGCGGCTAAAGCCGCGTGGCAACATCTAGGAAGCCCCTTTTGGGGCTGGACTGCGGCAGAGATTCCCAAGCCCGGCGCCGCAGTCTACCATCGCCAAGCCCCAAGGAGACGCCCACGCCCATGCCGATGCCCGCAGCCCCCAACACCTGGCGAGGTCCCGCAGCCGGTCTGGCCGCCGCCGCGCTGTTTGGCCTCTCTGCGCCCTTGGCCAAGCTGCTGCTGCGCGACATTGCCCCGGTGCTGCTGGCCGGCCTGCTGTATTCGGGCGCTGCGGCCGGGCTGTGGCTGCACCGCTGGCTGGCGCCCCGGAGCCAGGAGGCGCCGTTGACCCGCGGCGATTGGCCCAAGCTGGCGCTGCTCATCGCCGCCGGGGGCATGGCGGGACCGGTGCTGATGCTGATGGGCCTGCAGCGGGTGTCTGGCGTCACGGGCTCGCTGCTGCTCAACCTGGAGGCGCCGCTGACGATGCTGCTGGCCGTCGCGGCGTTCAAGGAGCACCTGGGGCGCTGGCCCGCGCTGGCGGCGGCGCTCATCATCGCAGGCGCGGCGGTGCTGCAGCTTGAACCCGGCGATGCCAAGACCGATCCGCTGGGCGCAGCGCTCCTGGTGGCGGCCTGTGCCTGCTGGGCCTTGGACAACAACCTGACGCAGCGCCTGACCCTGCGCGACCCCTTTGCGCTGGTGCGGATCAAGACCCTGGTGTCCGGCGCGGTGGGGGTGCTGATAGGCCTGGTGGTGCTAGGCCAGCCCTTGCCCGCTCCCCAACCCCTTGCCGCGGCGCTGGTGCTGGGCAGCCTGAGTTACGGGGTCAGCGTGGTGCTCGATGCGTTTGCCCTGCGCTGGATCGGCGCGGCCCGCGAGGCGGCTTACTTTGCCACGGCGCCGTTTGTCGGGGCGATCGCCGCCCTGGCGCTGCTGGGCGACCGTCTTCAGCTCCGCGAAGCCGCGGCGATGGCCGTCATGGCCCTGGGCGTGGTGCTTCTGACGGCGGAGCGGCACCAGCACGTCCACGCCCACGGGAAAATCGAGCACGATCACCTGCACTTGCACGATGCCCACCACCAGCACAGCCACCATCCCGGCGATCCCTCGGGCGAGCTGCACAGCCACGCCCACCGCCACGCGCCGCTGGTGCACGACCACCCGCACTTCCCGGACGCCCACCACCGCCACGACCACTGAGGTACGGCTCGAATGCCCAGGCTTGGTGCAGGTTTTGGGGCCTGCTGGTCCGCCGCCGCTTTGCGGCCGCGTCGCAGCACCGCGCCCTATCGTCCAGCTTGCCAGCTGGCCGACCGAGCCCTCGGGCGCGCCGCGGCTGGGAGGTTTGAGATGCGCGAAGCCCGCCGCAGCCGCGCGACGCCCGGGGCTCGGCCCATTCGGGTCACGGTCGCTGGCCCACCGGCCCGCCTGGCCAAGGGGAGTCAGATCAGCCTGTTGTGTGCAAAGCATGAGGGATGTGGGCCCGCTAGGGGGGCGTACGACGCCCCTTTTTGCGAGCGCAGGGGCGCCTTTGGGCGCCGCCGGTCGCGGGCAAAAAGCCCCAGCCCGGTCGCCGCAGGCGGCTTGCCCAAAACCGGCGCGAGAGGCAGACACAAGCGCGGATGGGGCAGGGGCGGCGACACGGGCATGGGTACACAGGTCGACCTGTGCGGGCGGGCGAGCCGACCTTGGCCTCAGAACATCCAGCCCGCGCTCAGCTCTACGTAGGGTCGGGCTTCCACAAGTCGATCGGTACTGTCGTCGAACGTCTGCTTCATCGAGGCGCGGTCGCCGGCATCAAAGGCACCGGTGGTGGTCACGGTCGACTCGCCCGCGCCGCCCAGGTACTGCATCCAGCCCATCAGCACGGCTAGGCGGAAGCCGGCGTCGGTGCGCAGGCCATAGCCGCCACCCGCAAACAGCAAGGGCGAAGTGGCGCCGCGCTCGTAGTGGATCGAGTTGCCGGCCAGGTCACTGCCGTCCGCGCGCAACTCGTAGATCATCGCGGCTGCGCCAACCTCAGCAATCAAGTTGTGGCGCTCAAAGGGCCAGAGGCGCGCGCGCACGAGCGGAGTCGTCACATTGGCTGATGCGCGGGCCGTCGAAGTGCCCGAGCTGTCATTGACCTTGACGGACTGCATCACAAAACCCGCCTGCACCTCAATCATCGGGTGCAGCTGATAGGCCGCGACCGCGCCGTAGTTGCCCACAGGGCCGGCCAGCACCAACGCGGCGCCCACCTTCCCCGGTTGCTGGTGCGGCGGCAGCTCCTGGGCCGAGGCCGAACGGGCGGCCAGCGGTAGACTGATCAACAGAGCTAAACCCAGGCCAGCGGCAAGACGGTGCATCGGAATCCTCGCTCAAGCACCCTAGTTGTGTTCAGGGTGGCGGAGGGGAGCCTTGCAAACGGCCAGCGCCGTGTCAATCCGCTGGGGCTGCGCGGGCCGTGAGGGCACCTGTCGGGCCCCACAGCCCCCCTACAGTTCCGTGCGCAACGCCAGCGTCCAGCTGTGCTGCGCGGCCATTTGATTGCCCGTCAGCGCCCTGACCACGGGGACCACAGCGTCGGCTGTGACAAACCAAGCGCCGCCCGGATTCCAGCCGAGCCCCAGGTGGCCGGCGAGCTGACCACCGCCAGACGCATGCACATGTTCGAGGGGACTGTGGTCTTCGCCCGACCAGCTGCCCCGCGCTCCCGCCGTCACCACCAGCGGAAACAGGTGGATGAACTGCAGGTCGCCGTTCAGCGCGGCGCTGGGGCCAAAGCGGTAGTCCTGGGCGTTGCTGGTCGGCACGCGCAGCACCAGACTGCCCACCGCCGTGGCGCGGTCAAAGGCGCCGACGCTGAAAAAGCCCGCGATCACCGCATCCCACGCGCCAGAGCTGAGCTGAAAGGCCTGGGGCAGGGCGCTGTTGCCCTGGAGCGCCTGCGATTCGCCCAGGGGCAGTTTGAGGCCCGCCGCGACGCCCACGCGCAGTTGCCGCGGATTGCGCGCGCCCAGACCGACCACCGTCGCCTTGACCAGCGCCAGGGGATCGCCGGCGCCAAACAAGTCGCGCCCCTGTTCACCCTGAGCCGCCAGGTAGTCTTGGCGCTTGAGCAATAGCGGCGCCGTGACCTCCACCGCCCAGCGCTCGCTGATCCCGTAGCCTGCAGAAAGATTGAGCGATTGGTTGGTGCCGCGGGTGGCCTCGCCCAGCTCTGTGGGGCTCTCCAGGCGCTGGAGCATGTCTAGCTGCCACGCCACGGTCAATTGCACGCTATTCTCAGGCGCTGCGCCGCGTTCCAGACTCCCGACCGGGAGCTCAATCCGCCCTCAACACGCCCCCGAGGCCAGGGTCGGCGCCGCTGCCAGGGTCGACAGCAGGGCAATTGCCGCGGCGATCCAGGCTTGGTCCCTTCGATTCCTTAGCCGCTGCCGCGCTTTTGTCGCCATCGCCGCTCCTGCGGCCCGCAATAGCGCCGCGAGCCGGGCAGGGTGCCCGATTTTGGGGTCAGTCGCCAGCCCAACTGGCATGGGCCTTGGTTGCGCTTTGCCAAAGCACCGGGCCTCTTTGGGGCCCGTGAAAAATCTAGTCGATTTTCCCCGGTCCCATTTGCCTGCTGGGTGGGTCGCAAGTGCGCGCCCCCTATCGGGTTCGTCGCACCGCTCCGCGAGAGGTCTTGTCAAGTTATCTTTGCACAGGCCCTTATAGCCAAAATCGCCAATCCGCCTTGGGTTCTTGGGAAGTCGCTCTGTGCCAAAGCGCGGTCAACTGTTGGTCCGTTGGCCCGCTCCAGCCCCAGGGCTACGACTGCAGCGGCTTGATCGCCGCCACGTAGCCGATGGGGACCACGCCGGCCAAGGTCTCGACATGGGTAATGCCCATGCCCGCGGCGGCCATGGCATCGGCCAGCGCCGCCGTGGTCAAGCGCTGCCGCAGAGGCAGGTCTCCAAGGACCATCAAATGGCCCAGCGCGCGCGCTGCCAACGACTCCGCATAGCAGCTGGTGGGCACGAGCAGGCGGCCACCAGGTTTGAGCGCCCGGCCCAGGGCGGCAAGGGCCAACGGCAAATCCTCAACCAGGTGAAGGACGTTGGCCGCCACCACCGCGTCAAAGGAGCCCAAGTCGCCCGGCAGGGCATACAGGTCGATTTGGAAAGGTTTGACGTTCCGCAAGCCCTCTTGCGCCACGCGGTCGTGCAGCACTTCGACCATCTCGCGGGCGTAGTCGGTGGCGATAACCAGCCGAGCACTGCGCGCCAATGCCCGGGTCACCAGGCCTGTGCCGGCGCCCACCTCAAGCACGGCGTGACAGCCACTCACCGCCGAGGTGAGGCGCTCAATCATCCGCGGCACCGCCCCGCCGAGTTGGTGCACTGAACCGTCATAGTGCCGAGCCACGTGATCCCAATAGTGCTGGCGGCTGTCGAACAGAAATTGATCCATGGCGTCCCCCGTGTTGGCACTGCGGGTCAGGCCGATTGCCTCGGCCGCACGCTTGCCTGCAGGCCCCTTCCGCCACCTCTTGGGCGGTGGTCGTCTGCTTTTTCTGTTGCCGCCCGCCGCGCAAAGGTTGCCGGCCGGCGTTCGCTGCAGCGGGGACCACATCGTTCTTCACGGACAGGTCTGTTGGCCAGGGTGTGGTGCAGGGATGAGGCGAAATCGTACCTCATGGGGAGCCGACAACGGCTTGATTACAGGGCTGTTGGTCAGCGCCGCGGGCTGGTTTGGTGGGCTTACTGTGGCGATCCGCCAATACACCCCCGCACAGCTGCGCTGGCGGCGGGCTGGTTCTGTGAACCCACGGTGGCGATCGTCCAATACGCCCCCGCACCGCTTCGCTGGCGGCGGACAGACGCCCTTAACTACTTGATTGATCAGGGGGATGGAGGGTAAAGGAGGGGGAGTGCAGAGGGGCAAACATTGGGGTGGGCGGGGGCGGAACGCCCCCACGTTCCATAGGGTTCACCCTTTGCAAAACACAGGTAATGAAAAGAGAATCGCCCCCTCGCGCGGAGCGCGCCCATCGCCGCGTGCGCAACGCTAATCGACACCGCGGTCGATCTGCACGCGCGCCCAGCTCCAGGCCGCAACCGTGCGCGGAAACCCCAGGGTATTCATGGCCAACAGCACGGCCTGCTCGATCTCTTGCTCGGTAGCACCGTGCTGCATTGCCCGCCGCACGTGGCTGCGCACCGCCGACTCCAAGCCCGCGCCGACCGACAGGCCGATCTTGATGAGCTCGCAGGTCTTTCGGTCCAGGGGCCCCGCGCGGTCGACACTTTGGGCGATCTGCTCGTGCGCAGCGCCAATCTCAGGAAACTTCTCAATAAACTTGAGGTAGGTGCCCGGCAGCTTGCCGGCCTTGGGCTTGTCGTCTTGGCTCATCGGAACTCCTAGGGTGTCGGCACACGGACTGGGAATGGCAACGCGGCTGGCTTGGCCTCTTCTCCGCCGACCGATGCGGGGGCCGCCCCAGAGGCGACGGGAGAGTAGCACGCTGCGCGGTCGCCTGTCAGGTTTGCCGCGCATCCTCTCGCCGATAGCTGTGTCCTGCAGAGCCTCAAATCTACGCCTGAATCCACCGCTCCACTTCCGCCACGCTGGGGATGCGACCGCTGCTGACCAGCTTGCCGTCGACCACCAACCCAGGGGTAGAGAGCAGATCGTAGCTCATGATCTCCTTGATATCCGTGACTTTAACAAACTGCGCGTCCACATGGGCCTGCAGCGCGGCTTCGCGGGCTACCGCTTCAAGCTTGCGGCAGTTGGCGCAACCCGGGCCCAAAATCTTGACGATCGTCATGGCAATCCTCCTTCACGCCAGCGGAATTGCCGGCGGTAGCGGTGGGAGCGGCGGCGACAGCTGGTCGTGCCGTCTGCGGTGGGCCAGGAAGGCCAGCAGGCCCGCCAGGGCGGAGACAAAGGCGCCGACCCCCAGCAGCAGCCAGCCTACCCCCAGGCCGTCGACCCAGGCCCCATAGAGCAAGCCCGCACAAAGGCTGAACAATGCCACCCAGCCCACGTACGCGGCGGTCTTGGGCCGGCCCATCACCGCAGCGACCATCAGCACGCTCTGCAGGCTCAGCTCTGGGTCGGCCATCAGGTAGGCCAGCAGCGGCCCGGGGTGCATGCCCAGGTCCAAAAACATCCGGGCGACGGGGACTTCTACCAGGGTTGGGAAGTACATAAACACCCCAAAGCCCACGGCCGCGGCATTGGCGGGCACGGTATTGGCGCCGGCCAGCGACTCGATCCACTCCGGGCGGATGAGCTGGCGGGCCACGCCCACGGCAAACACGCCGATGAGCAGCAGCGCAAAGATCTGTTTGACAAAACGCCATGTTTCCCACAGCCATGCCCGCAGTTCCTCGGTTGGCAGGTGCCGGGCAAAGTACACGCTCGCCCCCAGGGCCGCGGCAACGGCGACAAAGCGCCCGGTCAGGGCAATTTTCAGGCCAGCGGCTTGGGGCAGCAACTGGAGGCTGGCCACTAGCAGCGTCGCGGCGGCCAGGCCCAGGGCGATCCCGGTCCAGCGATTGGCACCTTCAACAATGTTATCCAACCCTTTGTAAGCCGTGGCCGCAACCAGGCCCAGCAGGGCAATCAGCAAAGAGCCCTGGACGCTCACCCCTTCCTCGCCTTTGGTCGGGTCAAACGGCACCCAGCTCGCCAGGGTGTCCTGCCACGCTTGCGCCCAAGGGATGGGGACTTCCGCACTCGCCAGCGTCGCCGTCAGCGGCCATACCTTGAGGGTCCCGGCGATAAGCAGGCCCACCAGGGACAGCAGCACCCCCAAAGCCGGTGCGGTGATGCGGCCATTTTCTGCAAAGGGATCGACGCCTTGGCTGTCTCGGCGGGCGTCATCGCGCCAGAACAGCGCGGCCATCAGCAGGCCAATGCCAATGCCAAAAAGCAGACACAACAGCAGGCGGGCCACAGCGAATTCCGCGCCCAAGATGCTGCCGGTGTACGCCAGGGCCATGACATTGCCCGCCGGGGCAAAGAACAGGAAGGTCACGGCCGGGCCGATACCGGCGCCCTTGCGATAGATGCCAGCGAACAGCGGCACAATTGTGCAGGAACACACGGCAATCAGCGATCCAGCCAGTGCCGCAGCCGGGTAAGACACCCACGGCGGGGTCGATCGGCCGAGCCAACGGGTAATGCTGGCCTTGGGAATCAGCGCGGCCATGGAGCCCGCGATAAAAAACGCCGGCAGCAGGCAAAGCAAAACGTGCGCAGCCAGGTACGCGGCCAAATTGCCGGCGCCGCTGGACAGCAGGGTCACTAGCGTTTCCATTGCTTGGCCTCCGTACCCCAAGGTAGGACGCCGCAAGCTCTAGGTCAGTGACATCCGCCGCCGCCGCAGCAACCGCCGCTTTCACTGCGGCCCTGGCCTGAACACGCGCCGCTCAGCCACTCGGCAATTTTGGCTTTGCTGGGGACTCCGCCGGCGTGCACGACCTTGCCGTCGACGACCACTCCGGGGGTGGAGAAGATGCCATATGCCATGATCTCTTGCAGTTTTTCGATCTTGGTCAGCTCGATCTTCTTGCCAGCCTCAGCGGCAGCGGCTTCGATCAAGCTGAAGGTGACTTTGCAGTTTTGGCAACCAGAACCCAGGACTTGGATGTGCATCATCTCGACACTCCACATGAAAATCGGTCTAGAGGACAGCGTTAAACACATAGCCCACCAGCATGATTCCGCTGGCGACCACGGCGACAAAAGTAGCAATCAGCTTAGGTTTGAGCACTTTGCGCAGGATCAGCATCTCTGGCGCGGACAGGGCGATGACACTCATCATAAACGCCAACACCGTGCCCAAAGCGGCGCCCTTGCCGATCAGCGCCTCGACAATCGGAATGATTCCTGCGGCATTGGTGTACATCGGCACGCCAAGCAGCACCGCAGCGGGCAGCGACCACCACGGGCCGTCTTTGCCCATGATCGACGCCATGAACGCCTGGGGCACATAGCCGTGGATCGCCGCGCCCAGCGCAATCCCCAACACCACGTAACGCCAGACTTTGCCGACGATTTCGCGCACATGCCCCAGGGCGCTGTCGATGCGATCGGCCCAGGTCTGATCGGGCAGCTGCGCCGCGGGGATCTGCATGCGCTGCATCTCTCGCACCCAGTCTTCTAGCTGATGTTCCATGGACAATTTGCCGATGACCAGCCCTGCGCCGATCGCCACAATCAGCCCCAGCAGCAGATACAGCGCCGCGACCTTCCAGCCAAACAGGCCAAACAGCATCGCCAGCGCCACTTCATTGACCATGGGTGCAGAAATCAGGAAGGAAAACGTGATCCCCAGCGGCACGCCGGCCTGCAAGAAGCCGATGAACAGCGGCACCGCCGAGCACGAACAGAACGGCGTGACGATGCCCAGCGCCGCGGCCATGGCGTTGCCGGTGCCCAGCGGCCGGTTGGCGAGTATGGCGCGGGTGCGCTCTGGCGAAAT
>JBIKTV010000604.1:0-3337 GCA_044347905.1 Myxococcota bacterium
CCGGGGCGGCACACCTTGCAGGTCAGCGAGCGCGACCACGTCGAGCTGGACCCCGCGGAGTTGACGTTTGTCAACCACAGCTGCGCGCCCAATGCGGCCTTTGACGTGGAGCGGGGCGTGCTTTGCGTCCTGCGGCCCATCGCCGCGGGGGCGCCCATCACCGCTTTCTACCCGGCGACCGAGTGGCAGATGGCGGAGGCTTTTGCCTGCCACTGCGGCGAGCCGGGCTGCCTGGGGACGGTGCAGGGGGCAAAGGCGCTGCGCGGCCTGGATCGGCCAGAGGCGGCGTGGGCGCCCCATATCCGCGACCTCTTTGGCCGAGCCGATTGAACGCCTTGCGTAGTGCGCGCATTGACCCGCCGGGGCCTGCGGCTTACCCTCAAAACGCATAGCGGACAGGCGCAAGGTGCCGCCCAGCGGTCGACCGAGCGCTGGGAGGCGGCCATGGCGGCGGAACAGGACAACGGGCGCACCACCTGGGAACTGCCGGTGCTGCCGCTCCTTGACGCGGTGGCTTTTCCCCGGGCTGCGCGGCCGTTTGAGGTGGCCCAAGGGCGCGTCGCCGAGGTGCTGGATCCCACGCGCGTGCCCTTTGAAGTCGTGGCGTTTCTGCAAGAGGGCGCCGCGGGCGAGGAGCCGAGCGAGGCCAACCTGCGCAGCGTGGGCGTGGTCCTGCGGGTGCTGCGCGTGGCGCACTGGGCCCAAGACGGCGGCAGCCTTGTGGTTTTTGCAGAAGGCGTGGCCAGGGTCAAGCGCGCCGAGATGACCCAGCTGCGGCCCTACTTGCGCGCCCGGGTCGAGCTGCTGGCCGACGTACTGCCGAGCCCCGACGCCCACTTCATCGCCCTGCAACACAACGTGCGCAATGTGTTTATTGAGGTGGTGCTGCGGTCGCCCACGCTGTCCAACGAGCTTGCGGCCTTTGCCAAGGGCATCGACGACCCGGTGTGGCTGGCCGATTTTGTGGCGGCGACGCTGCCTTCGCTGAACCTGGCCACCCGGCAGCAGCTCCTGGAGACCACGGATGTGGCCCAGCGCCTGCGGCAATTGGCCGACGAACTGGTCAAAGAGCGCGAAAACCTGCTTCTTCAGGCCAAGTTGCAGGATGAGGTTCGCGAGCGCATCGGCCATTCGCAGCGCGAGTTTTTTCTGCGCGAACAGCTCAAGGCGATCCAGCGCGAGCTGGGCGAGGTGGACGACACCACCCGCGAGATCGAGGAACTGCGCGGCAAAATTCAAGACGCCGGCATGCCGCCCGAGGTGCTCAAAGAAGCCAACCGCGAGCTAGAGAGGCTGCAGCAGATCCCCGCGGCGGCGGCGGAATATGCGGTGGCGCGCACTTATCTGGACTGGCTGGTGGCGATGCCGTGGAACCTGACCACTGCGGAAGACGTGGACATCGCCAAAGCCGCGCAGATCCTGGATGAAGACCACTACGACCTGGAGAAGGTCAAGTCGCGGGTGCTGGAGTACCTGGCCGTCTACCAGCTCAAGCAGAACCTCAAGGGGCCGATTCTGTGCTTTGCCGGGCCGCCGGGGGTGGGCAAGACGGCGATGGGCAAGTCGATTGCCCGGGCGCTGGGGCGGCGCTTTGTGCGGATTTCTCTGGGCGGCATCCACGACGATGCGGAAATTCGCGGCCACCGGCGCACTTACGTGGGTGCCCTGCCCGGCCAGATCGCCCAGGGGCTGAGACGGGTGGGCAGCCGGGACCCGGTGTTTATGCTGGACGAAGTCGACAAGATGGTCCGCGACTTCCACGGCGATCCGGCGTCGGCGCTGCTGGAGGTGCTGGACCCGGAGCAGAATAACGCTTTTCGCGACCACTACTTGGACGTGCCGCTGGACTTGTCTCAGGTGCTGTTCATTACCACGGCCAACCTGCTGGAGCCCGTGCCGCCCGCCCTGCGCGACCGCATGGAAGTCATTGAGCTGCCGGGCTATACCGACGAAGAGAAGCTGCAGATCGCCCAGCGCTTCTTGGTCGCGCGGCAGATTCCGGAGAATGGCCTGCAGGCCGACAAGCACATCCGCTTTACCGAAGCCGGCTTGCGCGACATCATCCGCAACTACACCCACGAGGCCGGGGTGCGCAACCTGGAGCGGGCGATTGCCGCGGTGTGTCGCAAGCAGGCCCGGCAGATCGCCAGCCACGGCGCGGAGTTTGTCGAGGTCACCCCAGAGGTGGTGCGCGAGAGGTTGGGGGCGCCGCGGGTGCAAATCGACAGCGAAATCGAGGAGCGCTGCCGCAAGCCGGGCGTGGCCTTGGGGCTGGCCTGGACGGCTGAGGGCGGCGAGGTGATCTTTATCGAGGCTGTCAAAATCCCCAACGGCAAAGGTGAATTTCTGATTACCGGCCAGATCGGCCAGGTCATGCAGGAGTCGGCGCGGGCGACCCTGTCTTGGCTGCGGGCCAACGGGCAGCACCTGGGGATCGACATGGCGGCGCTGCAGAACTGCGACATCCACCTGCACGTGCCAGCCGGCGCGGTGGCCAAGGACGGGCCGTCGGCGGGGTCGGCGATGGCGACCGCGCTGTATTCGCTGTTTACCGACCGGCCCGTGCTGCCGCGGGTGGCGGTGACGGGCGAAATCACTTTGAGCGGCGCGGTGTTGGCCGTGGGCGGCATCAAGGCCAAAGTGCTGGCCGCCAAGCGGGCCGGCGTGCGCACCGTCATTCTGCCCGAGCAGAACGCCGCCAACGTCGCCGAAGATGTGCCGCCGCACCTGCGCGAGGGCATGGAATTTCAGTTTGTGCACGGCATCGAAGATGTGCTGGCGCTGGCGGTGGGTCCGCGGGGAGAGACATGACTCAGTCGACATGGACCAAGGCCGCGCTGGCGCTAGGGGTTTTGGCCATGGGCCCCAGCGCGTGCAGCCAGCCCAGCGGCAGCTTTGCCGGCGGGCCCCTAGACGCGGCATCAGCGGTGTTTGCCGTCGACGCTGGCGCCGATACCGCAGACGCCCGCCCTGACGCCGGCGACGCCGCCGCTAGCGCCGCAGATGGCGCTGCTGACGCAAACGGAGACAGCGAGTTTACACTTGATCTTGGAACCTTAGAGGGCAACAAGCCCGACGGCAGCGGTGCCCAGCGGGCCAACGACGGCTGGACGGCGGGCGACGTTGCGGCGGCAGACAGCGCTGGCGACGACCTGGGCAGCGCGAACGACACCGCCCAAGACGCCGCGGACGCCGACGATGTCTGGCTGGATCCCGAGGCGTGCCCGCCGGCGTCGCAAAAGGTGTATCTATTGACCAAGCAATACCAATTGCTGGCCTACAGCCCGGCGACCAAGGCCCTGGACGTCATCGGCAACCTGGAATGCCCGGCCGAGTA
>JBIKTV010000603.1:0-3337 GCA_044347905.1 Myxococcota bacterium
CAAAATGCAGTGCGATGTCGGGACCGATCTGCCCCGAGCCAATGACCGCCACTTTATCCAGCTGCCGACCCGCAAAATGATACGCCATGTGCCGCTCCGTGCGCTGCTGGGGGCCCACCGCCGCCCAGGAAACAGGGGGTTCAACAGGTGGGGTGACCCTACCCGGAACCATTGAATGATTCAGAGGATTCGTGGATTTCTACTTGATCTTTTTGCCGGTCTTGGCGCCCTTGCCCGCCCCCGGTTCCGCCGCTTTGGGCGCCGCCGCGCCGGCCTGATTCAGCCACGCCGCATAGCTGCCAAAGTCATAGGGGCGCTCTAGGAAATCCGCCACCAGGTCCGCCGCGTCCTTGCTGCCGCCCTGACCCAGCACCATCTGGCGGTAGCGCATCGCCACCTTGGGCTCCAAAATGCCCTCTTTCTGAAAGCGGCTGAACAGGTCTTTAGAGATGACCATCGACCACATGTACGTGTAATAAATCGCGGAATAGCCGTTGAGGTGGCCAAAGCTCGCCTGCATGTGGGTCTCAGGCACCATCTTGTACGGGCTGTAGCGGCCCTGGATCTCTTCGACCAATTTGTCCTGATCGAGGCCCTTGGGGTCGCGGTTGTGCATCGCCAGGGACAGCCCGGCGTAGAACATCTGGTGGCGCACCCACAGGGCCTTGCCAAAGTTGTCCGCGGCCACCAGCTTGTCCATCAGCTCTTTGGGCAGGACCTCGCCCTTGTCGTCGACGGCAAAGGCCTTGAGGGTCGCGTAATCCTTGGCCCATTCCTCAAAGATCTGGCTCGGCGCCTCCACAAAGTCCCACTCCGTCGCCACGCCAGAGAAGCGCGCCCACTTTTGGTGCCCGCCCAGCACATGGTGCATCAAGTGGCCGAATTCGTGAAAGAACGTCTCGACATCCTTGTGCTCCATCAGGCCATTGCCGCTCTTGGGGCTGGGGAAGTTGCACACCAGCACCCCCTCCGGGATCTGCCGGCCCTCGATGCCCGACACCAGGGTGAACTGCGCGGCGTGCTTGTACTTTCCTTCGCGCGGGTGCATGTCCAGGAAGATGCGGCCGTAGAGCTGGTCGCCCTCAAACACGTCGTACGCTTCCACCTCAGGGTGCCAGACTTCGGCCTTGGTATTGCGAACATAGCGAATACCAAACAGTTTACTGGTCAGATCCAGCAGTCCGGCCTTGACCTTGTCATAGTGCAGGTACGGCCGCATCGCCTGGGCATCAAAGGCAAAGTTCTGCTTCTTGAGCTTGCCGAGCAGATAGCCCTGCTGCCAATCGCCCACTTCGCTCGCCTTGGGGTCCGCCTTCTGCAACTCCGCCAACAGCATGGCGTATTCTGACTTCATCCGCGGCTCTGCGGCCTTGCTGACCTTCTCGATGAAATCGGCGATGGCCTTGTCGTTTTTGATCATCTTGTCGGCCGTGGCATACGCCGCCCAGTTGTCAAAGCCGGTGAGCTTGGCCAGCTCGGCGCGAATCTCCAGGATCCGCTGCAGGTTATCCCGATTGGTCGGCCAACCGCGCATGCGATAGACCAGGTACAGCTCCTTGCGCGCCGCGTCGTCTTCCGCGTACTGCATCATCGGAATGTAGTCGGGGTAGTCGGTCGACACCTCAACCTTGCCGTCCGCCCCCTGCTTGTGCGCGGCGATCCAGTCCGCCGGCAGCCCCTTGAGCTGGGCCACGTCGAGCTTGACCTTGCGCACGTCGCCGGCAATGCCCTTTTCAAACGACTGGCCTACCGTCACCAACTCCTCTTTGAGCTTGGTGATTCGCGTGCGAGTGGCCTCGTCTTTGTCCACACCGGCCAGGCGAAAATCGCGCAGGGTCAGCTTGATCAGCCGCTGCTCGTCGGCCGGCAGCTTGGCCGCGTCCAGGCTGGCGATGGCGTCGTAAAGTCGGCGGTCCAAGGAGATTTCAGTGCGCAGCGCTTCCGTCTGCTGCTCGCACTGGGCCGCGGCTTCGCGCACCGCCTTGTCGGGATGCACGGCAAAGAACAGGCTGGCTTCAGAGGCCGCCAGATCGAGGGCAATCCCCATTTCATTCAAGGCATTGAGAGCCGCAGCGCTGTAGTCCACCGGGCCCGAACGCGGCCCCTTGCCCAGCTTGGCCAGGGCGTCGCGCTGACTGCGGGCGTTCTGCAGGCGGGTGTCGCAGCGCTCGCTGATGGGCTGCACGACCTGGGGCAGCTTGGCCGCGGCCTTGGACTCCGCCGCTTGGGCGACCGGAACCGTGGCTTCAGGCTGGACCTGGTTACCGCCGCAAGCCGCCAGGCTCAGGCCCAGCAGCGCAGGAGCCAGCACAGTCAAGGTCAGTAGCGCAGGAGCCCGCACAGTCAGAGCCCGCGGAGTCAGAGCCGGCGGCGCAGGCAGGGCAAAACCCCGGCTTTGGCGCTGCTCCCGTGTGGTTTTGAACATATCCCCCCCTTACGTTAGATCGTGGCTATGAAAGGTGAATTCGGCAAAAGGACGCGCTTTCGCCCGGCTGTTGAGGGCCCGGCGGGCCTACTCGTCCAAAGAGCCGCGGTGGGCGGCAAACAGCGCCACGCCGGGCACGCCTTCAAGTTGGCGCACCGCTTCCGCCATCACCCGCTCCACCAGCTCGCGGCGGCTGCTGTGGTAGGTGACAGAAAGCGCAGACATGGCAAAGCGATCCAGCACCGGCACCTCCGCGGCGGCCTTGAGAAAGGCGGCGGCCTCGGCGCAGCTGGCAAAGCGGTCCTGGGGCAGCTTGGCGGTCGAGCGGAGGATGAATTCCGCCAAATCCTCAGGCAAATCAGGCTTGAGCTCGCGGGGATCCGGGCACGGCATCGACACGTGTTTGCCAAACAGCTGCTGGAGCGTGTCGGCGTCAAACGGCAGCTCGCGGCAGCACAGCTCGTAGGCCAAAATCCCCAGGGAATACAGGTCACTGCGCCCATCCAGCGCCATGCCCGTGATCTGCTCTGGGCTCATGTAATACGGCGTGCCCATCACCTTGGCGCCGGGCGTGCTCGCCCCGCCGGGGTTGGTGGCGATGCCAAAATCCAGCAGCTTGGCCTTGCCGTCGGTCAGCAAAAACACGTTGGCCGGCTTGATGTCGCGGTGGATCAGGCCCTGCTTGTGCGAATAGGCAAGGGCGTCGCAGATCTCGCGGAGGATGCGCCGGACATTGAGCCAGTCGATGGGCTGGCCCGTGTCGATCACCGACTCGAGCAGGTCGCCGGTCAGCTTCTCCATGACGATGAAGTGCGTGCCGTAAGCCTGCTCCGTGTCCAGCACCCGCACGATGTGATCGTGGTTCAGCTGGGCCACCAGGCGAGCTTCATGCTGAAAATACTCAGCAAATGC
>JBIKTV010000605.1:0-3335 GCA_044347905.1 Myxococcota bacterium
TTGGCGAGAGTCTGCGGCGCCAGGACTACAACCCTCTGAAGGGGCGGGCCTTTACCAGCACGGCGCGCAAGATCGTCCTGTCGGTCAAAGTGGCGGCCTTGATGTTGCTGGATCTGCCGCGGCGCCTCCTGGGTCGCGGGTTGCCGCCGCCGTGTCGCTACAGCCAGAAAGCCCTTGAGATGGCCGATCTCCTGCCCTACTAGGACCGCCCGATGCCGTTGCAAAGCCAGGACAATTTGCGCCACGCCGTGGTGATCGGCGCTGGAATCGGCGGGCTGGCTGCGGCTGCGGATCTGGCCTCGCGCGGCTGGCGGGTGAGCGTGTGCGACAAGGAAGACCAGGTCGGCGGCAAAATGCGCCAGGTCTTCAGCGGTGCTGCGGCCATCGACGCGGGGCCCACCGTTTTGACGATGCGCGACGTTTTTGACGACCTGTTTGCCCTCGCGGGAACGCAGCTGCAGGACCACGTTCAGCTGGAGCCGCTGGAAGTGCTGGCGCGGCACACCTGGCCGGACGGCAGCGTCCTGGACCTGTTCGCGGACCCTAAGAAAAGCCAAGCCGCCATTGGCGAATTTGCTGGCCCTAGCGAGGCCGAGGGCTTTGAGCGCTTCTTGGCCCACGCCCAGCGCATTTGGCAGACCGTGGAAGGGCCGTTTGTGCGCGGGCCGCGGCCAACCCCGCTGACCATCCTGCGCGAATTTGGCTGGAAGGCCGCGCCCATGCTCGCGCGCATTGACAGTCGCCGCAGTGTTTGGCAGGCCCTGGGCGAATTCTTTAGCGATCCGCGGCTGCGCCAGTTGTTTGGCCGTTACGCCACCTACTCTGGCTGTTCGCCTTATCTGGCGCCGGGGACGCTGAATCTCATCGCCTGGGTCGAGGCGGCCGGCGTCTGGCAGGTGCGCGGCGGCATTCACCAATTGGCCCAAGCCCTGGCAAAGCTGGTCACGGGGCAGGGCGGCTCCATTCACCTGGGTCAGGGGGTGCGGCGCATCGCCCTGGCAAAGGGCCGGGCCAGCGGCGTACAGCTAGACAGCGGTGAATTCCTGAGCGCGGATGCGGTCATCTTCGCGGGCGACGTCTCTGCCCTTGGCCGCGGGCTGCTGGGCCAGGAGGCGGCCAGGGCCGTGGAACCCACGGAGCGGGGCCAGCGCAGTCTGTCGGCCCTGACTTGGTGTGTGCAAGCCCATGCGCGCCCTGTGGGGCCCAGCGGTCTGGCGCTTCACCACCACAATGTGTTCTTTGGCCCAGATTATCGCGATGAATTTTCTGCGATTTTTGAGCGGGGCGAGCTGCCCGAGACGCCTACGGTCTACATCTGTGCCCAAGACCGCGGTGCCGCTGTCGATAGCCCGCCGCCCCAGGGCCCGGAGCGCTTGCTCATCTTGGTCAATGCGCCCCCTTCCGGCGACCTGCTGGCCCCAAGCCCCGCCGATCTGGACGCCTGTGAGGAGCGCACCTTTGCCCACCTGCGCCGCTTGGGCCTGGAGGTCGAGCCCAGCGCGCCGATGATCCGCACGGGCCCTGTACGGCGAGGCCAACCACCGCTGGAACGCCAGCCTGCAGCGACCGGCGGCGACCACGGCGATCCCGGGCCTCTTCCTCGCGGGCGGCACGGCCCACCCCGGCGCTGGGGTGCCGATGGCAGCGCTGAGCGGGCGGCTCGCGGCGGCAGCGGCTGCGCAGGCGATTGGACAGAAAACATGAACAAAACCATGGATCAGACAATACCCATGCTACTGTCCGAGCCGAACCACCGGCGCCAAAGCGACCTGCCGCGCGGTCCGGCCTTTGACATGGCCCTGGAGCCGGGCGGCTACGCGTGGTGGTATCTAGATGGGGTGAGCGACGACGGCCAGTGCGCGGTGACGGCGATTGCCTTTGTGGGCAGCGTGTTTTCGCCCTGGTATTACCGCGCCCGCCAGCAAGGGCAGGCCGATCCGCAACAGTACGCGGCGATCAACGTGTCGATCCGCACGCCGCAGGGGCCGCTGTGGGTCATGAACGAACGGCCGATTAGCGCCGCCGACCGCAGCCGTCAGGAGCTGCACCTGGGGCCGGGCACGACCCTTTCCTGGCGCGGCGACCAGCTCCAGCTCGACCTCAACGAGCAAACCAAGGCGTTCTTTCAGAGAATGCCCGGCCTTGTGCGCGGATCGATCCGCCTCACTCCGCTTGCGACTCACGGGACAACCGCTTTGCTGGACGCGGCCGGGAAGCACCGCTGGTGTGCCGTGGCGCCTCACGCGCGCTTTGAGCTCGACCTGGCTGAACCGGGCCTGCGCTTTGCCGGCAACGCCTACCACGACGCCAATTGGGGCGATGAAGGGCTAGAGAGGGCCTTTGCCGGCTGGCACTGGAGCCGCGTGCCGCTGCAGAACGCCACCGCCGTGACCTACGACACCACCGACCTATCGGGCCAGCGCCGGATGATTCAAAGGATTTTTGGTCGCGATGGCCGCACAGCAGACCTGCCTGAGCTGCCCGTCGCGCCGTTGCCCAGCGGCCTGTGGGGGGTGCGGCGCGCCACCTGTAGTGACGATGGCCAGGCCAAGCTAGTGGCCACGCTTGAGGACAGCCCGTTCTATGTTCGCTCCCTGGTCCGCGGGAACTGGCTTGGGCAGCCTGCCACTGCCGTGCACGAAAGCCTAGACTTGCGGCGCTTTTCCGCGCCTTGGGTGCGCTTCTTGCTGCCGTGGCGCAGCCGCCGAGAGAGCGCCGCCCTTCCCCCCAACCCTTTGCTGGCCTTGGAGGTCCCATGATTTGGACCGCTCCTCTGTTCTGGGTCATTGTCGCCGTCGTCGCGGTATTCATGGAGTTCTGGGCGATGCTGCTGCACGGCCGCCTCTGGCATGGGCCCATGTGGTTCACCCACCGCTCGCACCACACGGCGCGGCAAGGCTGGTTCGAATTCAATGACATCTTTGCCGTTTTTCACGCGGCGATCGCCATCGCGCTCATCATCGGCGGGCTTGAAGGCCTCTCCGGCACGGCGCAATTGGTCGCGGTGGCCGCCGGCATTGGCATGACCGTCTTTGGCATGGCCTACTTCGCAGTTCACGACGGCCTCATCCACGGTCGCCTCCCGGTAGCCTTTCTCGCTCGCCTGGAGTGGATTCGCCGCATCCGCAACGCCCATCAAGTCCACCACGTCAAGGACGCCCAACCGTACGGGCTGTTCCTCGGCCCTTGGGAACTCAAGCGCGTGCGGGTCCGGAATCGGCGGGCCTAGACCGGGACGACTGCGCGGCGAATGGACCGAGCGGCCGGTCCCGGCCAGCGCCTTCGGCTGATCCTACCTTCGACGGAATTCGCGCCAGCACCGTTGCTCACAGCCC
>JBIKTV010000606.1:0-3334 GCA_044347905.1 Myxococcota bacterium
GCCGGAATCCACGACCAACACCCCCCTGTAGACTTCGGTCTGCAGGGGGGTGTTGGCATTTTTGCGTTTTTCCGTGGCTGGACCGGGCTGGGCTGGGGCTGGGGCCGGGGCTGGAGCTGGAGCTGGGATGGGGCTGACGGCGCCTGTCGCGGCGGGGCGGTGGAGTCGGGTCAGGCCTGTTCTCGCCGCCGTCTAGAGGCTTGAGGGCGCCGAATCCACGGGCTTTGGCGCTGGTCTGCGCGGCTAGACCCTGGCCGCTGGAGGCTCCCGCGAACGCAGGTGGCCCAACTCCGCGCACGAGGTGGTGACATCGCTGTTCTGCGGCGCCCTAGCGCGCCGCCACGACCTTGCCTGCCTTGCCGTTCGTGGGGACTACCAGTTGGTCGCTCCGCCTGCGCCGGTGCTGCCATCGCCACCGGTCTTGCCCAGGGATTTTCCGCCGTTGCCGCCTAGGCCGGGAAGACCTAGCAATTGGACTGAATTGGCGGTGGCTAGCTTGCTGGCGTCCGCTGCGCCGCTTCCGGCGAGAAAGATGCCGTACGCGACGCCTCCGCAGCCGCCGCCACCGCCGCCGCCGTGGCCGCCGTTGCCGCCCTGGCCACCGCGGCCACCCGCAGAGGCGCACCAGGCGAGCTTGGCCGGGTCATCGGCGCCGCCGAACTTGCCGTCGCCGCCCAAGCCGCCGACGCCGCCCTGGCCGCCGCTGCCGCCGTCGCCGCCGTTGCCCGTGACCAACAAGTTGTCAGAGACTTGGGGCAAGGACGACGGAACTGCTGAAAAGGTCAAGAAAAGAGCAAAGCTGCCGCCGCCGGATCCGCCTGCCGTGCCGCCTGAGGCGCCGCAGCCGCCTGAGCCCGCGCCGCCTCCGGAACCGCCGAGATCGGGGTACTTGAAGGCGGGGTCGGACTTGCAGCCGGGTGTGGTCTCTACGCCGCCCCCGGCGCCACCGCCGCCGCCGCCGCTGCCGGGGGCTCCGCCGAGGCCATTGGCTGCGCTGCCTGGAGTCCACAAGCCTCCGGAAATCTTGCCGCTTTGCCCATCGCAGCCGCTCCCGGCGTTGCCCAATGCGCCATCTGTGCCGTCGCTGCCATTGAGGCCGCTGCCGGAGAGGAAGTCTGCGCCGTCCATGGCTTTGGGCTGGACACAGATGCCGCAAACACTTGAACTGCCTTCCCAAATCAGCGAATCATAGCCCGAGGCCCCGCCCTTTCCGCCGCCTGCGCCTTTGCCGCTGACGCCTTGTTCCGCCGCGCTCAGGGTCTGCTTGTAGGGGCTGGACTTGGGCTGGGTGCCGTCTTCGTCGTAGTCCGGGCAGATGGCTTTGCCGCCGCCGCCGCCGCTGACGTCGACACCGCCGCAGGAATGGACGCCGCCCAGACCGCCCGAGGTGGCGTGGGTGGTGCTGCAGGTGAATGTGCCGATGTCCTTTGCGTTTCCGCCAGGCGTTCCGGAAAGGCCTGCGGCGCCATTGCTGCCGGCACTGCCTGGCTTGCCCCCGCCAGCGTCGCCGGCGATGACTTTGTTGCCGCGGATTCGCAGGCCGGCGTCGCAGTCGCGCAAGAATATGCCGTACGTGGATGCGCCTTTGGTCTTGGTGGACGCGCCAAAGACGGTGAAGCCGTCCAGGGTGGCCTTGCTGCCGATGAGGTTGGCTGCGTTGATTGCCCCGGGAAGGTCGACCTGGAACGTGCCGCCAAGAACTACAGTTTCATAGGCTTGTGGATCGTGGGCCTTGAAGTCGGCGCTGTAGCCGCCATACACGTGGACACCGGCGACCAGGGCCAAGGAGCCGTCGTAGACCCCGCTGGCCACGTAGACGTCGCGCTTGCCCGTGGCCTTTGCTTTGGCGATGCCGGCGGCGATCGATGCGAGGGGCGAGGTCTGGCTGCCCGCGGCGACATCTTTGCCGTTGAGCGCGACAAACACGCCGTTGTCGACCTCGCCGTCGATGCCGTCGCAGTTCTGGTCGGCACCATCGGGTTCGTCAAGGGCGCTGAACTTCTGGCACTCGCAGCCGTCTTTGGGGTTGTCGTTGGTGTCGAAAAAGCCGCTGTCGCAGGCCAATTTGCAGCTGGCGGCGCCGTTTTCGCTGGCGCAGACGGGCTGGGCGTGCGGGGCTTGGAGCACAAGGCAATTGATGCCGCACTGCCCGCAGGCCTTGAGCGTTGTGTAGGCGCCGGTGCCGTCGACAAAGCCGTTGTCAATGACACCGTCGCAGTCGTCGTCCTGGCCGTTGCAGCTCTCCGCGGGCAGTTGGCACAGGCCCCATTTGCCGTTTTGGCAAGTCTCGATGCCGTAGCAGGTGGTGGGGCCGGCGCCTTGCTGGCACGCCCGGACTAGGCCAGAGGAGGTCGGGGTGCAGCTACAGGATCCACTTTTAGGCATGCAGACTTGGGGGCCTGGAGTGCCGTCAGGGCTGGTGATGGCTTGGCACTGGTGCGAGCCGGGGCACGCGGCCTGGCCGGCGCCGCAAGGGTTGGCGCAGAAGCTCTCGCCGTTGGAGCCCACGCAGGCGCCGCCGGCGCAGTCCAAGTCGCTGGAGCACGGCTTGCAGAGCTTGTTGACCGGGGCGACGCAGAGGTAGACGGCCTGCTTGTCTCCGGCAAAAACCTTCTGGCAGACGTGGCCTTTGGGGCACTGGCCGGCGCAGGTCTGGCTGCAGAAGTAGCCGTTGTAGCCCTCAATGCACCACCCCGACGCGCAGTCCGTGTCCGATTTGCACGGCTTGCCAAAATCGCTGCCGGCGGCGACGTCTGAGGCATCCTTGGCGCTGCTGTCGGCGTCTTTGGGATCTGCGTCGCTGCCGCCGGAATCGGAGCCATTGCCTAGCGCGTCCAGGCCGGGCAATTCGGCCTGCGGATTGGCGTCGTTGCTGCTGGAGTTGTCGCCCACGGACGTGTCGAGCCCACCGCTGTCGAGCAGGCCGGAGATGTCCATGGTGCCGGCGGAGGTGGTCTGTTGACCTCCATTGTCGGCCGCGTCAGAGCAAGCGCTGGTACAGAACAGGGCCGTCAGGGCCGCGCAGCTGATCTGAAGAGCGGGGCGAGTCGGCGAGGCAAAGGCGCGCGTGGGCATGGATGGCGTTCCGGGCCGGACGGCTGCCGACCGTGGCACAGCTGGCGCGGGCCAGCCAACCCTTGTGCAGGCTACGCGCCTACCGAAATGGGGTCAATCGCCTGACAATTCCAAGCCACACAGCGCTACATTTAGGGCCTGTGTAAAGATAACTTGACAAGAGCTCTCGCGGAGCGGTGCGACGAACCCGATAGGGGGCGCGCACTTGCGACCCACCCAGCAGGCAAATGGGACCGGGGAAAATCGACTAGATTTTTCA
>JBIKTV010000607.1:0-3331 GCA_044347905.1 Myxococcota bacterium
GGCAGTTGTCGGCGGCGTCGTTCACCCCGTCGTCGTCGTCATCGCCGTCCACGCAGTCCGCCTGCAAGTCTTTGTCCGTATTGGCAAAGCCGTCATCGGTATTGCCAGAGCAGTCGTCGTCGATGCCATTGCAGACCTCGGGCCCGGCGCCGGATCCCTGGCACAATTCCTGGCCGCCCACGCACTGGCTCTTGCCCTTGCAGGTGCCGTAGACATTCTTGATGGCGCACTCGACCGACGGCACGTCTTCATCCGTCTGGCCATTGCAGTTGTCGTCCTTGAGGTTGCACGACTCAACCAGCGGGACCTGGCCGCTGCACGCCCCCTCTTTGCCGGCGCTGCAGGTGTAGCTGCCCTGGCAAGTGCCAAATTCATTGGTCAATTTACAGGCACCGCTCTTGCCCGCGGGGCAGCTGCACTGGTTGCCCGGCGGCACACACACTTCTGCAGGCTTTCCGCCGCCCGCACCGCTCGAAGTCGCCGCCCCGGGCAGGCCGACACAGGTAAAGCCCGCGCCCACACACGCCTTTGTCGCGTCGCAGGGCTGCACGCAGTGGCTGCCGGCCCCCAGATCAACGCACACGCCCTTGCTGCCTTTGCCCACGTCGCAGTCGCTGTCTTTGCTGCACGGGGCGCAGAGGAACGGCGCTTTGTGCAAGCACAAATTGGCGATGTCGCCGCCGGCGGTGGTCTGGACGCACTCGTAATCGCCGGGGCAGCCGGTGATGCACGGTTGGGCGCACTCCTTGCCCGCGGGGGTGTTCTGGCACACCAGCGAGTCGCAATCCTCATTCTTTTCGCAGGGGACGACCTTGTAGGGCACGTCCGCTTCGATGTCGACGGTCTGGATGTCGGTCCCCTCGACCGTGCTGTCCTCAGGCACATCAAACTCCGCCAAATCAGAGGCCATATCAATGGATATGTCGGCCCCAGAGTCGGTCGAGCCGGAGATCGCCGATTCGTCGCCGCAAGCGCCCAGGCTCAGGGCGGAAAGGGCCAGCAAGATCGCAGAGACAAAGCGGGTTTTGCTCATCAAGGGCTTCTTCATGGACACCTGCGGAATGGGGGGACTGCCCTGGGCGCGGCCGGGCCTTCAGCATGCTCTTTAGCTGGCGGGGGGTCAAAGATGGCTTGGGGGGCATAGAAGGCACCACCGCCGCACGCAGTTGGCCCAGCGCCGGGGGCGGGCGGGCCGTGGCAAGTTCGTGACGCGGCGGCCACAATCCGCCTTGCCCGCGTTCGGCCACCGCTCTTACCCTTGCCCCGCGGGTTGCGCGCCGATTGGCGTGCCCGCTTTTTCTGCGGAGGTCCTGCCGTGTCCTTGCATCCCGTGCCGTTTGACGCCCTGGTCCGCCGGGTGATGACCGAGGCCCGCCGCGTCCAGAGCGACCCTGCCGCTGCGATCCTGGAACTGCCCGCCAGAAAATTCCATCGCAGCCGTCCGGAGTTGGGCCTGCGCGTCTGGCACCACGGCCAGCCCGCGGCCAATCCCCTGGGGCCGGCCGCGGGGCCTCACACCCAGTTGGCGCAAAACCTGGTGGTCGGTTGGCTGGCCGGTTGCCGGATCTTTGAGCTAAAAACCGTTCAGATTAAAGACGATCTTGTGATCCCGCGGCCGTGCATTGACATGGCCACGGTCGGCTACAACGTCGAGTGGTCGCAGGAACTCAAGCTAGAAGAGTCGGCGCTCGAATACGTCAAAGGCGCCTATCTGATTGAAATGCTTAGGGCCAGCGGGCTTGTGGACCTGGGCGCGGACAGCGGCGAAGTCATCTACGACATGAGCGTGGGCTATGACCTCGCGGGCGTGCAGTCGGCGCCGGTGCGGCAATTCCTGGCGTCGCTGCGCGACACGACGGCGCTGGTCGCCCAACTGCGCGATCAAGTACCGCTGGAGTTCGCCCACTTGCGCGACGTAGCGGTGCCCAAGCGCCTGAGCAAGTCGCTCACCCTGTCCACCTTTCACGGCTGCCCGCCCGGCGAGATCGAAGCGATTGCCGCGCACCTCATGCAGGCAGAGGGCCTAGACGTCACTATCAAGCTCAACCCCACGCTGCTCGGCAAGCAGCGCCTCAATGAGATCCTGTGTGATCAGCTGGGGTACCGCGACATTCGCGTGCCGCCCGCGGCGTTTGACAAGGACGCCAGCTGGGAACAGGCCGTTGGCATCGTCGAGCGCCTGGCCGCCGTCGCCGATCACGCGGGTCGCGATTTTGGCGTCAAGTTCACCAACACCTTGGTCGTTGAAAACCATCGCGATTTCTTTCCAGCGAGCGAGAAGGAGATGTACCTCTCCGGGGCGCCGCTGCATGTCCTGGCGATCCAGCTGGTCGAGCGCTTCCGCGGGCACTTTGCCGACCGCTTTGCCGTGTCGTTTTCCGCGGGCATCGACCAGAAGAACTTCGCCGATGGCGCCGCGCTGGGGCTTGTGCCGGTGACGGTGTGCAGCGACCTGCTCCAGCCGGGCGGCTACGGTCGCGCCAGCGGCTACCTGAACGAGCTGGCCCGGCGCATGGCCGCAGTAAATGCGACCACCCTTGGGGATTTCTCGCTGCGGGCCTACGGCCTGGCCGAGCGCGCGCTGGATGCGGCGGGTCTGGCGTCTGAGCCCGTCGAGCGGCAGCGCTGGATGCAAGCCCTTGCCAGTGCAGGCGATATTTGCGCTGAGCTGGGCGATGAAACGGCCTACGCCCGCTGGGTCTCGGCGGTGCTGCCGCTCAACACCTCGCATTACGCGGCCCTGACCCTGGCCGACCCGCGCTACGCCGCGGCCAAGAACAGCAAGCCGCCGCGCAAATTGACGTCCCATCTCACGACGTTTGACTGCGTGAGCTGCGACAAGTGCCTGCCGGTGTGCCCCAACACGGCGCTGTTCGCCTACGCCACGCCGGTGACGGCAGGCCTGTCGCTCAAAGAGAACCACCAAATCGCCGTGTTTGCCGCCGCCTGCAACGACTGCGGCAATTGCGACGTGTTCTGCCCGGAGCACGGCGGTCCCTACGCCGCCAAGCCCAGAATGCATAGCGATATAAAGCAGTTCTATCGCGAGGCCCCGCGCGACGGCGTGTGGCTGGCCGCGGACGGTCGCCACGCCTTGGGCCGGATCGGCGGGGTCAACGCGGAGGTCGTGGCGCTGGAAAGTGGTTGGCGCATCAGTGCTTTGGCCACAGACGGCGCGGTGGTGGACACGACCTTGAAAGTCGTCGATAGTCTCGGCCTCGCCGGTCTGGGGACCTCAGAGGCGGCTCAGGCGGGTCGCGAATTGCTGTGGATCGCCCTAGGCGTGGCCGACCCCGAGCGGAGCAACTACCTCAACACCCGTTTGGATATC
>JBIKTV010000168.1:0-11473 GCA_044347905.1 Myxococcota bacterium
GTCTTTGCGTAGCCGCTGAGGTCGGCGGTCTTGGCATACGGGGCCAGATCGGCGGACTTGGCGTAGGGCTGCAGCACCGCGGCGTCCAGGTTGCCGGCCTTGAGGCAGCCGGTGCACTCCAGGGCTTCGGCGACGCCCGCGCGCAGGGCAAACGGCGTGGCGCCCAAGGCCTGGCGCGGCAGCTCCGGATCGCTGCCAATCTGGATGCCGATCCAGGCCTTAGAGAGGCTCAGGGCGGCTGCGGACAGCGGGGTCTTGGAGCCGAGCTGGTAGCTGAACTGGCCGCCCTTGGCAGCGACGGTCACGCCGGACTCCGCCCAGACGGGGTTGCCGCCGGTCTCCGCGGAGTAAATGCCGATGGTGACGGTGTAATTGCCGTCCGCGGCGGGGCCACCGCCGGAGGAGAGCAGAACGCCTTCCAGGGACGAGGTCGTAGGGACCGCGGCTTGAGCGGCCGGCGCCAAGAGCGCAGCGGCGATGAGCGCAGAGCTCAGAAATGCATTGCGGAGCTTCATGTTAACCTCTTGCGAGTGGGCCGCCACGGGAGCCTCGGCGGCGGGTCCTTGGGGCAGACGCGCGGGCTTTGCCAGCCGCAGCGCCACATCCCGAGCCCGCCTGGGGCGACGCCACTGGACCTCACAGTCAGCCAGTGGCGCCACCCGCGCAGGCGAGCTCAGCCGTACACTTACAGACCTAGGAACTTCTTGAACCAGGCGTAGAACCCGAAGTTCAACGTGAACTTGGCATCCGAGCTGCTGCCCAGCGCCGTCGAGCCGCCGACCATCATGTGGGCCGACATCTTGCTGCCTGCGTCGCCAGAGACCACGGCGCTCGCCAGCTTGGCCTGGAAGGCGACCGGCGCACAGCCTTCATCCGCCACGCCGTTGCAGGTGTCATCGACGCCATTGCACAGTTCCTTGGGCGCCGGGACCACTTCGCCGGTGCAGCTGCCCAGCTTGCCGCTGGAGTCGCAGGTCTGCTTGCCGGCCTTGCACAAGCCCTTGTCCTTGGTGCCGCTGGGGCCGGTGTAGCACGCGAGCGTGGCGCCGGTGTCGACCGTGTACAAGCAGCCCTTGGCCGAGTCGCAGACGTCGATGGTGCAGACATTCTGGTCGTCGCAGGGGACGGCCTTGCCCGGCAGGCAGGTGTAGGCGCTGGTCTTGGGGTCGGTGCCGCACACGTCGCCGGTGGTGCAGACGTTGTTGTCGCTGCACTGGGTGGTGATGGGCTTGAACACGCAGTTGCCGGTCTTTGAATCGCAGGTGTCCTGGGTGCAACCCTCGGTGTCGTCGCACTTCTTGGTCGCGCCAGTCACGCAAGCGCCAGAGGTGCACTTGTCATTGAGGGTGCAGGCGTTGCCGTCGGCGTCGCAGGGCGCGGTGTTGTTCTCAAACTTGCAGCCGGTCTTGGCGTCGCAGGAGTCGTCGGTGCAGACGTTCTTGTCGTCGCAGACTTCAACCGGGCCCGGCGTGCACTTGCCGGTCTTGCAGGCGTCGCCCTTGGTGCACTTGCTGCCGTCGGCGTCGCAGGTGGTGCCGTCGGCGGTGTTGGTGACGATGCACTTGCCTTGCTGCGTATCGCACGCCACGGAGGTGCACTGGGTGTTCAGCGCATCATCGCACACGACGATCGAGGCCAGGTCGGTCTTGCAGGTCCACTTGGCCGACGACTTGTCGCAGTACGGCACGCCGTTGCACTTGTTGCCGTCGTCGTTGCAGTCCGTGTCCTTGGTGCAGTTGCACTGGCTGGCGCCGGAGACGCACGCGCCCTGGTCGCAGGTGTCGCCGACGGTGCAGACATTGCCGTCGTCGCAGGTGCCGGCGGCCGGCTTGTACGAGCAACCCACCTTGGGATCACAGCTGTCGGTGGTGCAGACGTTGTCGTCATTGCAGGCCTTCACGACGTCAATGGGCTTGCCGGCGCACTTGCCGTCGGCGCATGCGTCTTCCGCAGTGCACTTGTCGCCGTCGTCGCAGCCAGCCGGCACCGGGGTGTGGACGCAGCCCGACTTGGGATCGCAGCTGTCGCCCGTGCACGGGTTGTTGTCGTTGCAGTCAGCCTTGGAGCCGGTGCAGGCGTCGGTCTTGCAGGCATCGTTCACGGAGCACGGGCTGCCGTCATTGCACGAGGCGCCTTCCTGGAACTTGAAGGCGCACTTGCCGTCCAGGATGTTGCACTTGCCGATGATGCACTGGTCGCCAGAGTCGCACGCCTTGGCCTTGCCGGGTACGCAGGTGCCCTGCTGGCAGGCGTCGTTGACGGTGCACAGGTTGTCGTCCGCGTCGCACGGCGCGTTGTTGGGCGTGAACACGCAGCCCTTGGCCGGGTCGCAGCTGTCGTCCGTGCAGGGATTCTGGTCGTTGCAGGTCTGCACGGTGCCGGCGCCGCACTTGCCGTCTTGGCACTTGTCGCCCACGGTGCAGAGGCTGTCGTCGGCGTTGCACGAGAGGTTGTTGGGCTTCTTGACAAAGCCGCACTTGCCGGTGGCCGAGTCGCAGGCATTAGTCTGGCATTCGCCATTCTGGCTGCTGTCGCACTTGACGATGGTGGAGTCCTTGACCTTGCAGACGTACGGCTGGGCGCCCTTGTCGCAGTACAGCGTGCCGTTGCAGAGGTTGCCGTCTTCTTGCTTGACGCAGTCGGAGTCTTGCTCGCAGCCGCACTTGTTGACGTCAGAGGAGCACTTGCCGGCTTTGCAGGCGTCGCCTTCGGTGCAAGGGTTGCCGTCGTCGCACAGGGCGCCGGTGCTTGCCGTGTTGACGCAGCCCTTGGTCGGGTCGCACGAGTCGGCGGTGCAGGGATTCTTGTCGTCGCACAGGCCGGTGACGTCGATGGCGATGCCCACGCACTTGCCTTCGGCGCAGGCGTCCTTCTCGGTGCACTTGTCGCCGTCTTCGCAGGCGCCGGTGACGGGCGAGTGGGCGCAACCGACCTTGGGGTCACACGAATCCGAAGTACACACCGACTTGTCGTCGCAATCGATCGTCGAGCCCTTGCAGGCGTCGGTCACGCAGCTCTCTTTCTCGGTGCAGGGGTTGCCGTCATTGCAGGGGTTGCCGTCCTGGAACTTGTACGTGCAGTTGCCGGTGCCGATGTCGCACTTGCCGAGCATGCAGCCGTCGTCGCTGTCGCAGGCCTTGGCCTTGCCCTTCTCGCAGGAACCGCCCTTGCAGGTGTCGGCCACGGTGCACGGGTTGTTGTCGGAGTCGCAGCTCACGCCGTCGTCATTGGTGGTGGTGCAACCGACCGCAGCGTCGCAGGCATCCTTGGTGCAGGGGTTTTTGTCGTCGCAGACTTTGGCGGTTCCGGCGATGCACTTGCCCTCTTTGCAGAAGTCGTCTTCGGTGCAGACCGAGCCGTCCGCGTCGCACTTGCCCGTATTGGCAGTGTTCTTGCAGCCAGCCGCGCCGTCGCAAGCGTCCGTGGTGCAGGGGTTGTTGTCGTCGCAGGTGGCTTCGTCGGTCTGGCCGTCGCAGTCGTTGTCGGAGCCGTCGCACACTTCGTTCTTGGACTCGGCGGCGATGCAGGCGCTCAGGCCGCCGTCCGTCGGTGCACCAGTGGCGCCCTTGGGCAGGCAGGTGCGCTTGCCTTCGCACTTGCCATCGCCCGTGGCGACGTAGCACTTGGTCGAGAGCTGCTGCGCGGTGGCGTACTCGCTGCAGCTGCAGGCGGCGCCGTCCTTGGGCACGCACTGCTTAGTCGCGGAGCCGGTCACGTCCTTGACGTCAGAGCAGCTGTACCCGCCGGGGCAGTCGGCGTCGGCGCCGCAGGTGCTGCCGCAGTACGAGCCGTTGTTGCCGGCCGCGATGCACTTGGCGTCGGGCGAGGCCTGGGTCTTGCATTCATCGTTGCTGTTGCAGGGGTTGCAGAGGAACGGGAACTTGGGCACGCAGACGTTCAGCACGTCGGTGGTTCCGGCCTGGACGCACTTTTGGCCGTCCGGGCAGCTGCCGTCCGCGCACTTGGCGGCGCAGAACTGGCCCTTTTCGCTGGTGACGCAGAAGCCGGTCTCGCACTCTTTGGCTTCTTTACAGGCGCAGCCGGGGGCGCCGGGGCAGGTGCCGCCGCTGTCGCCCGCGGTGTCGGTGTCACTGGCGGTGTCGAGCTGCAGGACGTCGCCGCCCGTCGAAGTATCGTCGGAGCCGCCGCTGTCCGCGGTGCCCAGATCTTGATCGGTGTCGACCCCCGCGCCGGTGTCCGCAGTGCCTGCGACAGTCGGCTCCTCATCGCCGCAACCGGCAGAGAGGGCCATGAGGGCGGCAAATAACCCGGCCAGGGGCTTACTCCAGGCGCTGCGGCTCAAAGAGCCTCCAGGGAGGCGCAAGGTCGCGTTGGGGACCAGTTGCGGGCCGTTCGAGTCTCGATAGTGCTGCAGCTTCATGTTCCATCTCCGCCGTGGCGCGGTTGGGCCGTCTGACAAACGGCTGTTCGCGGGGAATGACCTTGGGGGCCGGCGACCTCATTCAGTCTGGGAAACGCTTCGGCTGAGCCGCTGCGACGCCCAAAAACTGATTCCGCTGGATCCTCCTCCGCGGCGCAAGGATGGCACATGGCCGGGGGGCTGCGCAAGCGCCGACTGTTCGCTGCGCACCCGTGGAGTTGATTATGTTGCGATAGTTGAATTTGCCAAGCGCTCTGCGGTGATCGCCGCCACCGCCATAATGGTGTGCTGGGGGTTGACGCCCAAGGTGGTCGGCAAGGCGGCGGCGTCGACCACGTGCAGGCGGCGCTTGCCCCAAACCTGTAGCCCTGGGTCCACCACGGAGCGCTGCGGGTCCGAACCCAACACGGCGCCGCCAAAAAGGTGCGACAGGACCCAGGTCCAGGCTTTGTTGTCCAACGGCGCGCGATCAAACACATCGAGCTCGTCCGGGCCGATCTCTGCCGGCAGACCGGCGACCCCGGGCCAGACCTTGAGGGCCCCCATCTCAAAATGGGCTTGGGCCAAAAGCTTGCTGCCGTAGCGCAGGCCGTCGAGATCCTCGCGCGTGGGGACATAGTGCAGCGCGGTACCGCCCCACCAGGTCTGGCGGATGGTTCCCTCGGCTTTGGCGCGCACCGCGGTGACCCACATGGCGCAGCGGCGGTAATCGCCCAGCTTTTCAATGAGCGAGGTGCCGGCGCCAGAGACCCGGGCGGCAAAAAGTTCAAGGGGCAAGGACAGGGACTCGAGCTTGATGCCGTGATCCAGGCGGTGATGGATAGACGCCGTCGCTTGGCTGGCGCCAAAGTGCATGTCCTTGGGTTCGCTGTAGACGCCGACCACGCCTGCGCCTGGGTGGCCGCGGAAGAATCGGCCGAGGGCGGGCAAGCGCACGCCAGATCGCTGCAGCAAGGGCGCACTGCCGGTGGCGGAGGCGGCGATCACGACCCCGCGGCGGGCTTGGATGCGGAAGCGCGCGCCGTTGCGGCGGGTCAAGGGTTCGCGCATGCGCCCTTCTGCGCCCACCGCGGTGTCGCCTTGCCACAAGATCCGCCCGACCGGGGCGCAGGACATCACGGTGCCGCCGCGCTTTTGCACCAACTCCGGCATCCACAGGATGTTGGCGGTCTGCTTGCTGCGGTTCTTGCAGCCCTGGAGGCACTGCATGGCGCCTTTGCAGCCGGCGACATTGCGGGAAATCGGGTGGGCTTCGCGGCCCAGGCGGCGCAGGCCCTGCAGCATCGTGTCCGCGGACGGGCCGGCGATAGCCCAGTCGGTCGGCTGAATCTGCAGCTCGGTCTCGATACGGTCTTGGGCTCGGCCTATTGCCTCTTCGCTAAACGTGTCACCCAAGCCGTGTTCGGCCTTCCACGCCTGGAGCACGTCGCCCGGGGTGCGCACGACGATGGCGCTGTTGATCACCGGAGTGCCGCCGACCACGCTGGCCTGGACGACGGGGATGATCGAATCACCTGTGGCGACCAAAGTTCCCCAATCGTTGAACATATCGCGCATCGCGCCGTGCATCGTGGAGGGATAGTCTTCTGGCTGCCGCCAGGGGCCGGCTTCGGCGACGATCACGTGGAAACCGGCCCGCGCCAAGGTGATGGCCGCAGAGGCCCCCCCCGCGCCGCTGCCGACGACGAGATAGTCGCAGGTGAGGTCGAGGTCGGGACCGGTGCGAAAGCTCAGGTGTTGGCCTGCGGGCATGGGCGGCCTCGTTGCGTTGGGGGTAGGCGGGCGGAACGGGCTCAGGGCTGAGGGCTCAGGGTTGCGGGCTCAGGGCTGCGGGCTCTCCGCCAGGTCTTGCCTCTGCCCGGGGCGCACAGCGGTGAATTGATCATCTCTGTAGGTCCCCGGATCGGCGGGATACGCGGGCATGTGGAGGATCGCCCGCAATTGCGGCTCCGCGCCCCAAATCAGCCCGCCGACGGTCTTGAGCATGGTCATGGCCATGCGGATCAGGTAGATCCGGTGGGTGGCCATGGCGTGGGCGTGGCGATCGAGCGCGGAATTGGGCAGCAGCAGAGCGGGCAGCGGCCAGCCAATCGTCAAGATCGGCAGCAGGTGAAACGCGAGCGCTGAACCCACCGTGCCGGCCCTCAAGGTCCAGTTGGCCCGGCGGAGCAATTCGCGCACCGCAGGCCTTGCCGCCCGGGGGTCGAGGCCCGGCAGGAGCGGGGTGCTGGGGAAGCAGGGGTGGAGCGCAGAGACGACCAAGAAAGTCCACATCAATGGCCTTTGGCGTGGATTTGCACCTAGTTGCGCGGGAGTAGCGGCGCTGGGCGCGGCGGGTCTAGCGGGCCCCCCTCTGGCGCGGCGCGGCGCTTTCGCGTATTGGAGCGACCACGGACCTTTTGCACTTTCTTTGGAGCGCGCCCATATGTCAACCAGTCCAGTCGAGTCGCCAATGTCCTTGGGCCCTGCCAACCATGCTCAGGCGGCCCTTCAGGCCGTGCGGGCCGCGCAACCGGCTTGGGCCGCCCTCAGTGTGGCTGAACGAGTCGCCAAACTGCGCCAGGCCCAGAAGCAGATTCTTAGCCGCAGCGATGAGTTGGCGGAGCTCATCAGCCGGGAGACCAAAAAGCCCTTGGCCGAAGCCTACAGCTCAGAAGTCGTGGGCGTAGGCGACCTCTTTGGCTACTGGTGCGAGCACGGAGGCGATCTGCTCAAGCCGCGCAAGGGCAGGGTGCCGACGCTAGAAATGCCCAAGAAACAAGCGTGGATAGAGAGGGTGCCGCGGGGCGTCGTGGTGTGCATTTCGCCCTGGAACTATCCGGTGTCCTTGCCGATGCGCACCCTGGTCCCGGCGCTGCTGGCGGGCAACGGTGTGGTGCTCAAGCCCTCAGAAGTCACGCCGCGCACAGGGGTATGGCTGGTGGAGCAACTGGCGCAGGTGATCGGCCCGGTGGTCGGCGTGCTGGGCGGCGATGGCGCGGCGGGTGCGGCCCTGGTCGAAGCGGGCCCGGACATGGTGGTGTTCACCGGGTCGACAGCGACGGGGCGCAAAGTGGCCGTGGCCTGTGCCCAGCGCGGCATCCCCTGCGAGCTGGAGCTGGGCGGCAAGGACTGCGCGCTGGTGCTGCAAGACGCCGACCTGGACCGCGCAGCGGCCGGCATCGCCTGGGGCATCCTGACCAACGCCGGGCAGAATTGTTCAGGGATTGAGCGCGTCGCCGTCCACAAGGAGATCGAGGGGCGCTTTGTGCCCAAGCTAGTGGCGGCGCTGGAGCGGGCAGCGGCCGACATTCCAGAGCTCGTGACGCCGATGCAGCGCCAGGTGGTCGAGCGGCATGTGCAAGAGGCTTTGCAGCGGGGGGCGACGCTGTTGACCGGCAAGATCACGCCGCCCGGCCAGCCGCTGCCGCCGCTTTTGCTGGGTGACGTGCCCGCGGATTCGCCTGCGTGGTGCGACGAGTCGTTTGGGCCCATGGCGGCACTGGCCATCGGCGTAGACGATCACGATCTGGTGCGCCTGGCCAATGACAGCCGCTACGGCTTGGGCGCTTCTGTGTGGACCCGCGACCTGGAGCGCGGCAAACGCGTGGCGGCGCAGCTGAACACCGGCATGGTCTGGGTCAATAACCACAGCTTTTCTGCGGCGATCCCCGATCTGCCGTGGGTGGGGACGGGAGATTCCGGCACCGGCGTGACCAACAGCCCAGACGCGCTGATGCATTTGACCCGGCCCAAACTGCTGATGGTCGACGGCAACAGCGACCTGGAGGCCTGGTGGTACCCATACGGCAACCGGATGACTGAGCTGATGAAAGTCGTGATTGCCCGGCAGATCTCGGGGGGCGTGGCGGCGACCCTGCGGACCCTGGGGGCGCTCAAGGCGCGCATGGCAGAACTGCGCAATAACAAAGGAAACTGATCGATGCCCAGCTACAACTGCTCTGTCTGTCAAGCGGCCTTTGAGGTGCCGGAAGCCACCTTGGCCAAATACCCCAACTGGGTGCCGCGGTTTTGCATGAAGCACCGCAATGCGGGCAAACAGTCCGGGGCGGGCTCGGCTTACGGCAATCGCAGCGCCCGCACGACGCCGTGGCAACAAGCGAGCGGCACCGCGCCGGCCGTCATGGCCGCGTCAACCGTCGCCTCAAACCCTGGCGCCGACTCAGCGGGTGATGGCGAACCCGCGGTGGCAAAACCCGTAGAAGTGCGCCGGGTTCCGCCTGGTCACGCCTACGGCAGCCGCACGTTTAGCCGCACCAGCGCTCGCCAGCGCGAAGTCTTGACCACCCAGGAAGTGCTGGAGCGCTACACCGCCGGGCCCAGCAGCGGCGTGTTTACCGACGGCGGCTGTGACCCCAATCCCGGCCAGGGCGGGTGGGGCGTAGTCCACGTTGAACAGGGCGAGATTGTCTACGAGGCGTGCGGCGGCGACCGCGACACCACCAATAACCGCATGGAACTCTCAGCGATTATTCACGCCTTGGAGCGGCTGCCGGCAAATGCGGAGGTCACCGTTTTCTCGGACAGCGAGTTGTGCGTCAAGACCTTGACCGAGTGGGCCAAGGGCTGGAAGCGCAGCGGATGGTCTAGAAAGGGCGGAAAGCCCATCGCCAATCTGGACCTGGTGATCCGCGCGTATGATGCCGTGGTTGAGCGACCGGGCGTCAAAATGCAGTGGATCAAGGCCCACGACGGCAGCCGCTGGAACGAGTACGCCGACGCCTTGGCGACCAAGGGCCAGCGCAACACCAAATAGTTGAACGATTGTGAATGGTAGGCTCAGCACCCGCCGCGACGACCGCCAAGAACTGCGCGTCTGCCGGGGCGATGGGCCTTGAGCTTTATGCTTAGACTGCGGTTTCGCGGCGGAACGAGGTGAACTCGTCGCCGTAGAGGTAGCGGTTGCAGTGGCGGCACTGGACTAAGCTGGTCGCGCGCACCACGATTTCCACAAAGCTGGGCTGCAGAATCATGTTGCAGCCCGTGCACGCCTCTTCGATCACCGGGGCCACAGCTTTGCCATCGCGGGCTTCGGCGACGCGCTCGTAGCGCTTGACCACCGCGCGGTCCAGGCGGTCGGTGATGAGCAGGCGGCGGGCGTCGACTTCAGCAATGCGCGCGTCCATGCCCTGCAAAGTGACCGTGGTGTCGCGTTCGGCGATCTCGGCCTCGGCGTGGCGGTCGCCAAAGTCGGCTTCTTTCTTGGCGATGGCGAGGCGGAAGTCGTCGATGGCCTTGGACAGCTTCTCGACCTCGTCCTCCTTGATCGCGATGTCCTTGCGCAGGAGATCGAGCTCCTTGTTGACCGCCACGTACTCCTTTGAGCGGGTGACGCCAGAGAGCTTGGCCTTGCTGCGGTTGAGCTTGTCCCGCAGGGTCTCCAGCTCCAGCGACTTGGTGCGGTGCCACTGCTCGGTCTCCGCGAGCTTGCCGCGCTGCTCTTCCACGTCGCGCTGCATGTGGGCGATGACCTTGCGGAGCCGATCGAGCTGGTCGATGCGTTCCTTGCGGCGGGCGCGGAAATCGCGAATCTCATCGTCCAGCGCTTGCAGGGAGCACAGCACTTCAATGATCTCTTTGGGAGTATTCGCAACCGCTGAGGAATTGGTCTGCATGGCACCCCGTATCGCCTGCGACGCCCGCGCGGGGCGGCAGGTGTGCTGAAAGGTTCCGGGCCCGCAAAAGGCCCTTCTTCGCCGCGTCGTGCCCGTGGGCTGGCGGTGGGCCCACCTGGATTCGAACCAGGAACCAACCGGTTATGAGCCGGTAGCTCTGACCGTTGAGCTATGGGCCCGTCTGGCAGGCTCGGCGCTCCTGCCTGCCCTTGCCGCGGCGCAAACCACTGCAGGGGCGCAACAGGATGGCGCGCCGGGCCCCCTCTCGTCAACCGTCTGAGAACGGCTTGAGGATCTTGGCGCGGGCGGTGTGGCGCAGTTTCCGCAGCGCTTTGGCCTCGATTTGGCGAATGCGCTCGCGGGTTACGCCAAACTGCTGGCCCACTTCTTCTAGCGTGTGATCGCTGCGCTCGCCGATGCCAAAGCGCATGCGGATGACCTTTTCTTCGCGCGGGGCGAGGCAGGCCAGCGACTTGCGCACCTTCTCTTCCAGCGCCGCCATCGTCACCGCGTCGACCGGGCTAACTGCGCGCTTGTCCTCAATAAAGTCGCCCAGGTGGCTGTCTTCTTCTTCGCCGATCGGCGTTTCCAGAGAGATGGGCTCCTTGGCGATCTTGAGCACTTTGCGCACTTTGTCGAGCGGCATCTCCATCTTGGCCGCCACCTCTTCAGGCAGCGGTTCGCGGGCCAATTCCTGCTGCAAATAGCGGCTGGTGCGCACGAGCTTGTTGATGGTCTCGATCATGTGCACGGGGATGCGGATCGTGCGGGCCTGATCGGCGATGGCGCGGGTGATCGCCTGGCGAATCCACCAGGTGGCGTAGGTGCTGAACTTGTAGCCGCGGCGGTACTCAAACTTGTCGACCGCTTTCATCAGACCGATGTTGCCTTCCTGAATCAAGTCAAGGAACTGCAGGCCGCGGTTGGTGTACTTCTTGGCGATGGACACCACCAAGCGCAGATTGGCCTCCACCAGCTCGGACTTGGCTTTGTTGGCCATGCGCTCGCCGCGCACGATGGTTTCATAGATCTTGGCCAGCGATTCCTGATTGTGTCCCGTGGCTTTGGCGTGTGTCTCGATGAGCTTGTGCGCCTCTTTCATCAGCTTGTAGGCGTCGGTCAGCTCCTTGTGGGTGACGCCAAACTTCTTCTCCAGCATCTTGAGCTGGGCCGGCTGCTGGGCTTCCTTGAAGTCGCGGATCAGCGGTTGCACGTTCTTTTTGTAGGAGAAACTCACCTCGGGCTTCTTCTTGCCCGCGGTCTTGAGCCGCTCGGTGGCCAGGTCGACCAGCTTGCCCTCTTCGCTCGCCACGGCGTGAGAAGCGTCGCGGACCTCGCGGACCAACTTCTTGAACTCCGTGATGATGCTGTCGATCTGCTTGCGGTGCAGGCCGCAGTCGAGCAGGCGCTCCAGCAGAGCCCGGCGCTCGATCGTGTCAAACAGCTTGACGGCGACCGGCAATTCCTCAAGGGCTTT
>JBIKTV010000608.1:0-3313 GCA_044347905.1 Myxococcota bacterium
CGCCGCCTGGGCTGCGCTAGAGCCCGCCGCGCGCCAAGCGCTGACCCTGGCCCTGCAGACCGCGGCGCCGCGAGGGACGGACGAAATCCAGCGCTGGCTGGCGGATGCGGCGGTCAAGGCTCAGCTCTTGGCAGCTTGGCCGGAGGCGCAGTTGCCGGCGCTGGCCCAAGTCGACCTGCGGGTGGCCACCTGGAGCCAAGCGCTCCACGCGACGCCGGATGACCTGCGCGAAGCCGCGCGGATGCGCCAACGCGCCCAGGGGAGCCTGCAAAATCTAGGCTCTAGTCTGCTGCCGGCAACGGTGCTGGACGAGCTCATCCGCAGCAGCCAAAGCGCCGAGGGGCCGCGGGCCTATCAGGCAATTGTCCAGGCGGCGCGCGAGTTTGAGGAACGTTGGCTGGCCTTGAAAGAACGCCACGCCAAGACCGCGGGCTGCTATCCCACTGCTCCGCTGGCCGCGACCACGCCCCAGGACGCGCTGGCCGAGCTTGAAGGGCTGTGCAACCAGCAGGCGGCGGCGCTAGAGGCTCAGGTGGCGCAGCTGCGCGAAGTGGCGACGGTGCTGAGCGAATTGGCCGAACGCCCGGCGGGCATCCCCCATGAGCTGTCGCTGGCCGGGGCCACGCGGCTGTTGGAGCGCGAAAGCGCCCGCGTGCGCGAGGCATTGGTGCGGCGCCAAGAGGCCTTGGTGAACTGGCTGCAATCGGCCCGCTTGCCCGGGCGAATTGCCCCGCTGCCCAAGCCCGACTTAAACGCGTGGCGCGCTGAGCTGGCCGAGGCCTGGCGGCAAGTCGCCGAACTCGAACCCCACCTCGCCACGGCCCGGCGCCTGGGCGTGGCCCTGCCGGAGCTGGCAAATCCGGGTTGGACGGAGCTCGCGGCGTCGCTCAAAATCCTCAACCAAGCGGCGGCCGACGAGCTGGTCACCTTGCAGCGCCAGCAGGATGAGAGCGCGGAACGGCTGCTTCGCCTTGGGGGTCCGGCGCCGCGGCCCACGCCCGCCAACCTGCCGCTGCACGAGGCCCGCCTGAACCTGGAACGGATCCGCGCCCAAGTCGACCAGCAGCGCCAAGAGCGGCTCCGCGGTGCTTCTGCGACGGCCCGGCAGTTTTACGCCGCGGTGCTGGCCGGCCACACCGACGGTTTGCCCCCGGGCATTGAGGAATTGGTGGCCCTGGGGCTGCTGCGCACCATTGAGGAGCCCAAATGAAGGGCCGGGGCGAAGACGCGATGGCCGCTTGGCTGCAACCGCGCCTGCAAGCGGCGATGCAAGACGCCACCGTGGCCCTGCGCCTGCACCCCCAGCGCGAGGCCGAGTCCAACAAAAGCCCGGACTTCATCCTGGAGATGGAAGTGCGCGTGCCGCTTTTTGACGGCTGGCCGCTGGTGGTCAAGGTGCCGATCCTGGTCGAGGTCGAGGCGGCCGCGGGATTTGACGGCGCGCTGATGGACCTGGAGCGCTACGTGACCCGCAGCGTGGACGGCAGTGGCCGCCAAGCCCCGGCGATTGCCCTGCCCTTTGTGGTGGCCACAGGCGCTGCGGCGGGTCAGCGCATGGAGATCGTGCGGCAATTGCCCGTTCAATTTCAGGCGGTTGAGATCGCAATCCCCCAGGTCAAGCGCGAAAGTCAGGGGGGCGGATAGCGCCGGCGCACGTACCCACAGCGTCGACAGCGCGCTGTACTGGTCGCTCCGCAAATTGGCCTACGGCAACAAGTTATACAGGATCCGCGCACTGGCCTTGATCGGCGCCGCGCCCATAGGCTTGGTCACGCTCACCTTGTACGAGATGCCGTTGCTGCCGGGCTCGTTCTTGGCGGCCTGGTCGACATACGCCCAGAAGAACTTGTAGCCCTTGCCATTTTCCTCGGGATGCAGCAGCGAGATCGGGCTTTCGAGCAAGGTGTGGTTGTAGTATCCAAAGGCGGTGGCGAATTGCACGTTCACCATCTTGGCGTCGCTCAGGGTCTTTTGCTTGGCATCCTCGGGGTTGGCAAAGCGGAATTCCAGGAACATCTTGGCGTGGGTCATCTTGTCCGCATCGAATTTGTTGGCGCGGTCGTAGGTGCTCAGCGTCATGGTAGGGACACTGTCGTCCAGGATCGTCGATTTCTTGCAGTAGTTGGGCCCTGAAGTCGCTGGGCCGTAGTCCTGCTCGCCTTCCCAGCCCATGTGGGCGCCCAGCAGCGGCACGTCCACGGCAACGACGCCCAACTCCGGATGCTCCCACACGTCTCCGGTAATGGGGTCGGTCGCCAAAGCGGGCGGAACGCCGTCGCCCACCAGCGTCAGCGCGCCCTTGAAGTGGCGGGTGTTGTGAACCACGCCCACGGCGGTTTCCACCGTCTCGCTCTCGCCGACCAGCGTCAGGTCCAAGGTCGCGGTGGCTTTGAGCGGCGCATCGGTGGGCATCAGCTGGAAGGTGCCGCTGCCCTGGTAGGTTTTCTTCTCGCCGACGGGCGGCCGCAGGTCAAACGTAACCGGCGGGTCCAGGGTGACGGTGGTAAAGCCCGGGTCCTCCACGCCGGCAAAGGTCAGCTGCGTGGCGCTGGGTTTGCGCATCAACGTCCGGGCGCCTTTGGTGTCGGGCTTGCCGAGATCCGCCGGGCCCTGGATGTCGTAGCCGGCCTTGACGATGTCGAAGCTCTGCCCGCCGACGATCTTGCTGCCGATGATGCCCGTGAAGAAGCGATTGGCGCTGACAAACGGGTACTTGCCCCGCATGGCGAAGGTTGTGCGCGGCGTGACGCTGCCAAAGGGCGCCTTGGGGTCGCTGGGCACGACATTGTCGCCGGAGCCGCCGCCGCCGCCACCGCCGCTGCTGCCACTGCCAGAGGCGACCACGCAACTGCACAAGAACGCTGAGATCAACGATACCGACGTACGAGTCCAGAGCGTGCCCATGGGGCCTCCTTGCTACGTCACCCAACCCGGCGGACAGTCTACGCTTATCGGCCGTGTCCGGCATCGCGTGGGTAGTGCGGATTGTAACGGCTTGGCCATGGCGCTGGGCGACGCGAGGCCGGCGAGTTGGGGCGCGATGGCCAAGGGCGGGGCGGAGAGAACGCGTTTGGTTTTGACCCGGTGTAGCTTGCGCGCAGGCCTATGGCGCAGGTTGTTTCCCCGGGGAAACACGGCTGCCGCTCCCTGCAGGGCAACTGCAGCGAAACCGCACAATTCCCCTGGTGCTGAGAGGACTTGACGTAAGGGGGGGTCTTAATTGGCGGTGATGGTGGCTCCCCTGGGCCTTTTGGCGCTGAGCGATGAGGTACAGGTGCACAGCGACGCCAACGGCACGCACCTGGTGATCACC
>JBIKTV010000609.1:0-3311 GCA_044347905.1 Myxococcota bacterium
TCGCGAGGCATCTTTGAGACCTACGCCCAGCGCAACCTGCGCTACAGCCAGATGGCGCCGCTGACGACCTACGACGAGGTCAACACCGGCAGCAATTTACCAGCGCAGATCGAGCTTTACGCGACAGAGGGCGAGGCGTACAAGTTCCTGTTCATGGCCAAGGGCGGCGGCTCGGCCAACAAGAGCTACCTGTTCCAGGAGACCAAGGCGCTGCTCAACCCCGCGAGTCTGATGCGCTTTCTGGACAAGAACCTGCGCGGCCTGGGCACCGCGGCCTGCCCGCCGTATCACTTGTCGATCGTCATCGGCGGCACCTCGGCGGAATACGCGCTCAAAGTCGCCAAGTATGCCTCAGCCAAGTATCTGGATTCGCTACCGACTTCTGGCAACGCCCTGGGCCGCGGCTTTCGCGACGTCGACCTGGAAGCGCAGGTGTGGCAGCTGACGCAAAAGCTGGGGATCGGCGCGCAGTTTGGCGGCAAGTACTTCTGCCACGATGTGCGGGTGGTGCGGCTGCCCCGCCATGGCGCCAGCTGTCCGGTGGCGATCGCCGTGTCGTGCTCCGCCGATCGGCAGTGCTTGGGCAAAATCACCAAGGACGGCGTGTTTATCGAGGCCCTGGAGCGCGATCCCGCGCGGTTCCTGCCCGCCCCCGATCAAGGCGAGGTGGCCGGCGACGTGGTGCCCATCGACCTGAACCGGCCCATGGCTGAGATTCGCGCCGAGCTGAGCAAATACCCGATCAAGACGCGGCTTTCTCTCAGCGGTCCGCTGGTGGTGGCCCGCGACATCGCCCACGCCAAGATCAAGGAGCGCCTGGATCGCGGCGAAGGCATGCCGCAATACCTCAAAGATCACGCGGTGTACTACGCGGGGCCGGCCAAGACGCCCACGGGCATGGCCTCTGGCTCCTTTGGCCCCACCACCGCCGGGCGCATGGACAGCTACGTGCAGGAATTCCAGGCCGCCGGCGGCTCCATGGTCATGCTCGCCAAGGGCAACCGCAGCAAGGCCGTGACCGACGCGTGCAAGCAGTTTGGCGGCTTCTACCTGGGCTCCATCGGCGGGCCGGCGGCGCGGCTGGCCCAGGACTGCATCAAGAAGGTCGAGGTGTTGGAGTACGCCGAGCTGGGGATGGAAGCGGTGTGGAAGATCGACGTTCAGGATTTCCCAGCGTTTATCGTGGTGGACGACAAGGGCAATGACTTTTTTGCCGCCCTGACGGCGTCGCTGCACTAGTTCTAGATCGTCACCGGTCTTGCGCCTGCAGCCAGGGGAATTCGCGACACCCTCGGCGAATTCCCCTGCGCGCTGCTGACTATTCGCCGCCCTCTGGCGCGCCGCCAAAGCCGCCGGGGCCGTGGGGGCCGTGACCGCGCATGCCGCGCTGGCCGATGAACTCCGCCGCCGCCTTGCGCTGGGCCGGCGTCAGCAGCTTGTGGACCTCCAAACCGTAGCGAATCGCCGTGTCGGCGCCGGTTTTGGCCAGCTCCTGCTGGGCCTTCTGCAGCGACTGGCCCTGCGCGGCGTCCCAGCGCTCGCCCTGCCACAGCGCCAGCGCCTTCTCCGCCAGCTGCTGCTGACCCTGGTGCTGGGCCTTGACCGCCTCACCGGCCTTTTCTGCAAGCGCCGTAAGGGCTTTCTTCTGGTCCGGGGTCGCCTTAATCTCATCGCTGAAGTGGCCGACCATGCGGCCCATCATGAAATGGCCCATGCGTTCGCGCCATTGGCCGCGCTGACCCGGGCGCAGCTCCTGCAGGTAGCCCGCCATGGCCTTGCGCTGGTCGCGGTTGAACACGCCGTGGAGCTGGCCCAGCTCGTCGATCATCCCCTGGGCCATCTCGCCGCGGTGTTGCAGGTGCTGATCGCGCAGGGCCTCGATCTTCTTGGGATCGGGGCTGACCGCCTGGAACAGCGCTTGCATCTCGCGGTGGTGAGCGGCGCGGCGATCCTGCTCTTGCCCTTTGCCCTGACCTTGACCCTGGCCCTGACCCTGACCCTGGCTCTGACCTTGACCCTGGCCCCTGCCCTGGCCTTGACCCTGGCCCTGACCTTGAGGCCCTGGCCCGCGGTGGGCCTGCATGCGCGCGGCGATGCGGTCGCGGGCGGCTTCCAAGGCCTTCTTCTGCTCTGGCGTGGCTTTGGTCAGGTCGACCAGATCGGCCACGTGGGCGTCCATGCGCGCCTTGAAGAACTCGCCGTGGGCGCCGCCGCGACCGCCGCGATGGGCGCAGCCGCCGCCGCAGCCTTCGCCGTCACCGCAGCCGGGTCCGCCGCCGCGCCCCGCAGCAAAGGCCGCCGAGCTGCCCAGGGCCAATGCCGCTACCGCCCACATCATTTTGCGCCGCTTTAGGAATCGGAACATCGCATCCTCCAAAGTTCAGCCCGCGGGCTGTCTGCCTGTCGTTTGTGCCGGTCCGCACGCTGCGAATCGCACAGGTATTAAAGGTCACCGCGCGTTAGGCGTCCGTTCGGCGCGTGCAAAGAAGCGTGACGATCCGACCAAGCGGCGAATGGCGATTTGCGGCGATTCGCTGGGCCCTCGCAGACAAGCCGCGGCTGGCGTAGAATCGCGGCGGCGGTCAATGCGCCGGTCGCCTGAGGAAAACCATGGTACGCAAGCTGATTTTGGCTATCGTCGCGGCCGCGCTGTGGACCGTCTCTGCCCAGGCCCAGGATCTGCCCGCCGCGCCGACGCCCAGCCATCTGGACGTGTTTGCCCTGCCCCCGGCGCAGTTGGTCGACCAGGCCCGCGCCGATCTGGCCCTGGTGCAGCGCTACGCCGGGCAAGTGGAGCAAATTACCCAACGCCTTCAAGTGGATCGCAAGATTTGGCGCAGCGATCGGCCGTTGCTGCCCGAGCAAAAAGCCCGGCTGCGCTCGGCTTGGGGCGCGGTGTATACCTACATGGGCGCGTGCGAGACGGTGCGGCAGCGCTGGTGGATGTTTCTGGGGCGAGAGCGAAATTCACCGGCCCATGCATGGGGTTATGTAGTTACGCACAGCGCGCTTTTGGCGGAACTGGGGGTCGGCGGGCAGTTTGCCGAGCTGGTGGTGGGGGCGCCGGCGGTCGAAGTGCTGCTGGATGAGGCCGACGACAGCTTTGGCATGCCCGCGCGGGCGTTTGAAGCGTGGAAGCTGGTGGTGATCCACGCGGGCACCGCAGCGCAGGTGCTGACGGGTGACGCCTATCTGCCGATGATCCGTAAGCAATTGACCGCCCACGCCGTGCAGGCCAGCGCCGAAGGCAAGGCGGCGCTGGGGCTGTGGCCGCGCTGGTCCAAGGCGGCGCGCAAGGTGCTGACCCGCGA
>JBIKTV010000610.1:0-3303 GCA_044347905.1 Myxococcota bacterium
TCAGGCCGTCGCAGTCGTTGTCCAGGCCGTCGCAGCTTTTCTCGCTGGCCTCAAAGCCGACCGCCGCCGCCGTGTCGCAGCTCCATTTGCCGCCGGCACAGCTGGCCGTGGCCTTGCCCGCGCAAACGCCCACGCCGCATCCGGATTTGCTCGGGTCCAGCGACTCCGCTTCGTCGGTCTTGCCGTCGCAGTCGTTGTCCAGGCCGTCGCACGCCGTCTCCGTGTTGGCCTGATAGCTGGCGACATGGCTGTAATCGCAACTGCCTTTGCCGTCTTTGCACGCGACGTCGACGCCCCACGCGCACACGCCCTGACCCAGGCAGCCGCTGGCCGCCGCGCTCAGGGTCTCGTCGGTCTTGCCGTCGCAGTCATTGTCCAGGCCGTCGCAGCTTTGCTCAAAAGCTTCATAGCCTTTAGCCGCCAGTGACGCCCAGTCGCACGACCACAGGCTCGCCGCGCACATCGGCACGCCGCCCGCGCACACGCCTTTGTCGCCGCAGGGCGAGGTCGCCGGCTTGGCCGCGATGTTGTCGACTTGGCCGTCGCAGTTGTTGTCCTTGCCGTCGCAGCTGGACTCGCTCGCCTCGTAACCCGGCACGCCGGCAAAGGAACAGGCCCAGGTGCCGTTGGCGCAGACTTTGCTCAGCTTGGCCAGGGCGCAGACCCCCTTGTTGGCGCAGCCGCTCGCCTCGCTGGCGGTTAGGGCGGCGTCGCTGCCGGCAAAGTTGTCGGTCTTGCCGTCGCAGTCGTTGTCCTTGCCGTCGCAACTGGCTTCCAGGCCTTCAAAATTGGCGATTCCACTGTAGCTGCAGGTGGGCACGCCGCCCTGGCAGCTGACGCTGGCGCCGCTTGCGCAGACCCCCACGGCCTTGCACTGCACAGTCGCGGCGAGCGCTGTCACATCCAAAGCGGCGTCGACTTGGCCGTCGCAGTCGTTGTCCTTGCCGTCGCATTTGGTTTCGCCGACTTCGTAGTCGCTGGCCGCCTCATAACCGCAGGTCCAGGCGCCGTTGGCGCACGCGGGGGCGGGCAAGCCGCTGCACACGCCCTGGCGCTTGCAGGCGGTGGCCGGGGCGATGAGGGCCTCATCGGTCTCGCCGTCGCAGTCGTTGTCCTTGCCGTCGCAGCTGGCCTCGCTGGCCTCAAAAGCCTGAATGGCCGAGTAGTTGCATGACCAGCTGCCGCCGACACACAGCGAGCTGACCTGGCCCGCCGCACAGACGCCCTTGCTCGCGCAGACCTGGCTGGCGTCGCCGACAACCGCTTCATCCACCTGGCCATCGCAGTCGTTGTCCTTGCCATCGCAAGACTTTTCTGTCGCCTCGTAGCTCACAGGAGTCGTCAACGTCTTGCCGCCGCCGTCCTTGGGCGCCGCGCCGCTGCCGGTCCATTTCCACTGGCTGCACACGGCCTTGTTCTTGACCACCGCGCAGGTGCCGGTCCAGCCGTTGCACACGCCCTGCTTTTGGCAGGGGTTGGGATCGCAGGGGTCGTAGCCGAGCTGCTCGTTGACCTGCACCACGCAAGAAGAAGCGAGCGGCACCAGGACAACGAGAGCGAGGAGGCCCAGACGCGCGAACAGGCGGCCGCCGCGCCCGGCGCCGAGCAGACTGCACGAGAAGGCGGCCCAGAAGGCGGTCCAGGGAGCGGTCCAGGTGCTTGGGTGCATCAAAACGTCCATTGCAGCGCCATTGCCGTCGGGGAAACAGCCAGTTGAGGGAGCAACGCCGGCGCTGCGACCTGGGCTTGGCGGCTTGCAGGTGCCGGCGGTGGCGCTGCGGCTTGGTTCGTCCGCGCGGCAGGCGCTAAGGCCCACCACGCCGTGCCGATCGCCAAGAGCACGCCGCCGCCGATAAACGAGTAGTTGGCCAAGCTGCTGTTGTCGCGGGCCTGCTGCTTGTAGAAATCGACGTTGGCTTGGTAATCCGCCTTAGAAAGCCCCTGGTTGGCTTGATCGTTGGCGGTCGCCGCTGCCTGGGTGACCTGCCAGCCAAAGAAGCCGCCCGCGCCAATCGCCGCCACGCCCAGCGCCGCAGTCCCCAGCGGCCCCCAGGTGTGAATGGCGCTCCGCGAGCTCTTGGGCTGCACCCCAAACTCAACCGTTGGCCCTTGGGCTTCAACTTGCTGCTTGTCCTCAAGTTTGTCGTCGGGCTCCACGGTCTTTTGCTTGTGGCGATGGGTCTCTGCCAGCTGCGGCCCGGCTTCTTCCGCCGCCAGCGACACGGCGATGAGCTCGGCACCTTCGCGGGCGACCTGCAGCGTGGACATCTCGCTCTGATAGCCTTTGGCCGTTGCGTACACGGAATAGGTCCCGGCCGGCAGGTACACGCCGCCGGTGGCCAGCACCACGCGGTCCCATGTGCGCGCCGCCCCCGCCTGCCGCGGATCCTGCACCTTGGCGCCGGCCTTCTGCCGGGTCAGCTCAAGCCGCGCGCCCGCTGGCGCCACCTGCACGGCGACGCGCACGAGCCCAGGGGGGATCTGCGCCTGCAGGCGGTTGATATCGGCAGAGATTTTGCCCAGTTCTTCTGGCGGCAGGCCGTGAGTCAGGGCCCGGCGCAGGGCCTCATGGGCCTCCGCAAACAGCTGGGCCCGCTCAGCCGACCGCGCATAAGCCAAAAGGAATTCGACCTGTGGCTGCATCCGGTAGGCGGCGCGAAAGTGCTCAGCGGCCAATTCGTCGGAGCCCGCGCGGGCCTCTACCCGGCCCAAGGCGGCGAGGCGCAGGGCCGCGGCGTAGCGAGTCGATGCCGGGATCTCTTCGTCTAACTCGACGCCAAACCTGTCGTTTTGCGCACTCCCGCAGGCCAGCGCCGTCAGCGCAGCGAGCAAAAGCAACAGCCAGAGCCGCAGGTCGCGGCGGGCACAGAATGTCAGTAGTGGCCGGAGAATCCCCATCGCCTCCAGCGTATGCGCCCACCGGAAAAGTGTCAACGAAACTCGCAGCCGCGGAATCGCCGCCTGACGGTGAGTCTCGCGGCAATTATCCAGAGCATTGCAGGGTTGGACGGTCGGACCGCCTAGAGGGCCGCCTTCATGCGCACGAGCCACGGCGCCACGTCGTCGTCCAGGCCAAACTGCCGGCCGGCGGCCTTGAACTGCGCGGTGCCGTTGGCGGCGTCCAGGCCGTGGGCGGAAAAGGCCTTCTCCTGAATCGCCATCGGCAGGGCCATCATCTGCGGCACGTCGCCCGCGGCCTTGGCGCCAGCGAACTGGGCCTTGAACGTCGGATCCTCAAATCCTTCAACAATCGCCTGTAAAATCGCCATGAAAGTCGGCTTGTCCATGAATTCCTCCGCCCGG
>JBIKTV010000611.1:0-3294 GCA_044347905.1 Myxococcota bacterium
CGGGTAACGGTCGCTGGCCCGCGGGGCGTGGACTGGCGCTGGGGTTTTGCGGCAATTCTAGGCGGAGAGGGACCGGGCGCTGCGCCCTGTGGGCGAGCGGCGCACCTGGAGTTTACGCGCGTAAACTGCCGGCGGTGGCTGGGATGGTCTCGGTCGGGCACGCGGTTTCGGTCACCGATGCAGGATTGGGGCCCGTCGTTGTTCGTAGGTCTAGCTTGAAGGGCTTGTCTGCGCATCCTCGGCCGGCACCGGATTGTTGAGGCTGTCAAGCCGAGCCAATGCCCTGTCTAGATCCGCCTTCGCCTGCGGCCTCTCGCCCCACGCCTGCAGGATGCGGCGGCAGATGCTCAGGCTTTCTTCAAAGGCAGAACGCGCGGCGGCGTGGTCGCCGTCGTCCCGGCAGGCTTGGCCCACGTTGTCTAGGCTGACAGAGACGTCGCGCAAGCTCTGGGGATTCTCGCCCCACGCCTGCAGGATGCGGCGGCGGATGCTCAGGCTTTCTTCGAAGGCAGAGTGCGCGGCGGCGTGGTCGCCGTCGTCCCGGCAGGCTTCGCCCACGTTGTCTAGGCTCACGGAGAGGTCCCGGAGGCCCTGGGGATTCTCACCCCACGCTTGCAGGATGCGGCGACAGATGCTTAGGCTTTCTTCGAAGGCAGCGCGCGCGGCGGCGCTGTCGCCGTCGTCCCGGCAGGCTTTACCTACATTGTCGAGACCGACAGAGAGGTCGCGCAGGGTCTCGGCATTTTCTCCAAACCTCGTCAGCCGGCCCTGCGCGACGGATTCCGCGATGGCCGCACAGCCGTGGGCCTCTTCGGCGCGCCAGAACCGAAAAACCTTTGCACCTAGCACACCCAGCGCCCAACGTCCGCGATCCAGCGGGTCGACAGACTGCTGCAAGCCCAGGCGCACGTGTTCGGCGGCAAGGGCGGTGTCTTCGCGGGCAAGCGCCTCCTCGGCCGCAGCGAGGTGATTCCAGGCCGGACCAATTCCCTCTGCCGTGACGACGGACCGGTCAGCTTGCCGAGGCTCCTCCAGCCGCGACGCGGCCTCCACAGGCCCGACTTCCAGCACCAGGTCGCGCATCGACCATAGGTCCGGGGCGGACTCGCGGAGCAAGCGGTGACCGGCCAGCGGCGCGACAATCACCAGGGCGCCGGCATGGTTCCGCATCAGCAGATCCCGGCGTTCGTTCAGACGCAGGCCAAACTGCCGCCAAGCGTCCAACCAGGGTCCGCGAGCGCCTGGAGCTGAGCCCGCCGGATCGACGGCAACGCACTCAAGCCACACGATGTCCTGAGGTTGAGCGCGGGCGTCTAGCACCGCGGTCGACGACGACGCCAACGCCAGCGGCTCGGCCGGGCGGACCAGCTGTAGCTTGGCCCCGCGCAGCCGCAGCGTCTCGGCCAACCGCTCGCGCAGATTTGCCGCTGCACCGGCTGAAGCCACAAACACGAACCCCAGCCAGAAGTCGCCAGCGAGCTGCAACTGCGCGTGCAGGCTTGTCCAAGCCGAATCCAGGTCCCCCTGGGCGCTTGCGGCGGGCGAAGGAGTCATGGGTTATTGGCGGCCTGGGGCGCAGCCAAGCCCTCTACTTGCTCGCGAATCAACGGGTGCACGTCGTACCACTCGCGCCCGTTGCGGTAGCACAGCACGAGGTGGGTATCAAAGAACCGGGCGAGGTCTGGCAGGCGCGTCCGACTCGGCAGCGTGACCTGGCGGGTGCGGGCGATGGTGGCCAGCCACTGCGCGTCATCCTGGGCAACCTCACCAAAACCACTGCGAACTGCCGAGATAGCGCGTTCGCGCCGCTCTTGCGTGGCCGGCAATTCGTGCCCGAGGCAGCGGCGAATCACCTCCGCCACCAGCCGGAAGAGATCGCGCAAGTGCCCGCCAGAGAGGCCGATCAGCTGGTCTAGAACCGCTCGTTCGTCGCCGAGAAGGCGCTGCCAATCCAGGTCAGGGGCTCGCCGCTTCAGCACGCGCTCTAGATCGGCGAGCGGCGCCTGGCTGTCCGCGTTTTTTGACGTGACTCTCTGCGCCGTCAGCGTCACCAGGCCACCAGGTTGGTAGTAGCCCTCTACGCCCGGGTAGCAAATCTTCAGCCACGGCGGCACGGTATAGACCAAGTGGACGTCGGGCAAACACAGCTTGTCTGCATGCCCGGCAAAGAGCCGCTCGACCGCATCATGGACCGCCAACGCATCGCTGGAAACGCCGCGAAAATGCTCCATGGAATCCACAAGAATGACCAGTTCCGCATCCTGGCCGTGCTGTACATGCACCTGCCGCACACAGTCCTTGATGTAGCCGCGCACGTCGGCCAGGAAGGAGCTCAAGTGCAACGCCAGATGCGCCTGCAGCTTCTCGCGAAAACTTGGGTCCGACTTCAGGCTGGCTTTGAGCTCGACCTCCGCTCCTGCCGCAAGTTTGGCCGACACTTCGTCGAACTTGACGTCGGTGCGGTACATGAAGTTGCGGAACCGCGTCCAGTAGCTCTCTACGTCTGGCCGGTCCTGCAATACCTTTTCCGCCACCAGCTGCTCACTTACTGCGCCAGCCAAGGCCAGGAGGAAGTCGCAGATATCGATAGGGGCCGACGTGTCGAGGAAGTCTTCCATGTCGCACAGCACCACGAACCGGCCACCTTGCCTGAGGTCGCGGCGGAGGCGGCGCAATTCCGTGCTCTTGCCAGCACCTCGGTAGCCGGACAACAGTTGCGCGCTGCGCGGTCCGGCACTCTCTATCGTATTCTTGAGGAGCTCCACCGGGTCGTCGGCGTCGCCCCGCTCCCAGATGGGCACGTAGAACGGGTGATCTGGCTCAATGGGGCGCAAGGTAAGATTCTGAAAGAAGGTCTTGAGATACTCGCGGTCGTCCAAAGGGCACCTCCGGTGCCTAGGTAGGGTAGGCTGGAACCCCTCTACCGTCAAATGCCCGGCCGATCCGGCCCATCGCAAGGACGGCTACAGCTCGGGCAAATCTCACCATTATGGCCGCGTGCCCGGGGACGACGCCCAGCCAGGTGGCCGGCTATCTGGTGCAGCGGTGGGTAGAGCTGGGCCGGGAGCCCTAGGTCGGTCTTTCTTCTGGCGCGATGCGGTTTTTGGGGGCCTCTTGGTCCGCAGGCGCTGCGCGCCCGCGTCGCAAGACCGCGCCCTATCGCCCGGCTTGCCAGCCGGTCGACCGAGCCCTCGGGCGCGCCGCGGCTGGGAGGCAAGAGTGCGCGAAACCCACCGCAGCCGCGCGACGCCCGGGGCTCGGCCCATGCGGGTAACGGTCGCTGGCCCGCGGGGC
>JBIKTV010000612.1:0-3284 GCA_044347905.1 Myxococcota bacterium
AGTTCGACACGGTGGACGACGAGGCCAACAACACCTCCGGCATCGCCGTCAGCAACCTCAAGCTGACGCCAAGGCCGTGCGGCGCCAATGCGACGTGCAGCAACAGTGTCGGCAGCTTTACCTGCAGCTGCGACAGCGGCTACAGCGGCGACGGCCAGAACTGCACCGACATCGACGAATGCGCAAGCAACAACGGCGGTTGCGACAAGAATGCCGCCTGCACCAACAGCCCCGGCAGCTTTAGCTGCAGCTGCAAGACCTTCTGGAGCGGCGACGGCAAGACCTGCAGCGACATCGACGAGTGCGCCACCAACAACGGCGGCTGCGGTGCGCCGAGCGCCTACAAGTGCGGCAATAACGTTGGCAGCGCGCCGACTTGCACGGACATCAACGAGTGCTTGACCGGCAACGGCGGCTGCGACACCAACGCCACCTGCACCAACACCGTGGGGTCGTTTAGCTGCAGCTGCAAGGCTTTCTGGACCGGCAACGGCAAGACCTGCAGCGATATCGACGAGTGCGCCACCAACAACGGCGGCTGCGGCGCGGCGAGCGCCTACAAATGCAGCAATAACGTTGGCGGCGCGCCGACTTGCACGGACATCAACGAGTGCCTGACCGGCAACGGCGGCTGCGACACCAACGCCACTTGCACCAACACCGTGGGGTCGTTTAGCTGCGCCTGCAAGGCTTTCTGGAGCGGCAACGGCAAGACCTGCACCGACATCGACGAGTGCGCCACCAACAACGGCGGCTGCGGCGCGGCCACCGCGTACAAGTGCAGCAATAACGTTGGCAGCGCGCCGACTTGCAGCGACATCAACGAGTGCTTAACCAACAACGGCGGCTGCGACGCCAACGCCAACTGCACCAACACCACGGGCAGCTTCTCCTGCGCGTGCAAGACCGGCTACGTGGGCGATGGCAAGACCTGCGCGGCGCCGGGAAGCAGCGGCAACCCCGGCAAGGACTGCAAGTCGATCTTGGCGATCGTGCCGGGCGCCGCAAGCGGCCTGTACGAGCTGGATCCCGACGGCAGCGGCGGCGCGGCGGCGTACACAGCGCACTGCGAAATGAAGGTCAGCGACGGCGCCACCGCCGGCGGCTGGTCTTTGGCCATGAAGGTCGACGGCACCAAGACGACCTTTGTGTACGCCTCTGCCTTGTGGACGAACGCCACGCTGCTCAACGCGAATTTGCCTGGCGTGGACAGCAATGAGGCCAAGCTCCAGACCTTTAACGGCGTGCCCGTGACGCAGATCTTGGTGCGGATGGTGGTCGAAGGCGTCACCCGCGACTTGGTGGTGCCGGTGGGCGGCGGCAAGACCTTGGCGCAGTTGTTCCAGGGCGGCGCGGTGAACTCTGCGGTGGGCCGCACGGCGTGGAAGGGCCTCATCGGCCCCAAAGCCTCTCTGCAGCCGTATTGCAGCTCTGAGGGCATCAACCGCGTGTGCGGCGGCGACACCTCGATTCGCATCGGCATCGTCGCCAACCAGGAGAATGACTGCGGCAGCTGCGACTCGCGCATCGGCGTGGGCGCGACCGGCACGTACTGCGGGCAGGATCCCAACAATTCCGCGGGTAATGAAGCCCGCTGCACGCCGGACAATGGCGACCTGAGCCTCAAGGGCTTTGCCTACGTCTACGTGCGCTGACCGAACTGGCTGAGGTGCGGCGGGTCGGGAGGGCAGGCGATTTGCTCCCCGACCCGCCAGCCCTGGTGCACGGCTCCGCCCAGTCCCTCTGCAAAACCATTTGATAAGTCTGACATTTGGTCTGAGACGACTGCATTCTCCGCGCCCAGTCCCAATCTCTACTTGATCCATAGACAAAATAGACTTATGCTGACGGCTGGGGCGGGCAAGCTCCGGGCGGGCAGCATGGGCGCACAAATGACAAGGCAGCTGGCCATCTTGGCCATTTCCGCGCTGGCGGTGCTGGCGCTGGCTTGCGGCAAAGGCAATCCGGAGCCGGCGAACCGCGGACTGCGGCTGCTCAACGTCAGCTACGATCCGACCCGCGAGCTGTACCAGGACGTCAATGTCGAATTCGCCAAGCGCTGGAAGGAGAAAACCGGCCAAGCTCTGGAGATTCAGCAGTCCCACGGCGGCTCTGGCAAGCAGGCGCGGGCGGTCATTGACGGGCTGGAGGCCGATGTCGTGACCCTGGCGCTGGCCTGGGACATTGAGGCGATAGCGGAGAAAAGCGGCAGAATCCCTAAGGATTGGGCCAGCAAGCTGCCGCAGCGCTCGGCGCCGTACACCTCGACCATCGCCTTTGTGGTGCGCCAGGGCAATCCCAAAGGCATCCGCGACTGGGAGGATCTGATCAAGCCCGGCGTGCAAGTCATCACAGCCAATCCAAAAACTGGCGGCGGTGCCCGGTGGAACTACTTGGCGGCGTGGGGTGCAGCGCAGAAGCGCTACGGCGGAGACAGCGCCAAGGCCAGAGAATTTGTACAGAAGCTGTATGCGCAAGTGCCGGTGATGGACACCTCGGCCCGGGCGGCGACCCTGAGCTTTACCCAGCGCGGCCTAGGCGATGCGCTGATCACCTGGGAAAATGAAGGGTTGCTTGCAATCCAGGAGTTGGGCGCCGGCAAGTTTGAGCTGATTCGCCCCAGCGTGTCGATCCTGGCGGAGCCGCCGGTGGCGGTAGTGCAGCAGAACGCCCAGAAGCACGGAACCCTAGCCGTGGCAGAGGCTTATCTGCAGTTCCTATACACCCTGGAGGGCCAGGAGCTGGCGGCCAAGCACCACTTCCGGCCGCGCGAAGCGACCCTGCTGGGCAAATGGGTGGCCAAGTTCCCAAAAATCGAGCTCTTTACCATCGACGAGGTATTTGGCGGCTGGCAGAAGGCTCAGGCCGAACATTTTGCTGAGGGCGCGATTTTTGACCAGATCCTCAAGAGGTAGCGGATGGCTGTGCGTGCGCCACAACTGCCCGGCTGGGGGCTGAGTGCTAGTGTGACGACCCTCTGGCTTGGGGCCCTGGCTCTGTTGCCCATGCTGGCGCTGGCGGTCCAGGCGGCCCAGGTGCCGGCGGAGCGCTGGCTGCAGGTGCTGGGTCAACCGCGGGTGCTGGCCGCGCTGGGATTGTCCTTTGCCGGTGCGCTTTTGGCCGCGCTGCTGGCGACGCTGGCGGGGTTGCTCATCGCTTGGGTGCTGGTGCGCTATGCCTTTGCGGGGCGCTGGCTGATGGACGCGGTGGTCGACCTGCCGTTTGCCCTGCCGACCGCGGTAGCGGGCATTGCGCTCACGGCGCTGTGGGGCCCAGAGGGGGTC
>JBIKTV010000613.1:0-3283 GCA_044347905.1 Myxococcota bacterium
CGCCCGCGGCGCAAAGAGATTCTCCGCTCGTTTACCCTGCAGGGCGGCCTGCAGACCGCGGTGGAGCTGGCGCTGGCGACACCTGGGGTGACCCTCCACGAACATGCCGATGTCACTGGGATTTCTCGCGATGAGACCGGCTATGTCGCCACCTTGCAGGATGGCCGGCAGTTTCGCGCTGCGGCGCTGGCGCTGGCGGTGCCGCCCTCTGAAGCGGCCAAGCTGCTGGGGCAAATCAGCCCGCCTTTGGCCAAGGAATTGCAGCGCATGACCACGCAGTCGGTGCAGTCGCTGGGGGTTGCGGTCGCCAAGGGCCAGGCGGGGATCGAGCGGGTGGCCGGCATCGTTCCACGGAATGACCTGTTCTATTCCGCCGTTAGCCGAGACATGCTCGACGACCCCGAGCGCCGCGGCTTTACCTTTCACCTCCGCCCTGGGGTGAGCCGCGATCAGGCCCTGGCGCGGATCGCCGTGGCGTTGAGCTGCCCGATCGATGGCCTGCAGCACATCACCGAGCGCCAAGTGCAGCTGCCCGCGCCGGTGGTCGGCCACGATCAGGTGGTGGCGGCGGCAGAAAACGCCTTGCTCCACGGCCCCAAAGGCCTGTACCTGGTGGGCAACTACTTCACAGGTCTGGCGATCGAGGACTGCGTGCTGCGCGCCCGCGCCGAGGCCAACCGCCTGCTGGCCGGGACCGCCCTGGCCTAGAAAATGTCCAGCCCAAGGGGAGGGGTGACCCTACCCCAAAAGCCTCGTTCTATCTAACGAATTGCCATTTTTAGGGAGTCCCCATGGCCCGCCCGCGCAAGAAAGCCGTTCCGCCCCCCGCCATCGCCGCAGAAGCCGTAGATGTGGCGCTGACCCGGCCCTTTGACTCGTTTGGCATGATCGCCGGGGCCATGGACCGCTTTGGCCCGGAGGCCGTGGCGCTGGCGGTGATCGAAAAGCTGGCGCACATGGGGGTCGATAGCCCAGAGGAGGCCGGGCTGACGATCCTGCTGGCCCAGACCGGGGCTCCTGGGCAGGCCCGCGCCGCTCTGGACCTCTATCTGCAGCACGCTTTTGCCACCAACAAGCACCTGGGCATGAGCCTGCTTTTTCCCGTGGCCTGCGCCGGGGTGGAGCTCGATCCCGCCTGGGTGGCGCCCATGGACGCGGATGAGCGCCGCCACATGGCGCATATCGTCGGCGACCTGGCGGTCAAGCTCGAGCCGCTGCTGCTGTTTCACGGTGGCCAGCGCTTGACGCCCATTGCGGAGACCGTGCGGGTGCTGCGGGGCGAATGATCGCCGGCGATCCTGCGGCTAACTATGAACAAAATTAGCCGGTTGCTTACCGCCCGTGGTCAGGAAATTCTGCACGCCGATCTGCATGTCGCGCAGCCCGCAGACCTGCTCAAAGGCGCGGCACTCGGCCTCTAGGGCGGCGTCAAGCGGCAGGGTCAAGCCGCGCTGCACCACCTCCGTCAAGATGGCGTCGACCGCGCGACTGCGGTGGGCGATGTCGGTCTCGGTGGGCTCAGAATTGGCAAAAGCTGTTGCGCCATCGTGGATTTTGGGTAGGGTCACCCTCCCCGCGGCGGCATCCGCAACGAGCTGGATCGCCGCATCGAGCAGCTGATCCGCCGGGTGCAGGCTGGCGACGATGCCCAGGGCCAGGGCCTGATCGCTCGACAGCGGCGCCCCTGTGCGGAGCAGCGGCAGGGCCTTGTCAGCGCCGATCAGCCGCGGCAAGCGCTGCGTGCCCCCCGCGCCGGGGATGATGCCCAGATTGACCTCTGGCAGGCCCACCAAGGCCTTTTGGCCGGCCACGGCGACGCGGGCATGGCAGGCCAGGGCCAGCTCAAAACCGCCGCCAAAGGCCAGACCGTTGAGCGCCGCGACCACCGGCTTGGTCAACAGCTCCACCTTGCGACCCGTGTCCTGGCCCAACCGCGACAGCGCGTAGCCGTCCGCAGGCGTCTTGACGTTGCCCAGGGCTTTGATATCTGCGCCAGAAACAAAGGCTTTTGCCCCAGCACCGCTCAGGACCACCCCCAGCACCTGCGGGTCGGCCTCCGCCGCGGCCAGCGCTGCCTCCAACTGCTGGTACGTGCCGTGATCCAGGGCGTTGAGCACCTTGGGCCGGCGGATCGCCACCACCCGCACTGCGCCGCCGTCGACCGCCACATCCTCTTGGGTCAGGACCGGCACGACGACGGAATTGCCTTGGCTCGCCAGGGTTTTGAGCGTGTGCGGCACGGCCATGCTCGGGTGCAAGGCGGCGTACTGCTCCACCAGCCCCAGGGCCTTAGCCAGCCCCAGGCGGTTGGCGAGGCGGCAAGGGCCGGTCAGGTCCAGCGCCGTCTCCAGGCACAGCTCGTAGTCGCCCAGGCTGATAATCCCCGTGTCCAAAATGCCAAAGCACAGGCCTAGATAGGCGCCACGCAGCGCATCGATCACTTGGGATTTGCGCGGTTCCGCCAGCTCGGCCGTCTCGCCGCGGCCGCAGACCTCCCACTTGCCGGTCGGGCCGCCGCTCTCTAGCTTATCCTTGAGCAATTGCGGCGCTAGGTACCACGGGGTCGGCCACTCGGGCGTGGCAAAGCGCTGGTGCATCAGGTCCAGGCCGTGCTCAGTGATCGGATTGCCGCCGGTCAGGTTCATGGCGGTGAACGGCCCCACCGTCATGCCCAGCGCCTCTCGCGCGGCAAAATCCACTTCCTTGACGCTGCCAAGGCCCTCTTCCACGCACAGGCAGGCGGCTTGAAAGATGCCCTCAAAAATCGGATCGGCGGCATAGCCGTAGCGCGACTGGACGGCGATCGGGATCTTGCCAATCGCCTCATAAAACCGCATCAGCCAACGCGAAAGCTGCCGGTCGGTCTGCGGACTGCTCACCACCTCGACCACCGGATTGCGCTCGGCCGGAAAGAAGTAGTGGGCCACGGCGGTGCGCCCCTGGTCCTGCAGCGCGGCAAAAATGCGCTCCGGCTCCAGGTGAGACGAATTGCTCAGCAGGATCGCGTCCTTGGCCACCAGCCCCTCAACCTGGCGAAAGATCCGGCCCTTGAGCCCTTCTTCCTCGGTCGCCGCCTCGACCACTAGCCCGGCACCGGCGATCTGCGCGTAGTCACTGGTGAAACTCAGTGCAGTCTTCATCGCCTCGGCTTGGGCCGGCTTCCAGGCCGCGGTTTCCGTGCCCTTGTCGATCTTCTTGAGGGTCCGCGCTAGGCCAGCCTGCAGCGCCGCCTCGCTGACGTCGACCACCACCACTGCCACGCCAAAAGCCGCCAGGGACTTGG
>JBIKTV010000614.1:0-3271 GCA_044347905.1 Myxococcota bacterium
GCGGCGCTGGCGAGTCTGGACGCGATTGCCCAAGCAGTGCCGGTGCTTGCCTCGCAGCAGCTGATCATCGACCGGACACCGCGGATGGAGAGCCACCACCCGCTGCACGGCGGCGCGCAAAGGCGCCCCAATCCTCCCCCAAAGGCGGTGAATTAGATGGGCGCGCTTGTCGAAATTGAACAGGTGACCAAGCACTTTGGCGCGGTGCGGGCGCTGCACGCGGTCTCCCTGCAGCTCCACGCCGGCGAAAGGCTGGCTTTTGTGGGCGCCAATGGCTCGGGCAAGACCACGCTGATGCGGGCGATGCTGGGGCTGCTGGACATGCAAGGCCGCGTGACGATTGGCGGCAACGACGTGCGACTGCGCCCTGAGCTGGCCCTGCAGCAGGTGGCGTACATTCCGCAGGTGGCGCCGCCGCTGGATGCCCCGGTGCGCGAGCTGGTGCGGGCCCAATGCGGCTTGCGCGGCACCGACCCCCAAAGCGTGGCCGATCTGGCGGGGCAATTGGGCATCGACTACGCGCGGATCGCCGGGGTGCGCCTGCGCGACTTGTCGGGCGGCACCAAGCAAAAGATCCTGGCGGCCCTGGCCCTTTCCGCCCGCAGCCAGATCCTGGTGTGCGATGAGCCGACGGCCAACCTGGACGAAGCGGCGCGCCAAGCGTTTTTTGCCCTGGTCGCCAAACGGCCGGCGGGCAGCCTGCTGGTGCTGTGTTCGCACCGGAGCGAAGAGGTGCGGCAACTAGTGGACCGCGTAGTGGAATTGCGCGAGGGCGTGCTGGTGCGCGACGCGCGGCTGGAGAGCGTGCTGGGCGAGCGGGCGCTGTGCCGGGTGCAGCTCAGAACCCAAGGGGAGGCGCCGCCGTTGCTGAAGGCGGAGCTGCTGGGCCTGGGCTTTACCTGCATTGCGCCGCTCACCTGGCGCCGGCAGTGCAATCAGGCGGAGAAACTGGCGCTGGTCAGCCGGGTGCTGGAGCATCGCGGCCAATTGGGCGACCTGCAGGTCGTCGACGACGAGCGCTGGAGCGACACGCCGCAAGCCGCGGGAGCCGTGGCCCAGCCCACCGCATAGGAGCCACCGATGACCACAACTTTGCTGCGCTTTCTGACCCTCCTCCTGCTGGCCACCGCGGCGCTTCTGCCCGGCTGCAAGCAGAGCGCCCCCGCCGCGGAAGAGCCCGTGTGGGGCAAACAGCCCTGCGGCCACTGCGCCATGCTGCTGTCTGAGCGGCTGCACGGCGGCCAACTGCTCACCCAGCAAGGCGATCGCCAATTCTTTGACGATGTGGGCTGCCTAGTGGCTTGGGAGGACCAGAACCCCGGCCAGGCCACCCAGCGCTGGGCGCGGCAGTTTGACCAGGCCCCCAAGGGCACGGCATGGCTGGCGGTGGAGCAGGCGACCTTTCAGAAAGCCGCGCATACGCCGATGGATTTTGGCTACGTGGCCATGCAGAAGCCCGACCCGGCCCAGCCCACCGCGCGCTGGCCAGAATTGGTCGACGCCGTGCGCAAGAAGCTCCAAGCGCCGTAGATGCAGCCTCCGCCCCCCCTGACCAACCCGCAAGAGGACCCCATGAACACCCAGGCGCTGCCGATGCAAGAGGTGATTCTGCCAGACCAGGAGGCGCCGCTGCCGCCGCCCGCCCTGCCCCGCTACAAGCGCATCGCCGTGGTGGCGCGGCTGGAGGGCGCCGATTCACTGCGCTCGCGCTGGCTGCAGTTTACCGCGGCGATTTACCTGGTGGTGTTTGGCGCGTTTGTCTGGCTGGGGCTGCGCGAGTCCTCCGTGCTGGGCTTTACCGGCCTTTCTCGGGTGGTGCTGCACATGGCCAACGCCGCGGTGCTGGCCGTGCCGCTGGTGGCGCTCGTGGCCAGTTGTCAGGCCGTGACCAAGGCGCGCTCGACGGGCCATCTAGAGCTGTTGCTGGTGGGGCCCTTGCGCCGCAGCGACTGGTTTGTGGGCCTGGTGTTGGCACGCGCGGCGGTGCTGTTGGCGCCCTTGCTGGCCATGCTGTTGGCCGCGGCCATCGCCGGTCGGCTGCTGGATCCCCAAGACCAGGCGCTGGTGCCCATGACCGTGCACGCCCTGCTGGTGTCCGTGACGCTGCTGTGGGCCTATTTGGGCTTGGGTCTGCTGATCTCTGCGGTGGCGGCGAGCCTTGAGCGCGCGGTGGTGCTGGCCCTGCTGGTGTGGCTGCTGTCGGCCGCGCTGCACGACTTTGCGCTGATCGGCGTGCTGTTGCAGTGGCGCGTGCCGACGCCGCTGGTGTTTGGCCTGGCCGCGCTCAATCCGGTGGAAGCGGCGCGCTTGGCGGTGCTGGCAGCGGTCGACCCCGAGCTGGCGCTGCTGGGTCCGGTGGGCTTTTGGATCGCCAATCAGCTGGGCCCGCAGTGGACCTATGCGCTGGGTCTGGGGTGGCCGGCGCTGGTCGGCACCCTAGCGGCGCTGTGGGCCGGCCGGCGGGTGCGCCAGCGCGACGCGGTGGCCTAGGCCAAACAGCGGCAGGACACGAGGCAGGAGGCCGTACCGGTCAGAGGGGCCGGGGCGGTTCGCAACGGGAGGAAGCGGCCCCGCAGGGGGCGCGGCGAGGGTGAGATGAACGCGACGATGAAGCTGTTCCAAGTGAGCATGGCGGCGATGATTTTGGCGGCCGGCTGCGGCAAGACTGAGGCGCCTGCGGCGGCGCCTGCGCCAGAAGCCAAGGCGGAGGCGGCACCCGCGGCGGAGGCGCCCGCGCCAGCGGCGCCGGGCCCCGAGTCGCGCCCGGATTTTGCCGCCACGGTCGCCGGCATCGCCGCGGGGTCCAAGGACCACACGACCCTGGTCGCCGCGGTAAAGGCGGCGGAGCTGCTGGTGGTGCTGGGCAGCCCCGGCGGGGCCTACACGGTGTTTGCCCCGACCAATGAGGCGTTTGCCAAGCTGCCGCCCGGCACGGTCGAGGGGCTGCTCAAGCCAGAGCAGAAGGAGGCTCTTCAGGGGGTGCTCAAGCACCACACCATGGTGCCGGTGCGGCAGCTCGCCGAGTTCAAGGATGGCGAGGTGTTGAACATGGCCGACGGCGGCAAGCTCACTGTGGCCGTCAAGGACGGCAAGGTGTTGATCGACGGAGCGAATATCCTCGGCTCGGTGCAGGCGAGCAACGGCATTGTGCATGTCGTAGACGCCGTGCTGGTGCCGAAGAAATAGGGGGATTGGCCTTACCAGGCGAGTGATGTAGGGGAAGGAACCATAGGGAACATGGGGGCTTCGCAGCCCCCTACTACCCTAACGT
>JBIKTV010000615.1:0-3266 GCA_044347905.1 Myxococcota bacterium
GGCCACGCGGGTGGGAAATTGGAAGAAGCGCCGCGGTCTGATAGCCTTTAGGTGTGAGCGATTCCATGGCCGTGTAGAGAGAGTGGTTGGCCGTGCGGTGGGACTGCACAGCGGTGATCGGCCTTTTGGGGAGAGAAATTGGCTTCTGACGACAGCAGTGAATCCGGACCCAAAAGTCCGTTGACACCGCGGCCTGCGCGCTACGGCGCTGGGGCGATGGCGCCGCGGTTCCCCGATACTTCGCGACACTCTGGCCCGGTGGCGGGTGCAGAAGGCGAGACTGTGCGCCCCTTTGGCTCGACGGGCTCTTACGCAGCGGCGCCGCCCCCTGGGCGAGCTCCCACGGGCCAGAACTACGCTCAGCCGGCCGGTCCGAGCCAAGCAGAGCCGCTGCGGCCTTCCGCGCGGTCTTCCTGGCCGCCACCAGCCGCGCCAAGCCCGCCCAGCTACCAGCCGCCGCCCACAGCGCCGATTCCGCCGCGGGCGCTGCAGGAACCGCCGTCACCCTGGTCGACCCCTGCGCCGGCGACGCCGCACGGCAGTTCCGCAGGGATGGCGACGGTTTTTGGCCTGGTCCATGCGCCCGTCAGCCAGCCGGGCTATGACCCGTTTGCGCCGCAGCGCCCCACTCCGGCCCAGATGCCTACCCCAGCGGCCAGCAGGGCTGCCCCATCTAGTCAATTTGACGACCCTTTTGAGCCACGGCGCGCGCGGAGCTCGACGGCGCCGTTTTCCCCGCCGCGGGCGACATCCCCTTCCGGTGCAGCTAGTGGCGCGTCGCCCTACGTCGCCGCGGACGACGCTTTTTCGCGCGGGGGCCGGCCGGCGACCGGGCAACACGGCCTGGATCCGGGCAGGGAGCGCACGGCCAGCCGGCCCTACGTCGACCCCGCCCGCAGCGCTTCGCGAGGCTCCGCTCCCCAAGCCCCGGCGGTAACGCAGGGATATCGCGCCGATCCTGGGCCGCCGCAGAGACCCTTGCCCCAAGCCCCGGTCAGCAGTCCGGGCACTGGGCCGGGCACTGGGCTGAGCTATGGGCCGGGGACTGGACCGGGCACTGGGCCGGGCTTTGGGCTGGGCGCCGATCGCGACCGCTTCACCTCGCAGTTTGCCGTGTCCGCCACCGCGCAATTGGTCCCCGCGAGCCAGTCGAGCTACGCGCCCGCTGGGGCCCAACGGCCGATTAGCCAGACTTTTGGCTTGGGCTCCGCCCAGTCTTCGCCCGGCTTTGACCCCGCGCAGCGCAGTGGGTCTACGCGCCCTGGGGTCGTTGGCAGCGCCCCGGCCATCACCACGCCGTCTGGGTTTGACCCTTCGCAGCGCGGCAGACCTGCGTCATCCACAGGCGCTGATCCCCTCCGAATTCCGCGGCCCGGCAGCGGTTTTGGCTCGGACCTTTTTGACGCCCAGCCGCGCTTTAACCAGCACCCGAGCCGCGATGGCTTTGGCGCAGGGCGGGCAGGCCGCGGGCCGATGGCGACGGCGGTGGATCCGGCCGAAGAGGATTTTCTGCTCGCTTTGCGGGCCATGGCGCTCCAGCCCGCCCTTCAGGATTCAGAGTTGCAGCTGTTGGCGCAAATGGCGTGGCGCTGGCAATTGGGCGCTGGCGAGACCCTTTACGGCGAAGGCGATCAGGTAGCGGCGGCTTTCCTGATGGGCAACGGCATCTTGCGCCTAGAGTGCGCGACGCCCGATGGACCGGGGATGCCGATCGGCGCCCTCAAACAGGGCGATTGGGGCGGCGAGCTGGCCTTTGCCGGCGGCGGCGTGCACGGGACCTCGGCTGTGGCCGCCACCGATGTCTCCCTGTTTGCCTTTGACATGGCGCGGCTCAGGCAGCTCATCCAGGTACAACCCGGCCTCTATGTGCGGTTGTTGGCAGTTTTGGCGCTACAGCAGGCGCGACGGCAGCGCAACAGCCAACTGCGCGTCGACCAGTTTTGCCAGATCGCTCTGCCCAGACCCGTTGAATCGCCCCAGGAATCGCCGGCACCCACCGGGCTTGGTCGTCTGCTTTCCAAGCTCACGGGCAGCAAGGAGGAGCCATGAACCTCTCTAGTTTGCGGGCCTTAGCGGGTTGGGGCGATCTGGGCGAGGGCGAATTGCGCGGCCTGGCCAACTACGTCACGGAGCGCTGGGTGCGCGTGGGCACGCTGCTGCAGGACTTTGGCCAGCCGTTGGCGGGGTTGGCGCTGATCACCCAGGGCGAAGTGCAGACGATGATGACGGCGCGCGACATGGCGCTGCTGGTCGAGCTTCTGGGGCCAGGGCGGTGGATCGGCACGGAGGCGCTAGCGGATGGCGGCAACGCCCTGGTGACCGCCCGCGCCCTGACCGACGTGCGGGTGCTGATTCTGCCCATGGAACAGTTTGAGCGCGTGCGAAATCAGCCTACTCCCGTGGGCTTGCGCCTGCTGCGCAGTCTGGTGGCTTCTGCCGCGGCGACGGAGGCGCGGCAGTCTCAGCTGGCTGCGCAAGCGGTGGCCCTGCAGCAAAAGCACCTGCGCCCCGGCCGAAGTGAGCTTGCCGCCATGGGATTTGCCAAAGTGGCCTTCGCCATCCAGCCCGCAGCTGGCGCCGATCGCAGCGGCGTTGAGGTCGTGCAGCACGACGGCGTGGCCGTAGCGGCCAATTTCCGACCCCTGCGCTGAGAAGACAAGAACAGTATCTAGTTGGTCGGCTTTGTCGGCCGGGGCCATGCGCCTTTGGCCACTGGAACCCCGGCGCGCTGGATCCACGCGGCGCGGCGCTGCACATGGGCCGTCTTTGGGGTCCACGTGTTGGGCGCCGGCAGCATCGCCACCAGCAGGGCGCTCTCTTGGCGCGTCAGCCGCCGGGCGGGCTTGCCAAACCAGTGCTGGGCCGCCGCTTCCGCGCCAAAAACCATGGGCCCCAGCTCTGCAATATTGAGATATACTTCCAAAATCCGCTGCTTGGGCACCAGTAACTCCAGCCAGAGCGTATAGTAGGCCTCCAGGCCCTTGCGCACCCAAGAGCGCTGCTGCCACAGGAACACGTTGCGCGCCACCTGCTGAGAGATAGTGCTGCCGCCCACCAGTCGCGCCCCGGGCTTGGTCTGGTAGCGGTGCCAAGCGCGGCGGATCGCCACGACGTCAAAGCCGTGATGGGCAAAGAAGCTGCGGTCTTCGCTGGAAATGGCCGCTACTACCAGCGGGCGCGGCAGCTCTTCTGCACTCGCCCAGCGGTAATCGGGCAGGCTCCAGTCGCCCTCTTGCCAGCCGTGGCTCCAGGTCCGCGACAGCATC
>JBIKTV010000170.1:0-11269 GCA_044347905.1 Myxococcota bacterium
GCGCACAACCCCAGATGCGCTTCTTGGGGATCAGCGCCAGGCAGAGCTCGCGGAGGTACTTGGGACTGCCGCCCAGGTTATTATCCAGGAAAATAAAGGTGTTATCAAAGACGCCAAACCAGTTCTTGTTCCAGGTCATGCGCGTCTCGATCTCGTCGACCACCTGCTGCACGGGCCGGTAGCGGTACTTCTCCCACCCAGTTAACACGCAGAAATTACAGGTGAATGGACAGCCGCGACTGGCCTCAATCCCCGGCAGTCGAATGGGATTGTTCTTGTAGTCGATGAGATCCCAGCGAAATGGCTTGATGTCGGCCGCGCCGCCGCCCTGCAGGTTGTAGCGCTTCTGCAGGCGACCGCGGGCAAAATCCTCTACCGCTGCAGGGACATTGGGCTCCGGCTCGCCGGTGATCACCGCGTCAAAGTACTTCTCTGCGTCGTCGGCAAACTGAATGGCGTGGCGACCGCCGGCAATCGTCTTGACGCCGCGCTGGCGCAGCAGGGTCGACAGCACCTTGGTGTGCTCGTAGTAGGCGTGCATGTAGCTGAAGAACACCAAATCCCAGGGCCGATCCAGAGGGATGTCGACTTCCTTCTCATTGTACAGTTCGATCTCGGCGTCTGCGGGGCACAGGCCGGCGATCAGCTCCGGAACGGAACTCTGCATCACAGAAGGCTCTTTTACGCGCAGGCGGGTCGGGTGGGTGTACGTTGAGATGACGGCGATGCGCAAAACGGCCTCCGCGGGGGGACTGCGGCAAGGGGACAGCCCGCAGTGTCGCCAGGGCAGAGCATTCGCGCAAGCCTTTGTCGATCCGCACGGGTGCAGAACGGTCGGCCCGCCGGCGCGACCGCGACTCCCCATTTCATTTGTAGGAAATGATTCGCTTCCTTGACGCGACCACCGAACCCGCGGCTACTTGTGGCAAGGCGTGCAAGCCGGCGCGGTGGCCTTCTCTAGCTGGCTCGACCAGCCCGGCGGGTGCGGACTGCCGCCAGCGCCACCGGACTTGTGGCAGTCGACGCAGTTCGACGACGCGCCCTGGTCATGGCAAGAAGCACAGGCCAGCGCATCGCGGCGGGCCATCTTGCCGTGGGAGGTCGCAGCGCCGCGGTCCATCCAATTCTGCGGGTGCGGCCCCAGGTTGAGCGCCTGGCCCTTGGCGTCACCGGTCTGGGCAATGCCCATGCGCGTGTGGCAAGAGGTGCAGGTCGACTGGGCGTGGCAAGTCGTGCAGCTGTTGCCGTCGAGCTTGGCTTCAATGGCGTGGCGAGTCAGGAAATCGCCGCGGTGGTGTTGAGCGCTGCCCACCTTGTCCATCCGCAAAAGCGCTGGGACCATCGGGGCATTGCGGCTGTGGCAGTCGGAGCAAGTGCTCTCTTGGTGGCAGTGTCCGCACACCGTGGCCCCGCCTTTGGCCGCGCTGCCGTGGCGCTGCATCCAGCTGGTGCCGTGGTCAAACACAGTTAGCGGCCGGTCTGGTCGGTCGACCAAGCGCTCATGGCAGGCCTGGCAATCCTCTTTGCGGAATGCGTCTTTGTGGCAAGACGAGCAGGCCTCAAACATCGCCGGACGGCGGTCTTCAGACACCTTGGTCGCCGCCTTGATCGAGGCGTGGCAGCGATCGCAGGTGTCCTTGTCGCCGGCCTTGGTGGCGCGCTCGACGTGGGCCTTGTGGTCAAAGCGCAAGCCGTCCATGCGCGTATCCAGAAAGCTGGTGGGCGCCTGCGGGTTGCTGTGGCACATTTTGCAGGTATCCGGCTTCTTTTCGTGGCAGTCCATGCACGCGGACTCGCTGGGCAAGAACCGCGCCGTGCTCAGCGAAGTCGACTGTCCGACCGCGCCGTGGCAATCGCCGCAGGCCACGCCTTCATCGACCACGTGCTTCTTGTGCGAGAAGATGATGCCGTCGCGCAGCGCGGGGGCCTGAACGCCGCCGCCCCACGAGCCGAACAGATAGGCGCAAGCCGGCATCGCCGTGGCTACGATCAGCACAATCGCGAGTTGGGTTGCAGTGCGCAAGCGGATCATCGCTCACCTCCCTTGCGCAGATCGGCGCGCCACCCTTTGTGCGAAATCTGGTTGGCGGCGAGGCTCTTCTGGGTGGCCTTGGGGGCAGGCTTGGCCGGCGCTTCGTCCTCGTCCTCTTCGTCATCGTCGCTGGCTTTCTTGGCCGGTTCGGCCTTCTTGTCGTCGGACTTCTTGGCAGGCTCCGCCTTCTTTTCAGACACGGCAGGCTTGGCGGCAGGAGCGGGCTTGGCCGGCGCTTCCTCTTCGTCCTCGTCTTCCTCGTCCTTGTCTTTGGCCTTGTCGCCGCTGGACTTCGCGTCCCCCTTCGCGTCGTCTTTGTCGGCGTCTTTGTCCTCGTCCTTCTCGTCGTCCTTGTCCTCGTCTTTGTCGGCGTCTTCGTCCTTGTCTTCGTCCTTGTCGCCGTCCTTCTCGTCTTCTTCCTCTTCTTCGTCCGCCGCGGCTTTGGGCAGGGTCAACGGCACCTTGGTGATGGGCCGCGCCAACATGCCTTCATCCAGCTGCAGCGACACCATGGCCAGCGCCTGATTGGTGAAGTAGGGGTTCTGCCAGGCCTGGGCATCTAGCCCGATCTGCACGCCGGGCTTGGCCATCCAGCGCACCGAGGCAAGGCCGCGCAGCGACACGGTCTCGCCGCGAATCTCTTTGTGAAACAAATAGGTATCCAGCTCACAGGACAGCTGCACCTGGGCACTGGCCTTGGCGCTGGCCCACAGCCGCCCTTGGTCATAGCCGTTCTGGCGGTTGTTCAGCCGGGCGTATTGCAGGCCGGCCTTGTAGCGACCGCTCGGGTCAATGCGCAGGCGGGCCTCCAGATAGCCGCGATAACCATCGGGGATCTCGTCCGCCACGAGGTAGCGGTCGTAGCCGCCAGAGAGGGTCAGCGCCCCAGGGGTATCCAAGTCAAAACCGGCGCCGGCGATGCCGTCATTGCGGTCGACAAATGCGTTAAAGATCGAGGTTTTGGGCAACCACGCCAGCGGATCGCGCAGCTCGCCCAGGGCAAACACGGACAGGTATTTGCTGAGGCGGTAGTTGGCGTCCAGCCGCGCTTCCTGCAGCCGCCCGCCCAGCAGGTCGTGGGCATAGCTGCCGGTCAAGAGCAGGGGCTCGTACAGCCGCAGGGCCGCGTCAACGCCGATGGTGCGCCGCGCCGCCGCCGAACCGCCCCCGGCCACCGGCGTGTCCAGGCTCTGCAAAGCCACGCCCACATGGCCGATTTCCCACGGCGTCCACGCCAGTCGCCCGCCAAATACCGGGGCCTCAAAGGCTTTGGTGGTCGTCTCGTACACGCCCGTGCCCGCGTAGGCATCCAGGCGCAGGTTCGCGGGCAGATGGGCCGCCGCCGCCACGCCGTCCAGGAACACGTAGCGCGGCGCGCCGGCAAACACCGACAAGCGCCCCGCCTGCACGCGCACCCGCTTGTTGAGCCCTTCCCAGCCGATGTGGCCGTGTACCAGGTCCGCGCCGCGCCCCGCCGGACCGTCAGCCCACTGCTGCTGCAAGAAGCCGTAAGCCGATGCAAACACGCCGCTGTTGCCCAGATTGCGCCCGTCGAGGGTGAGCATCTGCCAAGTCGGCAGGTGCAGGTCCGTGGCCGCCGTCAACCCCGGACGGAGCTGCCCGGTGACCAGGCCCATGGCCCGCAGGGAAGCGCGCACTTCGCCGCCCCCCAACACGCTCTCCGCGGCGATCGCCGATCCGCCGGGCAGGAGCGTTGCCGCCACGGCCAGGGCCGAGATCAGCCAACTGGTTGCACAAGAGAGAGATTTCGCAGCTCGGGCGGGCATCATGGCACGCTCCCGTTGATATGGAACCCGCCGAGGATGTCGAGGGTGCCGTCTGATTTGAGGGTTTTACTGTGGCAGCTGGTGCAGTTGGTCGCGCTGGGGTGTCCTGTGCTGCTGGCGGGCGGGAAGGCGTGGCAGGCGTTGCAGGCCAGCTGGGTCTGCGTCCACTTGGGCGCCATGGCCACGCCAGTTTCAAGGGCGCCGCTGTGGCAGTAAGTCTGCGAACAGCTTTGGGTCTGCGGGTCATAGACCGGCTTCTTGCCGCCCTTGGCGGAGATGGAGCCGGGGAAGGTGATGCCAAGCTCGCCGGAGAAGTGCCCAGGCGAATCGATTTTTTCCGGCCCCTCATGGCAGGCCAGGCACGGTAGACCGCCGTCGCTGTAGAGCTTGCCCTTCACGTGGGCCGCGTGGGCGCCGACTTTGGCCGAGGTCGGGCTGGTGTTGCCCTGTAGGTCCGGCCCAGGGGCGCCGCCGCTCTGCTCGGTGCCGTGGCAAGACCAGCAGTTGTTGGGGTACTGCAGGTCGACTTTGCCGCTCATGTGGGTTCCGCCGGCGACTAGCATGCCCGCGGCGTCCACAGAGCTGCCGTGGCACTTGCTGCAAGCGGTCATCGAAGTGTGCTTCGCGCCGCTGGCGGTCAGTAGCGGCGGGTTGCCGTGGCAGGCGCCGCAGTCAACCCCTGCCGTCAGCACCACCTGCAGCGATCCGTCCATGTGCTTGCCGCCCACGATGGGCTTTTGGTTGGTGTCTACTGAGTTCGCGTGGCACTGGCTGCACTTGTCCGACTTGGGGTGGGTCGCTGTGGCGGGGGGCGCGCCGTGGCAGCCGCCGCACTTGGCCGAGGGACCGAGCACCACCTGAATGTTGCCGTCCATGTGCTTGCCCCCGGCGATCGGCTTCTTGAAGTCGTCGATCGACGCCGCGTGGCAGCCGCCGCAGTTGGCCGCGTCCTTGGGATGGGTTGTGGTTTGCGGAGGATTGCCGTGGCAACTGCCGCAATTCACCAGGTCCGAGAAGGCGACCTGCACCTTGCCGTCCATGTGCGCGCCGCCGGCCAAGGGCTTGTTGTCCTCCCCCACAGAGGTGACGTGGCACTGTTTGCAGTCCGTGGCGATGGGGTGCTTGGGCGTCGCTGGCGGGTTGCCGTGGCAGCCTGAGCAGTCCGCCGTCGCCGCCAAGGCCACCTGAATCTTGCCGTCCATGTGCTTGCCGCCGGCGATCGGCAGCTTGTCGGCGCCAATCGAGTCCGCGTGGCAATCGCTGCACTTGGTCGAGGTCGGGTGCTTGGCGCCGCTGGCCATCAGCGCAGGCGGGTTGCCGTGGCAGCTGCCGCAGTCGACATCGGCGCTAAACACGACGCTGACTTTGCCGTTCATGTGCGTGCCGCCGGCGATGGGCTGCAGATCCTTGCCGACCGAGTCCGCATGGCACTGTCCGCACTGCTTGTTGGCCGGGTGTTTGGCGCCGCTGGCGGTCAGACCCGGGGGATTGCCGTGGCAACTCGCACAGTTGACGTTCTTGTCGAGGACAATCTGGACCTTGCCGTCCATGTGCATGCCGCTGTTCAGCACTTTGCCCGCGGCGTCGACCGTGACGGCGTGGCACTGCGAGCACTTGTTGTTGGCCGGGTGCTTGGGTGCGGGCGGCGGGTCGCCGTGGCAGCCGCTGCAGCTGGCCCCTTCAGCCAAAACGACCTGAACCTTGCCGTCTCTGTGGGCGCCGCCGGCGATCGGCAGCTTGTCGGCGCCAATTGAGCTCGCGTGGCACTGATTGCACGCGGCGCCAGCGGGGTGCTTGGGGCCGGGCGGCGGGTTGCCGTGGCAGGCGGCGCAGTCCGCGCTGCTGGCGAGCACGACGTCAACCTTGCCGTCGATATGCTTGGACGTAAAGGTAATTTTCTGCCCTATCGCCACCGTGGCGGCGTGGCATTGGCCGCAGTCGTCGCCCTTGGGGTGCGGGGCAGCCGGGGGCGCGCCATGGCAAGCACCGCAAGCGGCAAAGCTGCCGTCGACTTGGGTCCACTTGGGCGCGACCAGCGGCGCGGCGTTGGCCTGGGCGTTGCTCTTGAGCGTGCCGCCGTGGCAATAGCTGGATGCGCATGTTCCCTTGACCGCATCATAGGTTGGGGTGGCTCCACCGGCCAGGGCCAGAGCGCCAAAGGTCACGGTAGCCTTGTCGGCGCCGTCCATGTGCCCAGGGACAAACACTGCGGCGGGCACGACGTGGCAAGCGTCGCAGGTGATTTGACTGCTCAATTTGGCGTGCATGTGCGCGGTGTGAGCGCCCACGCCGGGATCGGTGGTGGCCACGCGGTCGGCTTGATCGCCTTTGCGCTCCAGCGCTCGCGGCGGAGCGGCGTCGCCCGGCGTGCCGTGGCAAGACCAGCAGGCCCTTTCGCCAGACGAGGTCGCATCGCCGCCGGTCACTTCAGGGGCGGCCCCAACCGCGACGCGCGCCGTGTCGCAACCGGCCAGCGCCAGCGCCGCAGTGAGGAGCGCGGCCACCTGCAGCGCCGTCGCCCCCCAGGACCGCCAATATCTTGCCATCGCTCGATTTTTTGCCGTAGTGGCCATGTGCGCCTCACCCGCAGCCCCTGCTCGTCCGCCGGCTCCGGCGTGCGCCGCAGCGGTTGGTCGGATCGGAGAGCTGACCTAAAGGCGATAGTAAACGACTGCGCCTGTTAAATTGTCACGCCATTGCGAGGGCGCGGCTCCGATTCATGGGGTCAAGAGGATAACCCCTGGCCTGGAGTCGCGCCCTTGTTTGGTGCGTCTAGAGCCACCTTACGTGGGCCGCACCTGTTGCCGACCGCCGAGCAGAGCGCCCACGTCTACCAATAGCTCCGCGCAACATCGATTGATTCAAGTCGAAATGTGAAGGACTTGCCCGCCTGACTCCGCTGTGACGAAAGCGCGACGAATTGCCCGAAGCCCGCCTTGAATCATTGCCCCATCCAGTGCGTAATTCGCACAACCGCGGCGCAGGGTTCAAAGCCCCGCAGCGGTCCCCAGAGAGGCCAAAGGAAAGGGAAGCCCGTGCGCCGGGCCAACCACCCCGCCGGCCCTCTGAAGCCCCAATCGCCAAGATGAGCGCCAGGTCCAAAGGGCCAGACGGCGGAAACGACAGAGACAGGGGCAGGGAACACCACAGTGTGCGGCGAGCCAGACGCAGCAGGTGCGCTCAAGTTGAGCGGTACGCAAGCGGCGCCGGGCCTTCGCAGGAGGGTTGGTACCGTGTTGAACAAACGTATTGCGTGGGTGGTGGCAGCGGCTTTCACGATGGTTTCTGCGGTCGGCGTTGCGTACGCTGTGGACGTGCCCAAAGACAAGGCCGAGATCAAGCTCGACCTGATCAAGGGCAAGAAGGGCGCCGTCAAGTTCTCGCACGCCAAGCATGCGTCCGAGTACAAGGACGAGAAGGGCGAGGCCATCGCCTGCAAGACCTGCCACCACACCGACAAGGCCCCCAAGAGCGCCAAGGAAGTCAAGGGCTGCGGCGATTGCCACGTGGCCGACGGCGAAGCGCAGAAGGAGCACAACGGCAAGAAGGCGCCGTTCCTGGCCGCCAAGAAGGATGACGACTTCGACAAGAAGACCGTGATCTTCCACAAGACCTGCGAAGGCTGCCACAAGAAGGTCGCCAAGGCCGTCCCGGAGAAGGCTGAGCTCGGCAAGTGCAAGACCTGCCACGGCAAGTAAGCGATTCGCCTCGGATTGATCTTGAGATGGCGCGGGTTGTGGGCTTTGGCCTACAGCCCGCGCGGTCGTTTTTACCGCCGGTGGCGGCGCGCCTGCAGCGCAACTGACAAATCCGCGACAACAAAGGCGCTCAGGGCCTATGAACCTGAAGCGGGGTTGCTTATCCTTGGCGCCCCCGGCCCCGCCGCGGAACCCACATCCCGGGTGGCGCTCCTCGCCCCCCCTTCGGAGGATCCATGTCCCTGAGCCGCCTAACTCTCGTCGCGATCGCCGTGGCCGGCCTGACCAGCGCCTGCAACAAGAACGTCGAACCGCCCGCGACCCCAGTGCCCACTCAGGCAGCCGCCGCTGAAGCTGCTGCGCCGCCCAGCGCCGCCAGCGCCGTGCCAGTGCCCGCCGCTGCCTCGCCCACCGGCGAGCTGCCGCCCGGACACCCGTCCACGGGCGGCCAAGCCGCGGTCCACGGCGCTGAGGCTGGGGCCGATCCCCACGCCGCCCCGGCGCCGGCCGCCAAGGTGGAAATCGGCGATTTCGCCCCGGGCGACATGAAGATCGCCGACCTGCGCGCCCAGCGCCAGGCCAACGCCGGCAAGACCCTGTCGATCCGCGGCCGGGTGGTCAAGATCAACCGCGGCATCATGGGCAAGAACTGGATCCATCTGCGCGATTCTAGCGGCGAGCTGCCGCTGGTGGTCACGACCCAGGGCGACAGCCAAGTCGGCGCGCTGGTGGTGGCCAAGGGCAAAGTCGGCGTCGAGCGCGACATCGGCGCGGGTTACAACTACGACGTGCTGCTGGAAGACTCGGAGATCACGCCTGAAGGCGCTGCTCCCGCCGCTGCGCCCGCTCCGGCTGCCGCTCCGGCCCCTGCGCCTGCCCCGGCCCCGGCCGCCGCTCCGGCTCCGGCCAAGTAAGCAGCCCCAGAAAGCACAACGCCGCGCCCGGGACAGCCAGAAGCTCCCCGGGCGCGGCGTTGGCGTTTTTGGTGGCGAATGCTAGGCCTTGACCACGCCCGCAGCGACACAGCGCTCCAAGATGACATCGCCGCCGCGTTGAAGCAGGCGCTGGGCCAGCTCGGCACCCAGGGCGGCCAATTGCTCTGCTGAGGCGCTGGCTTCAATCTCCGCATTGTCACGGAGAATGGCGCTGCCGTCGGGCTCGGCGATGCAGGCGAACACGCTCAGGCGGCCACTGCCGGCCACCGACTCAAAGGCGTGGCACGCCAGCGGTACTTGGCAACCGCCGCCCACGGCGCCCAGAAAACCGCGCTCCACCAGCGCTGCCGCCCGCGTAAGCCCGTGATCCAAGGCCTGAAGGTGCTCCAAGGTGGCGAGATCGGCCGCACGGCTCTCAATCGCCAGGATGCCCTGCCCCACTGCGGGCAGCATGGCCTCCACGGGCAGGGCGAACATGGTCGCCGGATCGAGCCAGCCCAGGCGCTTGAGCCCGGCGGCCGCGAGCACCACCGCGAACAGACCGCCCTCGCCGTCGCGACCTTTGCGCAAGCGGGTGTCGACATTGCCGCGCAGGGGCACCACGTCCAGATCGGGCCGCGCCGCCTTCAAGAACGCCATGCGCCGGAGACTCGACGTGCCGATGCGGGCACCTTGGGGCAGAGCGTCGAGGGGATTGGCGACCTGGGCACAAGCGGCGATCAAATCAGTACGCGGAATCAGCACATCGCGCGGATCCTCGCGGGGCGGCAGCGCAGCCAGCACCAGGCCCTCTGGCTGATCGGCCGGCAGATCCTTGAGCGAGTGCACCGCGTAGTCGATCGACGACTCGAGCAGCGCCTCTTCAATCTCTCGCACAAACAGGCCTTTGCCGCCCACTTGCGACAGCGGCGCGTCCAAAATGCGATCGCCCAGGGTGGAGATGATTGTGGTGGCCGTGCCCACGCCGCGGGCCGCGCGCAGCTGGTCGGCGACCCAAGTCGACTGGGTCTTGGCAAGCAGCGAGCCGCGGGTGCCCATGCGCAGGGTCAGGTCGGTAGCCGGGGCATTCATCAAGACTCCTCAAGAGTTGCGAAAATCGTCGCGTGGATGTCGGATTCGATAGGGGTCGGGTTCCAGGGATGTCAGGGCCGCGATGGGCCTAGGCCTGCTGGCGCTCTGGGGGCTCGTCCGCAGCCGGGGCTTCGGTGCCGCGCTCGCCGTCCAAAACCTGCAGATCAGCCAAATTGAACAGTTTACGCGCTGAGTCGGCCAGACGGGCGCCGTCGTGCGGGTCTTTCATCGCCACGGAAGGCTCGTGCAGCAGCTTGTTGATCAGCGCCTGGCCATAGCGCTCCAGTTGCTGGCGCAGCGCTTCGTCGCGGTGGCTCAGCCGCTCGGCCTCACTGCTGACCAATTCCATGCTGCGCTTGCGAAGGGCGGCGATGGTGGGGGTCACGGAGAGGTTCTGCGCCCACTTGAGGTGCTGCTGGACCTCAACGTCAACCAATTCAACAGCTTTTGCCACATCCTTGGAGCGCGACTCGACGGCTTTGCGCGTCACCGACTCCAGATCGTCGATGTCGTAGACAAACACGTTGTCGATTTTGGCCACCGCCGGGTCCACGTCGCGCGGCACGGCAATGTCAATCAGGAACAGCGGCCGGTACTTGCGCTTGGGCAGCAGCGGGGCGATCAGCTCTTTGGTGAACACCGGCTGCGTCGCGCCCGTCGACGAGATGACGATGTCCACCTGGGTCAGCAGCTGCGGCAGGTCAGAGAGCGCATGAGCCTCCCATCCGTACAGATCCGCGAGTTTCTGAGCTTTTTCAAAGGATCTGTTAGTCACCCACACCCGCCCAGCCCCCGAGTTGGCCAGGTGCCGCGCCGCCAGGGTGCCCATCTTGCCCGCGCCGACGACCAGCACCCGGCAGTCTTCCAGCTTGGCAAAAATGTGCTTGGCCAGGTCGACGGCCACAGTGCCCACGCTGACGCTGTTGCGGGCGATGCCGGTCTCCGTGCGGATGCGCTTGGCGGCTTTAAAAGCCCGATCAAACACGCGGTTGAGCATCGACCCGACCGTGCCGGCGTCGCGCGCTTGGGTAAAGGCCTCTTTGACCTGGCCCAGGATCTGCGGTTCGCCCAGCACCAGCGAGTCTAAGCTGGAGGCCACGCGGATGAGGTGGCGCACGCAGTCGGCATCGCCGTGGTAATACAGCACCGGCGCCACGGTGTCGTGACTTAAGCCGCGCAGTTCGCAGAGTTTTTTGGCCGCTTCCTGGCTAAACAGCGATGCCGAAGGGCTGCTGCCGACCATGTAGAGCTCGACGCGGTTGCAGGTCGAAATCAGCACCGCCTCTGTGGCGCCGGGCAGGCTGGTGAGCGCTTGCAGGCTCGCCGCCAGGGATTCTGTAGGGAATGCCAGCCTTTCTCGCACGTGCACCGGGGCCGTGCGGTGGTTGAGGCCGATGCAGACCAGGGCCTCGCTCATGCCGCACCCCGCAGGGCGTAGAGCAGGACGGTGCCAAAAGTCGGCAAGAACGCGACGATAGTGGCGACGGCGGCGCGGCGGCCTTGCCAACCAAGGGTCAAGCGGGCGTGCAAGAGCAGCGCGTAGATGATCCAAGCGAGCACGCTGAGCAGGTACTGCGGCTCTACGGCGCCGCCGCCAGCCATGGCCCGCGAGGCTGTCACCCCGCCAAACAGCAAACCCACGGAAAAGAGCGGAAAGCCGACGAGCACGCCGCGGCCGGCCCAGCGCTCCAGGTCTTGCAGCGGCGGCAGGCGCGGTGTCGCGTCAAATTGGCGGTTGCGCAGCTG
>JBIKTV010000254.1:0-8073 GCA_044347905.1 Myxococcota bacterium
TCGCGCCCTTGCAGGCGAACGAGCCGGTTGAGAAAGTGCTCCACCAGCAGGGGGATATCCGAGCGGCGCTGGCGCAGAGGCGGCACCACCACCGGCACCACGGCAAGGCGGTAGTACAGATCGCGGCGGAACTTGCCCTGATCGCACAGCGCCTGCAGGTCCTGATGGGTCGCGGCAATCACGCGAATATCCACGTGGATCGAGCGGTTATCGCCGACACGCTCAAACTCCCTCTCCTGGAGCACCCGCAGCAGCCGGGTCTGCATCGCCGGAGAGATGTCGCCGATCTCGTCCAGAAAGATCGTTCCGCCGTCAGCCGCGGCAAAGCGGCCTTTGCGATCGGCCACGGCGCCGGTAAAAGCCCCGCGGATGTGGCCAAACAGCTCGCTTTCCAGCAGACCGTCGGGCATGGCGGCGCAGCTCATCTTGATAAACGGCCCCTGGCTGCGGGCGCTGGCGAGGTGGATGGCGTGGGCGACCAGCTCTTTGCCCGTGCCCGTCTCGCCCTGAATCAGCACCGAAGAAGCGACCCTGCCAGCGACCTCAATGAAATCATAAAGCTGCTGCATGGTCGGGTGGTTGCCGATCAGCCGGCCCATGTGCGCCCGACCGGCGGCGACCGAGCGCAGCGTCTCAACCTCTTGCTCCAATTCGACTAGGCCAGTGATGTCGGTGACGGCCTCAATGCCGCCGATGCGCTTGCCGCGGCCGTCGATCATCAGCCGGGCGTTCTTGACCACAGAGACCCGCGAGCCGTCGCGGCGCATGAGCGAACAGCGCTTGCCGTGGACGTGGCCTTGGGTAAACAGCGCGCAGGTCTGGCCGCTGGTGGCGCAGGGGCCGGCGAAACAGGTGCTGCCCTTGAGGAAATCGCAGGTGCGGCCCAGCGCTTCTGCCGCCGGGTAGCCCGTCATGTCCTCCATGCCGCGGTTCCACGAGGTGATGCGGCCCTGATCGTCCACTGTGAACAAGCCGCCGGGCATGGTGGCCAGCACATGGCCAAGCAGGTCTTCGGCGTCTAAGGACAGGCGCGGGTTCTTGATCACGGCGGCCTCTCCCGGAGCACTGCGGTCGAGTGCTTTCCCCACTGCTATGCCATTGACGTCGCGCATGCGCAAGGACGCGCCGGCCAGAGGTGGGTCCACCGGCCGACGCGTCCTGCGCTGCAACTATGCCCAGGGCATCGGGATCCTAGGCATTTCTGGGGTGACTACGGGCAGGTCACGCCCCACGGCAGCTTGGCGCCGGCGTAAAGCTCGCACAGCGGCAGCTTGGGCTTGGCGCTGTGGCAGTCGGCACAGGCATTGCCGGCGCCCAACGCCTTGGCCTTGGGGGCCACTTCGTGGTTCAGATCCATGTAAAGCTTGGTGTAACGCCAGTCCCAGCCCTTGCCGGTGCCCGCGTCAAACTTGCCCAGGGTCACGGTGCTGGCGACTTGGCCGGCGACTTGCGCGCCCTTGGTGAACACGGTGCTCCACAGCGCGTCCATGGTGTCCTGGGCGCCGTACAGGTAGCCCACGGCCTGGATCACGCCCCAGAGGCTGGCGGTACCAAACACGTTGGGAACAATCACAAAGCTGCTGGCGCCGTCCAGATACACGGCCTGCTTGCCCTTCATCAGCTTGAACGGGTGGATCTTGGAAGCGGGGTCGGTGACATTGCCCACCGGCGCGCCCAGGGAGATGCGGTCGGCGTCGCTCAGGCCCTTGCCGGTGAAGTTGAGCTTGTCGCCCGTGGTGGCGTGGGTCATCTTGCCGTTGTACCACGCATAGGCCGGGGCGACATTGCGCATCCACTTGAAATTGCCCTTGATGTAGTCATACGTCGTCACCGCGGTACCGGCGGCGTCGGGCTCGCCCAGATCGTTGACCTTGGTGGTCACGACGCCCGCGGTGCCCTTGGTGTTGTTGCCGGCGGTCGACCAGTCCCAGTCCATCTTGGCGAACTGGCCGCGGCTGAACGTGGGGATGTGGCAGGTCTGGCAAGCGATTTTGGCGGTGTGGTTGTCCAGGGTCTCACCGCCGGAAGGCAGCTTGCTGTGCGGCGAGGCGCCGTGGCAGTCGTTGCAGCTGGCGCGCTTGACGTTGGCGGGGACGTGGATGCCGGCGCCCTTGATCTGGTGGTTCTTGTCGTCGTGGCAGTTGCTGCAGGCCATGCCGTTGCCCATGTGGACATCCAGGGCCTCGGTCGGGTTCTTGAGCGACGAGCCCATGAGCTTTACGTTGTCACCGCCGCCGGCATAGAAGTGGCAGGCGCCGCAGTTGGTGCGGGTGGGCATGACGATCTCTTGGGCGGCAGTGGCGAGGTTCAGCGTGCCCAGCGGATTACCAAAGTTCTTGGGATCCTTAGCATATCCCGCTGCGGGATCGGAGTGGCAGACCAAGCAGTCGACGCGCTGGTTCAGCGGGATCGACGAGTCCGAAGTGGCGTCGCCCGCGACGAATTTGGTGTAGCCGCGGGCCGACTTCTGCGGCTTGTTGATGTCCGGGTCGCCGCCAAAGCCCGCGTGGCACTGGTCGCAGCGCTTGTCATTGCTCGGGGTCGCGACACAGAAGTTGTTGATCAGCTTGCTCTTACCCAGGTTGCCCGGGTTCTTGGGGGTCACGCCGTCGGCTTCCATCAGCTGCGGGGTCGGGCCAGCCCACTTCCAGTGGATGGTGCCCATGAAATCGTCCGCCTGCTTGGCGTGGCAGCCGACGCACTTGGCCGACACTTCGTAGCCGCTCTTGAACGGGCCAGCCAGCTCGGGGGCGTTGCGGTGCAAGTCGGTGACCGAGACGCACTGCTTGGCGGCCGTGTCGCATACGGAGTTCTTGCCGCACAGCTTGACGCACTGGGGCACGGGCTGGGCTGTGTTGCACGCTTCGCACGGGCCGCACGCCGGGCTGCAGGAGATCGCCTGCACCGCTACGCATTTGCCCATTTCGCAAGCCGTGCCGGGGCCGCAGGTGGGCTCGCACTTGATCGGCACGCACTTGCCGTCGAGCTTGACGGTGCCCGCGCCGCAGAGGCTGTCGATGTCGGCGATGCAGAGCTTCTTGTCCGTGTCGCACTTGGCGTTGGCGCCGCACGTGTCGACACAAACCGCGGCTTCCTTGCTGGTGTCGCAGGTCTGGCAGGGGGCGCAGGCTGGCTGGCAGCTGAGCATGGCCACTGCAACGCATTTGCCCATTTCGCAGGCTTTGCCGGCGCCGCACGCGGGCTCGCACTTGAGGGGCACGCACTTGCCGCCGGACTCAAACGTCCCTTCGCCGCACGCAAGCGTTGATGCTGGAACGCACTTTCCGCCGGACTCGACGGTGCCCGTGCCGCAGGCCAGGGTCGACTTGGCGACGCACTGGTTCTTGGCCGTGTCGCACTTGGCGTCGACGCCGCACAGGTCTTGGCAGATGGGCGCCGCAGCGGAGGTGTCGCAGGCCTGGCACGGGCCACAGGTGGGTTTACAGCTCACCGCTTCCACGGCGACGCACTTGCCCATTTGGCAGGCGGTACCGGCGCCGCAGGTCGGGCTACAGGCCAGGGGTTGGCAAGAGCCGTCGATGCAGGTGTTGCCGGCACCGCAGAAGTCCGGACAGGTCTTCTCATCGGCGCAGCCTGCAAGACTGCCTAGCAAAAGGGTAGACGCAGCAACAATAATCCAGCGCAGGGGTAACATGGTCGGGCTCCTTGCCTCGGCGGGGCGGCAAGCCTCTCTGGAGGTCCGCGCCGTCGCGTCGCTTGGTTCTGAAGCCGGCTGTGGCCCACACGGGCGCGCCGACACATCTCCTTACAGCAAGGGCCGTGCCAACTGACTGACACCCGCGGTTCCGCGCACTTGGCGGATGCCGAGCGGGCGAAACCACCGTCAACGTAACGTCAACAGGTTTACAGCTTACATTTACAGTTTACGTTTACCCTGGACACGGCGGCGGATCGGCAGAGGCAACGGCCCAAACGCGCCTGCGGGGGTGTCAAGTGGGCTTACAGGCCAATCTCAGCTAGGCGCTGGGCGAGGTACTGCCCGGCGGTGCGGTTGGCAAAGCGCGGCTGGCCGCCGGTGCGGGCGATGCAGCCGGGGCGCGGCGTCAGATCGGCATCGCCGCGGGGATGGACAAAAAACGGCATGGAAAATCGCTGGTCGCGGCTGTCATCGGGGTTGACCACCCGGTGCGTCGTGGCCTTGAACCAGCCGTTGCTCAGGTGCTGGAGCATGTCGCCCGCGTCGACGACGATCTGGCCCTGCAGGGCGTGGACCGGGCGCCACGATCCGTCGCGCTGAAGCAGCTCTAGCCCGCCGGCGGTCGCCTCACAAAGCAGGGTAATGAGGTTGATGTCCTCGTGGGCCGCGGCGCGAACGCTCGCCGGATGGCGGTCGGCGGGCACCGGGGGGTAGTGGATGACGCGCAGGACGGTATCGCCGCTGTCCGCCAAACCCGTCAAAAAATCCGGGGATTCGCCCATGTACTCTGCACAAGCGCCGAGCAATTGCCCCGCGCAGGCGTCCAGCGAGGCAAACAACTGGCTCATCGCCGCGCGGAAACTGGGCAATTCGCTGGGCCACAGATTGTCATACGGCACCGCTCCCGGGTGACTGAGCCCGGCGCGATCGCGGCCGACATGCCAGAACTCCTTGAGATCCGGCGCATCGCTGTCTTTGGCGTGCTCGCGGCCAAAGCTGGTGTAGCCGCGCTGCCCGCGCAATTCGGCCTTCTCATACTTTAGGCGGGTCTGCAGAGGGAGGGCAAAGAATTCCTGAGCGCGGGCATAGGAATCGGCGATCAGCTGGTCCGGCACGCCGTGGTCGGTCAGGGCAAAGAAGCCGATGTCCACCAGGGCGTCGCCCATGCCCTGGACAAAGGCGGCGCGCTGGGCCGGAGTGCCGTGGGTCAAATCGCGCAGGGAAAGCACAGGGATCGTCTGGGTGGGGGAGGTAGAAGGGGCGGTCATGGGCATGTCCACAGGCCAGGGCGGCCGAGGGGCCGGGAGCTTAGCCCAAACGCGGCGGCGAAGGCAGCCCTAGGCCTGCGGCTGACACCCAATTGTCACGTCATGGGCGCGGAAGATGGGGCGAAACAGCCGGCGCGCAGGCGCATCGTGGCCCAACACCGCTCAAACCAAGCGCGTCTCCACCAGCGGCACGTCAAAATGCGCGCCGTTGGCGCTGAGGTAGATGCGGCCGTCGCTGCGGGTCAACTCCACCGCGGTGTGGCGGCCCAGGCCCTCTTCAAGCTGGGCGAGCATCGCCAAATCCAGCGACCAGACGGCCAATTCGCCCAAGCGGTGAACCCCGCGAGCCAAGCACTCTTTGGTCAGGGTGGTCAAATCCGCCGAGGTGTAGAGGGCCACGCGCCGCGCCGCCTTAGAGGCCCGGTGAAGCCGATCGGCCGAGGGGGCGCCGACCTCGATCCACGCCGTCAGCAGCCCCGTGGGGTCGCGGATCGACAGCGGCGGCTCATCGGCGGACGAGATGCCGCCCTTGGAAAACTGAATGCCTTCCTCATACTCCAGGCCGTACGCCAGCAGACGGGTCCAGAGATAGCGGCCCGTTTCAGACGGGTGGCGGGCCAAGCGCAGCTCCAGGGTCTCATAGACGCCGCGATCGACGTCGGCGATCTGCAGGGCAAACGTGTGCAGGGTGGCGGTCAGGGCCAAGGGAGCTCCGGGCGGCACGGAGACCGCAGGCCGGGATGGTCGCACCCGGGCGAAAATAACGGAACCCCCCCTTACGTCAAATCCGCACCGGCGCAGAGGAAATTGGCCAATTCGTGACAGTCCGCTGCCCCGGGGACGCGCGCCGCCGCAGACTGTGCTACCTTCGCGCGCGCCGCCGATTTGGCCGCAGAGAGCCCCGCCCATGGCCGGAGACGATCGCTATGTCGCCTATGACGAACAGCGCCGCCGGCCCAAGCGCATCCCGCCGGCGATGGACGAGGCCAAGCTCTTGACGATCGCTCAGGATTATGTCGGGCGCTTCTGGGGGCCGTCCGCCAACTTGCGGCGGGTGCTGCTGCGCCATGCCCAGCGGTCCGCGCGCGACCACGCTTCTGATCTGCAGGCGCTGCAACAGCAAATCGAGGGGATTGTGGCGATGATGGTCGAGGCGGGGGCGGTGGACGACCAGCGCTTTGCCTCGCTCAAGGCGGCGAGCTTGGCGGAACGCGGGGTGTCGCAGCGCATGGTGGCACAGCGGCTGCGGCAAACCGGCGTGGGCAAAGACGATGTGGACCTAGCGCTGGCCGAGCTTCAGCGCGACGGCGGCGACCAGGCTTCGGCAGACAAGCTGGTGGCGCGGCGCAAGCTGGGCTATCTGCGCCCGGAGGCCGAGCGCAAAGAGCGCCGCGACAAGGACCTGGCGGTGTTGCTGCGCGGCGGCTTTGGCTTTGACGTGGCCAAGAAGGCGCTGACCGGGCCGGCGGACGAGCGAGATTAACTACAGAGACATAGATTATACAATTCAAGGATCAGACAATATCCTCCGCCCTGACTGGCGGGCCGCACGGAGCACTGGACCGATGGCCGCGATCGCTTTTCTCTTCCTCAAAGACATCTCCGCTCACTTGCACAGCCAGGGCTGGACCGCCGCGGCGGCTCTGCCGTTGAGCGCTTTTGTGGCGGACCTGCCGCACAGCGTGAGGGCCAAGTCGCTGCTGGAGCAGTGGGTGGCCGCGGGCACCTGCGCGGACGTGGCGACCCTGGTAGAAGGGCCGATGTACGCAGGTGAAATTCGCCGTCGCCTGGGCAGCGCGGGCGAGATGGCCCTGACCAAGGCGGTGGTGGCGTGGCTGACGCGAAAGAGCGCTGCGGCCAGGCCAACTGCGGCCAGCGCCACGGCTGTTCCTGCGCCCCGTCCAACGCCAACGCCTGGGGCCAAGCCGGTCAAGGCCGCTGGGACCCGCATTGCGGCGCCGTCTTTGCTTGGGCTCGGCATGGCCCGCAGCGACATGACCAAGTGGGCTGGCGCGGACCGGCTGCGCTCGATCGTGCGGAATTTCACCCTGGGGGAATTGGTCGTGCCGGCCGAGGTGGCCAACCTGTCGCGCGGCTACTTGCCGATGCACGATCGCCTGGAGAGCCTGCTGATCAAAGGCGGCGTCTCTTCGTACTACAGCATTCCGCCAGCGCTTTTGCAGCACGTGTTGGGCCTGTTTCAGCTTGCCGAGCGCGGTGCAGAGGCGGCATTGGAGGAAGACCGGGCCCTGCTGGCGGCGCCGGCTCTGGAAGACGCGGAGCTGGAGGAACTGCGCCAAAAGCTGCTGAATTTGCGCGAAACGATCCGGCCGAGCGCTGACCCGCGGCCCTCGCAGCTGCGGCGCACCGAGGTGACTGCGGTGGACCTGGCCGCCAAGACCCTCCAGGTTCAGGACCGCGATGGCCACGAATTCTGCAGCCACCACCACTGGGTGCCAGTGGAGATCGGTTTTGCCGAAGGCCTAGCGCGAATCAAGGGTTCGCCCCCGTGCAAGAACCAATGCGCGGTGGCGCTGGCGGCGGTGGATGCGGCGATTCAGTGGCTTTCGCAGGCCAAGCCGTCTAAGACAGCCAAAACCTTGGCCCACGTCGTCGCCGTGCCCGCGTGGCAGCTGGCGGTTGAGAAGCTCGATGAAGTGCTGGCGGCCCACGGCAAGGCGGAACACCTTGTGGAGCAACAGGATCTGGGCTGGCGCCTCAACCTGGAATTCCTGGGCCGCGAGCTTGAGCCGGTGTGGGTCGGCAGCAACCGCAAGGGCGAACAGCGCATCAAGAAGGCCAACCTCAAGGACTTGCGCAGCAATCTTCAGCTGTGTCGCCGGCCTGGCGATCAGAAGCTCGTCGAACTGCTGCGGCCGCAGGTGGGTCAGGCGGCGCAAATGGCCGGGGCCCAAGACGCGTATCGGCTGCTGGGCCGGGCGCTGGCCCTGCTGGCGGGCCACCCCCACCTCTTTCTGGCGGACGGCGATGAGCCGCTGAGCATCGAATTGCACCCGCTGGAGCTGCGCTTGGTCGAGTCCAAGGACGGCGCGAATTGGCAAATGCAGCTGGGTCCGCTGACGCTGGCTTTGGCGGCGGTCAAGGATCGGCTGGCTCTGTCCCCCGACCACGCGTGGTTCTGGGCTC
>JBIKTV010000622.1:0-3148 GCA_044347905.1 Myxococcota bacterium
GAGCCTTGGACCATGCGGAATTCGTTCCCGCGTCTGCCCTGCCCCAAGTTCTTCAGCGCGTACCGCAGCTTTCGCGGCTCCTGGCGGTGGTGGTGCCGGACCGGCTGCGCGGCCAGAAGCGCCCTGCCCTCCATCAGGTGGTGCTGCGGCTTGACGCCCTGCCCGACGGCTCGCTGGCGATTGAACCGCTGGTGCGGCCTCTGGAAAATGGCCCTCTGCTGGTGCCGGGTGCTGGGCCGGCGCATGTGTACGCTCAGGTCGACACCGGGCGGATTTGGACCGAGCGCGACCTGGCCAAAGAGAGGGGGACCCTCAAGCAACTCTGGCTGGATGCTGGGCTTTCTGTGGAGGAAGCCTCCGCGCCGCGCACCTTGGCTGCGGAGCAAGGCCTGGATCTGCTCGCCCTGTTGTCGGCCCGCGAGGATCAGGTAGAAGTGCTGTGGGCCAAAGCGCGCCGGCAAGTGCGCCACGCGGGCGTTAAGAATCTGCGCGTGGAGATCAAAGACCGCCCGGACTGGTTTGGTGTGGCTGGCGCCGTAGAAGTCGATGGCGCGGCAGTGGATTTGGCGGCGGTGCTGGAGGCGATCCGCGGGCGCAAGAAGTACGTCAAGGTCTCTGGCGACGTGTGGCTGCAGCTCTCTGACGCCCTGCGCGCCCACTTGGAGCCGGTGGCGGACGCCGTGGTGGCGGGCAAAGACGGGCTGATCGTCTCTCCGCTGCAGGCCGGTGCGCTGGCCGAGGTGGTGGAGGCGCCGCAGAGCTCGCGCTGGCAACATTCCGTGGAGAGGATGCGCCAATCCCATGGACTGAAAGGCGAAGTTCCATCTGGCCTGTGTGCTCAATTGCGCAGCTATCAGAGCGAAGGCTATGCCTGGCTGGAGCGGCTGGCCCACTGGAGCCCCGGGGCGCTGCTGGCCGACGACATGGGCCTGGGCAAAACCCTTCAAGCGCTTGCACTTTTGCTGCACCGCCGCGATCTGGGACCGGCGCTGGTGGTGGCCCCGACCTCGGTGGAGTCCAATTGGCTGCGCGAGGCCGAGCGGTTTGCCCCGGGCCTGCGTTTTAGCGCCTGGCGCAGCGGCGATCGCGCCGATCACGGCCGGGTGGGCCCCGGCGATGTGCTGGTGATCAGTTATGATCTGCTGGTGCGCGACGTGACCCCGCTGAGCACCGTGGCCTGGTCAACGCTGGTGCTCGACGAAGCGCAATCGGTCAAGAACGCCACGACCCAGCGCTGGAAGGCGGTGACGCGGCTGCAGGCCGATTTTCGCCTGGGGCTGACGGGCACGCCGGTCGAAAATCACATCGGCGAGCTCTGGGCGGTGGTGGCGGCGACCGTGCCCGGGCTGCTGGGGCCCTGGCCGCTGTTTCAGCAGCGCTACGGCGTGGCGATCGAGCGCGACGGCAAAAGCGATTCTCTACAGTCGCTGATCCGCGTGCTCAAGCCGTTTATGCTGCGGCGGCTCAAGAGCGAAGTGGCGCGGGATCTGCCGGCGCGGCTGGAGATTCGCGTCGATGTCGAGCCGTCGGCGGCGGAGCGCGAGCTGTACGAACAGGTGCGGCTGGCGTCCCTGGCAGAGATCCACGGCGGCCCGGCCGATACGCCGCAGCAACAGCGCTTTGCCGTGCTCGCCGCCATCACCCGCTTGCGCCAAGTGGCCTGCCATCCTCGGCTGTTTGACGAGCATTCGGCCATCCCATCGGCCAAGCTCGAGCATGTGAGCGATCTACTCGTCGAGCTGAAAGAGGAGGGCCATCGCGCCCTGGTGTTTAGCCAATTTGTCCGCCACTTGAGCCTGTTGCGCGAGCGCCTGGAGCAGCTGGGCATTGCCTATCGCTACCTGGACGGCAGCACCCCAGAGCCGCAGCGCCGCAAAGAAGTCAAGGCTTTTCAAGAGGGTACGGATGCCGTGTTCTTGATTTCGCTCAAGGCCGGCGGCACCGGGCTGAACCTGACCGCCGCCGACTACGTGTTTCACCTGGACCCGTGGTGGAACCCGGCGGTGGAGGATCAGGCGACGGACCGCGCCCACCGCATCGGCCAGCAGCGCCCCGTCACGGTCTATCGCCTGGTGGCCAAGGGCACGATTGAGGAGGCGATTCTCGATCTGCAGGCGCAAAAGCGCGACCTGGTGGCCAGCCTGCTCAGCGGCAGCGGCGAGAGCACCCAGCTGTCGACCGAAGAGCTGCTGGGCCTGCTGGGCGAAGTGTCGGCGGGCACCCCGGCGGCGGTGGCGACGCGGAAGAAGCCGGTGGCCAAGCTGTCGCGGTGAGCATCGGACAGGATGGAGGGTCTTGTCCGAAGCCAGGCGCCCGCAAATCAGTAGTTCAGGTTGACGTACTGAAAAGTCTGAAAGCGCAATTCCACGCAGCCGAGCGAGGTTTGGGCGGCGGCAAAGCGCACGTGCTCAATCCCCTGGAATTCCAGGCCTGTACTGACGGAGAGCGGCAGAAGCATAGGCCCATCGACGTGCAGCGTCCCCGCCGAGGCCGGCACGGCGCATTCGGTAAAGGTCTGGGCGCCGGCGTGGTGGTTGATGGGGATGTGGGTAAACAGCGTGGCGGCGTCGGCCGGCGGCGTCCAGGTCAGGTCGAGCGCCGAGGGCTTGTCGTAGCCTCCGCTGAGCTTGCCCGTGAGTTCGGCCAGTTCGGGCGGGACAGCCGTGTCGCCCAAGGTCACAGTGAGTCCGGCCCACTGGAGCTCCACGGCAAAACTCTTGCCTGCGAGCGTCACCGTCCCGTACGCACCGCTGGCGTCCTTGGCCTCCAAGGTCTGCACCTGGTTGCCAGACCTGATCAACAGCTTGACGTCGCTGGCGGCCACGGGCATCGCCGTACAACTACCGCTGGGTCCACACATTTTGCCCGATGGACAGGGGCCGCACGGGGCAACGGCCAGCTGTTCAAAGAAGCCGCAGGCGGCGTCGCTCAGCTTGGCGGCCTTGGCGAGGCGCGGATCGGCGATGTCGTTGACGGCGGCCGAAGCGTCCAGGGCGCCGGGGCTGCCGGACTGGGCGTAGACGGAGACAAGGCCAATGCGTTCCGCGGGGGCACAGCGCGCCCCGGCGACGGCGGCAAAAACCTTGGGCTGGGCGGTGTCAGCGGCATCGGCGGCGTCGCTGGGGGCGGTCGCGTCGGTGTCGGCTGC
>JBIKTV010000171.1:0-11208 GCA_044347905.1 Myxococcota bacterium
GCAGGAAGGGCGCCCGTGACGGTCGGGGTGACTGGATTTGAACCAGCGACTCCTTGCTCCCGAAGCAAGTGCGCTACCAGGCTGCGCTACACCCCGATGCGACCGAACTGGCGCGGCGGGCGCCAAGCTCGAAAGCGCCGACAGGATGCCGCTACTCGCGCTGGCTGTCAAGACCCCCAGCGGCAGTTTTGCCGACACCCCCGCTTTTGCCGAACTCTGCGCCGTGGTACCGTCCGCAGCGCCGAGGGTTTGGCGAACCTCAGGGCGTTGCGGCAGCCGTATCCGCAGAATCGTCAATCCGCAAGCAGGTTTCAGCTCGGTCGTGAGGGACGCATGGCGCGCATGAACATCATCCAGGCCGTCAATGACGCGTTGGCGGTGGCGATGCGCCGCGACCCGACGGTGGTGTTGCTGGGCGAGGATGTCGGCAAATTTGGTGGGGTTTTTCGCGCCACGGTCGGCCTGCAAGAAGAGTTTGGCGAAGATCGGGTGATCGACACGCCGCTGGCCGAGTCCGGGATCATCGGCACGGCGATCGGCATGGCGATGTACGGCCTGCGCCCGGTGGCTGAGATCCAGTTTTCTGACTTCATCTTCCCGGCTTATGACCAGATCGTCAACGAGTTGGCCAAGGCGCGCTACCGCTCAGGCGGCGAATTCCCGGCGCCGATGGTGATCCGCACGCCCTTTGGCGGGGGCATTCGCGGTGGCCACTACCACTCGCAGTCGCCGGAAGCGGTGTTTTGCCATCAGGCCGGCTTGGTGGTGGTGGCTCCATCAAACCCTTACGACGCCAAGGGTTTGCTCCTGTCTGCCCTGCAGAGCGCCGACCCGGTGATGGTATTTGAGCCCAAGCGCGTTTACCGCGGCCCGGATCACGGCACCAACTGGAGCGCCCACCCCCTGGGCGAGGTGCCAGAGGGCCATTACACCGTCGAATTTGGCAAGGCCAGCACGGTGCGAGAGCTGCAGGGCCGCGGCACGCCGGTGAGCCTGGTGACCTATGGCGCCATGGTCCACACCTGCGCCAAGGCGGCGGAATTGGCCGAGGCGGAGGGCATTGACGTCGAGTTGATCGACCTGCGCAGCTTGGTGCCCCTGGATCTGCCGGCGCTGGTGGCCTCTGGGCTGCGGACCGGCCGGGTGGTGGTGGCCAATGAAGCGCCGCGCACGTGCGGGTTTGCCGCGGAATTACTGGCGCTCATCGGCGAACACTGCTTTGATCACTTGCAGGCGCCGCCGCTGCGGGTGACGGGCTGGGACACGCCGTTTCCCTACACCCTAGAAGCGGCCTACATGCCCGACCCCCAGCGGGTGCTGGCGGCGCTGCGCAAGACCGCGAGTTACCGGTAGTTCCGGACACCATCGACGAACCTGCGGGATTCTCTGGCGCTGACCGATGAATCCCGGCGAACCAACCAGATTGAGGGGCCCATGGCGTTTGAATTCAAGCTGCCGGACATCGGCGAGGGCGTGGTCGAGGGCGAGCTGACCAAGTGGTTGGTCGAAGATGGCCAGCAGGTTCAAGAGGATACGCCGCTTTTTGAGGTCCTGACCGACAAAGTCTCGGCCGTCATCCCCTCGCCCAAGGCCGGCACGGTGGCCAAGCGCCACTTTGGCGAAGGCGACATGGTGCCCGTGGGCTCGGTGGTGGTGACCATCGAAGAAAGTGGCGCTGCGGCTGCGGTTTTGGCCCCGGCGGCCCCAGCGGCGCCTGCGACCGTCGCGGCGGCACCCGCGGCAGCAGCCGCCCCGGTCGCTGCGGTGCCGTTGGTGGCGGCCAAGCGCGACGCCGATGAGCGGGTGCGCGCCGCCCCGGCCACCCGCAAGCTCGCCCGAGAGCTGGGCGTGGACCTGTTTGACGTCCCCGCCAGCGGCGATCAAGGCCGGGTCACCCAGCAAGACGTGCAGGCCTGGGCCGCGGCCCTGGCTGGCAAAATCGCCGTTCCGCCGGCAAAAACCGCCGCGCCGGTCTCCGCCCCCGCGCCGGTGGCCGCCCCTGCCGCGCCCAAGCCGGCCCGCGCTGCCGTGGCTCTGGCCCCCGGCGCTGACGAAGAGCGCGTGCGCCTCAAGGGCCTGCGCAAGCGGATTCACGGCAAAATGCGCGAGTCCAAAGACACTGCTGCGCACTTTACCTACGTGGAAGAGATCGACTTTACCGCGGTCTCTGAGCTGCGCGCCGCGCTGGAGAAGCTGGGGCTCAAGGCGACGTACCTGCCGTTTGTGATCAAGGCCGTGGGGCTGGCGCTGAAAAAGCCTGAGTTTGCCTATCTGAACGCCTCGGTCGACGACGCCGCGGGCGAGATCGTGCTGAAAAAGCGCTACCACATCGGCGTGGCTGCGGCGACGGATGCCGGGCTGATGGTGCCGGTGGTTCGCGACGCAGACAAGCTGTCGATGCGCGAGTTGATCACGGAAGTCAAGCGCTTGGGCGAAGGGGCCCGCGCCGGGACCTTGCCTGCAGAGGACATGAGCGGCTCGACCTTTACCATCACCTCGCTTGGCAAGATCGGCGGCATGTTCGCCACGCCCATCATCAATTACCCAGAAGTGGCGATCTTGGGCCTGCACAAGGTGGAAAAGCGCCCCGTGGTCATCGACGACCGCATCGTCATCCGCGAGCGCATGTACATGTCGTGCTCTTTTGACCACCGGCTGATCGACGGCCACATCGGCGCGGCCTTTGTCCAAGCGGTGCGCGAGTACCTGGAGCAGCCGGCGCTCATGCTGGCCGAGCTGGCCTAGGACGCCGTGCCAAACGCCGCCGACCAGCGCCAAGCCGACGCGCCATCAGTCCGTCAACCCGCGGGAAGGGGGGGCGATTTGCTGGTGGCGCTGCTGCTTTGGCTCGGCAGTGTCGCGCTCATCGTCGCCACCAATGACATGGGCTTTGTGCGCGATGAGGCCTTCTACTTTGAGTACGCGGAGCGCTACCAGGACTGGTTTGTCCGCGTTGAAAAAGGCGGCGAAGAGCGCAAGAAGGCCTTGAGCCGCAGCGAAATTCTGGAGACCTGGCGCGGCAATTCGGAACATCCGCCGCTCGACAAGATCCTGTTTGGCTTCTCCTGGCGGGCCCTGGGGCGCAAGCTCAGGCCGCTAGAGCAGATCCGCCTGCAAGATCGCGCGGTGATGGCGGAAATTCACGGTTTGGGCCCGGCCCACGGCTACCAGGTCGGCGCAGCTGTGCAGGTGCTGCGGCCGCAGCTGGTGGGCCAGGACCCGTCCCCGCGCGGCCGCCGCTTGGTTCAGGGCCAGGTGGTCGAGCGGTTTGCCTCGCGCGCCGTGGTCAAGCTGGCCGCAGATGTCGATCTCGAAAAGCTCAAGCAGGCGTGCCCTGGGCCCGGACCCGATGGCGACGGCAAGCTGATTCGCCGCACCGGCTGCGAGACGATGGAGCAGCGCCGCGCGCAGATCTTTAGCGAATCCACGGCTATGCGCTTTCCCACTGCGGTATTTGGCGGCCTGATTGTCGCGCTGATCTACCTGGCGGGGCGGCTGTTCTTTGCCGGTCGGCTCACCGCGGCGGGCAAGGGGCGGCTGGAGCGGCCGTTTGCTCTGCTGGCGGCGCTGGGCTACTTGGCGATTCCCCAAGCTTTTTGGAACGCCCACCTCACGACTTTTGACACGACCACGGTGGCCACGCTGATGCTCACGGTGCTGGCTTGGCAGCGGGCGCTCTGGTCGCGGCCTTGGATCTGGATCACCGCTGTGGCCTGGGGCATCGCGCTTTTGACCAAGCACAATGCGCTGTTTCTGCCGGTGCCGCTGGTGGGCGTGTGGTTCTGGAGCGCGCTGGCAGAGAAGCGCATCGCCTTGCACGCCGATCTGAGCCGCCGGCAGCTGCTGGCCCACGCCGGGGTCGCGCTGCTGGGGCTGGTGCTGGGGGCGTGGCTGTTGCACCCGGTGGCCGGGCTGGGCCTGGGGCTGCTGGCGCTGGCGTCGCCCAAGATTCGCCTTGAACTGCCGCCTGTGCCAGGGGTTTTTGTGGCGATGCTGTTCATCGGTCCGGCGATCCTGGTGGCCGGTTGGCCGCTGCTTTGGGTCGACACGCTGGACAACCTGCTGCGCTGGATCGAATTCCACCTGCACCACGATCACTACATGCAGACCTATTTTGGCCAAGTGCTGGCTTATCCGCCGTTTCCCGCGGCGTTTCCGTGGGTGATGACCGCACTGACCTGGCCGCTGACGCTGCTGGCGCCCGTGCTGATTGGGCTGCTGGCGGTGTACGGGCCGCTGCGCCGGCAGCGCTTGCACCCGCCGGCCACGCCGCTTGAACGCCGCGACGGCTGGCTCTTTGGCGAAACCCCAGCGGCGGACGGCACTTGTTCAGAGCTGCGCGCCTGGGATCGGCTGGTGCTGCTGTCCGCCCTGTGGCCGCTGGCGCTGATCTCCATGCCCGGCACGCCGATCTTTGGCGGCACCAAGCACTGGATGCCGGCTTTTCCGTTCCTGCTGCTGATCGGCGCCCGCGGCGTGCAGTCGATGTGGCGGCGCTTGGCCCAGGGGCCGACACCCCAAGCCCTTTCTCCGCTGGCCGGCGAGGTGTGGCGCCCAGGGCTGGTGGCCAGCGCCGCGGCTTGGCTGTTGGCCCTGCTGCTTTTGGCGCCCGCAGCGCAAGCGACGGCAGAGAGCTACCGCGACGGCTCGGCCTACTACAACGAGCTGGTGGGCGGCGTCGCCGGCGCGGCCCAGGCCGGCATGCAGCGGCAATTCTGGGGCGGCTCGACGCGGGCGGGCCTGGAGTACGTCAACCAGCACGCCCCGGCCAACGCCTCCATCTGGTTTCACAAGTGCGCCTACTGGGCCTACCTGATGTACCAGCGCGAGGGCTGGTTCCGCCGCGATCTGCGCTTCTCCTACGGCCCGGAAGGCACGGCGATGGGCTTCTACCACCACCAGAAGGACCACGACGACTTTGAGGTCGACGCCATGCGCGACTACGCCACCCGCGCGCCGGTGTTCCAGCAGGCGTTAGAGGGCGTTCCGCTGCTGTCGGTCTACGAGCGGCCGCGGCCTGCGCCGATGCGCTGAGGTTGGGGGGCGCCGGCGAGGCGCCGACCGCGCTGGCAGTCGGCGAAGCGCCGACCGGTGTAGGACACCGCCCCTACGGGGTGCTCATCGCTCGCCCGCGGGCTGGATGATCGCGCGCTTGCAGCAGAATTCGCCGCAGTCTCCAAAGCCCGCGCGGGCCCATCTCGCTAGCCCAGCGCGGATTCTGGCGCTCGACTGCTACAGGTGGAAGCCAATCGTCGCGTGGGCCTCAAAGCGGTCTTTGTGGACGGACTCGGCGATTTGCGAGCGGATATCATTGTCAAAGTTGTAGACCCAGGTGTTGTAGCGGCCAAACACCTGGCGAACGTCCAAGCCAAAAGAGATGGCCGAGTCGGTCAGGCGATACTCAAAGGAGCCGCCCAGGGTGATGTTGTTGCCGGTCCAGGCTTTGCCTTTGACCGCAGCCTGGGTGCCATCTTCATTGTAGTGGTTGATTTCATAGAGGCCGTAGCCGCCAAACACCCGCACGTCGATCGAAAGGTCGTCGCCGATTAGCCTCAAGGGGTGCAGACCCACCATCAGCGCGCCGCCGCCCGTGCCAGCCGTCTCAAGCGAGCTGCCAAAGGAGCCGTGCCACGCCAAGTCTGCCCAGATCGAGGCAAAACCCAAGATGTTGTAGCCCAGCTGCAGGTCCAGACCCACGCCGTTGCCTTTGTCCGTGCGGACGGCCGCGTCGTACTTTTCCTTGGGCAGGCTGCTGAGCTTGGTCGCGGTGCCGGTGCCGCCGGTGGTGTCCGGAATCGGCACGCCCATCTCGCCGCTTTTGGTGCTGTATCCCGGGCCCAGGATCAGAAAAGGTCCCGCCCAGCGCGCTTTGGCGTGCGCCGTGCTGGGGAGGGCCAGCGCCGTCAGCAGGGTTGCAGAGGCAACCACCAGCAGGGCCAAACGCGCTACCGTCCTGGAAAAAATCTCTGATCGCCAAGCCATGGTCTACTCCTGCGTGCTTGCTTCGGCAAAAGGGCGCCGATCCCTCGCGGACGGCCACCTGGGATGAACGCCGCCTCTTGGAATTGCTTGGAGCACCGAGCCCCAAACGCGACGGCTAAGGTCGCAGAAGTCCAGCTTGCGGTCAAAATGGCTGGGCTTAGGCCGCACAAAACGGTCGCGTCGCCCAGCTGTGCCTAGGTGCCCGTCGTCAAAGATGGCAATAGGCTCCTAGCGCTGCCGGAGTGGCGGTGGCAACTGGCTGAAAGTGAAGCAAGACAGGCTTCTGGGTTCGGGACTCTTCCTAAGACCCGCCGCCCGGCGGTGTCGCGGCAACCTCGCCCGCAGGATCGGCGATCGCGAGGTGCAGCGCGGCCATCAGCGCATTCAGGTGCTCGGTCAGCGGTGCCAGGGCCGCCAAGGCCGCAGGGCGATCGCCGAGCCGGAGCGCCGCACTCAGGGCGCCGGCCAGCTCGTAAATCGGCCGCGCCCCCAAGGTTCCCGCCACGCCTTTGAGGCCGTGCGCGACCTTCTCTGCGCTGGCGAGGTCGTTTCGTTCGATCAGGTCGGCCACGCGGGCTGGATCGCCGCTGTGGCCATCGACAAAAAGCTTGAGCATTCGCCGGTAGGTAGGGAGCTTGCCGCTCAGCAGCCGCAGGCCGGCGTCTGCGTCAAGGCTGGCAATCGCCCTGAGGTGGGCGTAAAGATCGGCGTCGGCTTGGTTGGCTTTCGGGTTGGACGCCGGCAGTGCGGGGGCAAGCGCCTGCGCCGTCGCCTGGGCTGGGGCGTACTGCCCAGCGGCGGCCAGCCAGTGGAGCAAGGTGGCGTACAGTTGCTCGCACTCCACCGGCTTGGCGATGTGGTCGTTCATGCCGGCGCGCACGGTGGCCTGGCGGTCTTCATCAAAGGCGTTCGCCGTCATGGCCAGGATGGGGGTCTGCTGCCAGCCCGGCAAGGCGCGGATGGCGCGGGTGGCGTCCAGACCGTCTAGGCGCGGCATCTGGATGTCCATCAGCACGGCGTCGTAGGTGTTCTGGCGGGCCTTTTCAACAGCGACAGCCCCGTCTTCCGCGATGTCCACGATGAGGCCGACCCCATGCAGCATTTCCAGCGCGACCTCGCGGTTGACGGGATTGTCTTCCGCCAGCAGCACGCGCAGCGGGCGAGCGTGGGCCAATGCCCGCAGACGCAATTCGGCTTGGGCTGTCGCAGGGCCTTCCACATGGGCCGGCTCAATGCCGTGGCCGCGCCGCAAAAGCGCCGTAAACCAAAAGGTGCTGCCTTGCCCGGGGACGCTCTCCGCGCCGGCCGTGCCGCCCATCATCGTGGCCAGCCGCCGGGTGATGGCGAGCCCAAGCCCCGTGCCGCCGTGGTTGCGGGTGGTCGAAGCGTCGCCTTGGGCAAAGGGCTGAAACAAGTTGGCCAGCTGGTCTGGGGCAATGCCAATCCCGGTGTCGCGCACCTCAAAGCGAACGAGCAGGTCGTCACCGCGGTCTTCAAGCAGCCGCGAGGCCAGGGTGATGTGGCCGTGTTCGGTAAATTTTAGGGCATTGCTGGCGTAGTTGATCAGCGCTTGGCGCAGGCGGATCACGTCGCCGTGCAGCCAGGCCGGAACGGCGTCGGTTTCTACCGCGATCTCCAGATTTTTCTCGCGGGCGCTATCGCTGAGCATGGACCGCACGTGATCTAGCACGGAAGAGAGGGAAAGGTCCCGGTGCTCCAGCTCGACCTTGCCGGCCTCAATCTTGGAGATATCGAGCACGTCGTTGATGATCGACAGCAGGTGCTTGCCGGCGGCGTCGATTTTGTGCAGCCGCTCGGCCTGGGCCGGTGTGGACTCCGTTCGCAGCAGGTAGGTGAGGCCCAGGATGGCGTTCATCGGCGTGCGCAGCTCGTGGCTCATCGTGGCCAGGAAGGTGCTTTTGGCCCGGCTGGCCGCCTCAGCCGCGTCGCGCGCCGCAGCCAGCTCGGCCGTGCGGGTGGCCACCAATTCTTCTAGGTGATCGCGGTGTTCGGCCAGCTTCTTCTCACTGGCTCGCAGGGCCTCCTCCGCCTGAAAGCGCAGCCGACTGCGCACCTCGCTGGCCAGAATCAGGGCGACATGCTGAAAAAAAATGGGCAAGTAGTTGCGCAGCCGCGTCCCGCTGATGTGCAAGCCCTCTAGCTTGATGACACCCACCAGCTCCTGGCCAGTCAGCAGCGGAAAGGCCCAGGCCCAGGCGCCTGACATCATGTCGCCGTGCAGCATCGCCGACGTCGCATCAAGGGTTTCTTCAACAAAGCGAAGCTCCTGCACGGCCCGCTTTGCCAGGGGCTCTTCAATCGCCGCGACCGGGACCGAGGCGCCGCCGGAGAGGAAATCGGCATGGCGAATCTCCTGGCCCAGCCAGTACCAAATGTGGATGTCCGTGCCGCCAATCGTCTCGATGATGCCAGAGAGCACCGCCGTGATCATGTTATCCAGCCCAGACAGGGGGTTGACCTGCTCTGTCAGGCGGATGACCAGCTGCAGGTAGGCCTTGTCCTCCGCCAGCCGCTTGTTGCGGGCCCGGAGCTCTTCAAGCTCGACGAGAAGGGGCATTTCTGTAGTCATCCAGGGGTGTCCTGTCGCTCGCTTTGGGCGATCACGGCGGCCAACACGCTCTCCAATTGGCTGAGGTCGACCTCCATCCACTCCAGCGGCAAATCGACCAAGCGCGCCGCTGCTTGCGCGGCCTGGGCAAAGTCGCTTGAACACGGCGTGCGGATGGCGACCATGGAGGTGTGGCTCGCGTGGAAAATCTCTTGTATAACACTGACATTATGGCCAAAACACTCGGTGATCATCGGCTCCCAGCTCAGGGCCCAGTCCTCGAGCAAGAAGTAGCTGCCCTGGCAAAGCCGCTCCATGAACAGCTCATAGCCCAGCAGCATGGCCACGCAGTTCTGGCCCTCTGTGCGGCAGGTGTGGTGCGACTGCAGCAAATGGTCCATGCGGGGGTGGCAGGCGCCGTAAAAGGCCACTGCGCGGTGGCCGGCCTGTTCGGCGTCCCTGAGCCCCTGGTCCAACTCCTGGTACAGCTGGTCAAAGTAGTTGTGGAGCGCCGAGCGCAGCCAGCAGGTCGTCACCGGCCAGCCGTTCTTGCGGATGAGGAAATCGACCTCCTTTTGCAGGATGCCACAGCCGACCAGGACCAGCGGCGCGCTCATGTCAGCCTCCCAAACGCAAAGGCGGCTTCTAGAAGGGCAACAATGTTGGCCTCCGGGATGGCCATCGGCATCACCCCCGTGCCAAACAAGAAGTGGCTGCCCTGGCGACCGCCCTGGGTGCCGATGGCGATGAGCCGCTCCACTTCGGCGCGCGTCTGTGCCGGGCTACAGTGGATCAGCTTGATGTCGTCGATTACGCCGCAGGTGAGGTGGGCGCTGCCCGGCGGGCAATTGCCGTCGATGATGGTCTTGGCTTGCGCCAGATCGGCCAGGGGGCTCACGTAGTGCATCGCGATGCCCAGTTGGTCGATCACATCGCTAATCACGCTGTTAAACGGCGCCATTCCGCAGTAGTACACGATGCCGCCGACCCCGCCGGGGGCCAGATCGCGCTTCATCCAGGGCAGAGACAGGCTCTCAAAGCGCTTGCGCCCCACAAAATCGACGGTGCCAAACGGCGTTGAGTACACCAGCACGTTGGCCCCGGCGTCTCGGTAGGCTTGCACCTCTTTCTGAAAGAACTCTGAACACTTGGCCAGCAGCAAATCGCGCAGATCGGCCGGGCCGGTCAGCAGGAGCTCCAGCCATTTCTCCATGCCCATCAGCAGAATCGGCAGGGAGGTCGAGGCCGTCAGATAAGCGCAAATCGGATGGGTGGCCCCGACCTCGCTGCGCAGGATCCGCATGCAATTCGCGGTCTCGGTCCAGGCTGGATGCGCTGTTAGGTCGTCGGGCACCTGGAGCTTGGCGATGTCGTCCCACGTCTGGATCGCGTAGCTGGCTACGTTGGGCGCGCCGTCGTCGGCGAACAAGATCTGGGTGTCGCCAAAGAATTCAGCCTCTTTTCCCACATAGAACAGGCCCCACACATTGTCATAGCCGTAGCGGCGGTTCATGCGCAGCTGGGCCTCGGCCACGTGTTCGCCGCGGCTGTAATACGCCTGCTGGCTCAGACCAAGTTCGCGCGCCCCCTGGTCGAGCAGGTTGCAAAACACCGGAATGCGCGGCGCCGGTGTGCCTTGAATCGCCGCGGTCAGAATGCTGAGCGGATTCACTTTACGCCTCCTGCTTCTGCTGGCGGATCAGCTCGACGATGACGCGCCCCGCGGTGATGCCGTCCGCGGCCCAGCCGTCTGCGCCCACGGCCTTGTAGAGCTCGCCGTCAAAGCGATAGGGCGCGCCGCCCACGGCGATCTTGAAGCGGTCTTCAAGGCCGCGCTCGCGCAGGAGCTGGCGAACCCTGCGCACGCCTTGGTCGCCGTTGGCCGTGTGCGCCATCATCGCCGACACCGCGATCACCTGGGCGTTGTGGGCAATCGCCGCGTCGACAAACTGTTCCGCGGTCACATTGACGCCCAGATCCACCGCATCGACCATCAGCGCCTTGAGGCAGCCCATCACGATGCGCTTGCCGAGCGAGTGCAAATCGCCGCGGGCCGTGCCGATGACCACACAGCCGATGATCGGCGGCGGGCGGGCGAATTTGACCAACATGCGCTCGGTCACTTCGGCGGCGATTTGGGCCGTCATAAAGTGCTGCGCGAGGTTGGCGTCTGGATCCTTGGCGATGTGCGACATCATCTGCTCTACAGCCGGGATCACCACCTCAAAGACGATGGTCTCCGCCTCCAGACCTCTGGCCAGGGCGTCATCCACAACGGCAAAGGCGGCTTGCTTGTCGGTGTCAAACACCGCGGTGTTGTAGGAGCGGATGATCTCATCAAGCATGGGGAATCCTGCCCTTCTGCACGGGGGGCACAGGTTGAAGCCGCAGGTGGTCGATGAAATTCGCATCGTACCCGGGCGCCAAAGAGAGGTTGATCGCGTTCACGCGTCTGAAGGGCTCCGCGGCCAGGCGCTCGCGATCCTCAGCCAACAGCAGCCGCTCGCAGCCGGCCAGGGTGGCGTTGGCATAAAGCTCCACCCGCGCGGGATCGATCGGCGGCAAGAGCCCGGTTTCTTGAGCGTGGCGGATATCTAGGGTGTGGCCAAAGGCGCCGCAGACCACCAGCCGCTGCACATCGCCCCAGTCCATGGCGG